>MNCR01000025.1 GCA_001914535.1 Candidatus Rokubacteria bacterium 13_2_20CM_69_15_1
ACCTCCACGTAGCGCACGCGGATCTTTCCCGTCTTCGGGTCGAGCAGGAGCCCGAAGGGGATCGGCACGAGGCGTCCCGCCTGGATCGTCACCATCGCGTTGGAGCCGCCGTCGAGGAGGAAGCGTGTCGCCCAGTAGCCGAGACTCCGGCTGTACTGGATGTCGTGCGCGCCCGGCGCAGCGCAGCGCAGCTCGTAGCCAAGATCCTTCGCCACGATCGTCACGTCCACCTTGCGCTCGCGCAGCCGCCCGGCCACCCGGTCCTTGAGCACGCGGCCCAGATCGAGCTCGGCCAGGCGGACGTTGCCGTACTGGTCGCGCTCCACGGGTCCGAGCGACTCGAGGTCGAGCTTCTCGGCCAGCCCCTCCGAGAGGATCGCGACCCCGTGGTCCCGTCCGTGCATCCGCCGCTTGATGATCGCGCCCTCCAGGATGTCGGCGACCCGGTCCACGGTGACCTTCGACTCCGGGAACTCTTCGGCGATGACGGTGAGCGTCGCGCCCGCCGAGCCACCGATGCCAAGGGCGAGGTGGCCCGCGCGCCGGCCCATGACGGTCACGAAGAACCACCGCTCGGTCGTCGCGGCGTCCTGCATCAGGTAGCGGACGAGGTCCTTGCCGAGGTCGCAGGCCGTCGTGAACCCAAAGGTGACGATGTCGCTCGGCAGCGGCAGGTCGTTGTCGATCGTCTTCGGCACGTGCGCGACCGCCAGGCCGGGCAGCGCGCGGACGACGCGCAATGTCGCGAACGCGGTGTCGTCGCCGCCGATCGTCATGAGGTAGTCGACGCCCAGGCGCTTGAGCGTCTCGGCGACCCGGCCGGGGCCGTCGGGCGTGCGCGCGGGGTTGGTCCGGGACGTCCGGATGATCGAGCCGCCGTCGAAGTGGATCCGCGAGAGCTCGTTGATCGTGAGCTCGGTGACGTGCTCGGTGTCGCCCTCGACGAGCCACTTGAAGCCGTCGTAGCAACCGAGCACCCGCACGCCGTGGTTGCGCGCCTCGATGGTCGCGGCCGCGATGACCGCGTTGATCCCGGGAGCCGGGCCGCCGCCGACAAGGATGGCGAGTGTCTTCATGGTCTCATTGTACCCGCGACGCGGAAGCCGCCGCGGCCGAGCGGCGTGAGGACCACTAGGCGGCGGCCACACGGCGCGCCTGGGCGCGGCCCTCCTCGGAGAGGTTCTCCTGGGTGCATGACGATGACCTGGCCGCCGGCGCGCAGGAGATCCACGAGCGCCTCGTCGGCGGAGGCCGGGCGCGGCGGAGCGAGCGCCAGCGCGGCGAGTACCAGGATCGCCACCGCGCTGGGCCCGGCGCGGGTCACACGGCGAGGACGATCTTCCCGAACTGCCTGCCCTCGGCGAGACGCCGCTGGGCGGCACCGCCGTCCTTGAGCGGAACGACCTCGTCCACGATCGGCTTGAGGCGTCCGCCGAAGAACAGGCGCATCACGTCGTTGAACTCGCGCCGGCTCGCCATGGTCGAGCCGATGATGTGGACCTGCTTCCAGAAGACGATCCGGATGTCGGTCTCGGCGATCGGGCCGCTCGTCGCGCCGCAGGTGACGAGGCGCCCCCCCTTCCGGAGTGACCGGAGCGACTGTGTCCACGTCTGGGCCCCCACGTTTTCGATGACGACGTCCACGCCGCGCCTGCCGGTCTTCTCGTAGACCGCCTTCTCCCAGTTCTCGTTCGTGTAGTTGATGCCCACGTCGGCGCCGAGCTGGCGCGCGCGTTCGAGCTTCGCGTCGCTCGACGACGTGACGAGCACGCGCGCGCCGCAGAGCTTGGCGATCTGGACGGCGGTGGACGACACGCCGCCGCCGACGCCGAGGATCAGGACGTCCTCGCCCGGCCGGACCCCGGCCTGCGTCACGACCATGCGCCAGGCGGTCATGTTCGTGAGGATGAACGACGCGGCGTTCTCGTAGCTCACGTGCGCGGGCAGCGGGAGCACGTTCTCGGCGTTCACCGCGACGAGCTCCGCCAGCCCGCCGGGCACGTGCTCGCCGAGGATGCCGTAGCGCACGCACAGGCTGTCCTCGCCCTGCACGCAGAACTCGCAGCGACCGCACGTGAGGTTCGGATTCACGCACACCCGGTCGCCGACCTTGAGGCCGCTCACGCCGGCCCCGAGCTCGGCGAGGTCGCCGGCGATGTCGCAGCCGGTCCAGAAGGGGAGCGGGGTCTTGAGCGCCGGGATCCCCTCGCGCACGAAGAGGTCGAGGTGGTTCAGCGCGCAGGCGCGGACGCGTACGAGCACCTGCCCTGGCCCCGGCCTGGGGTCTGGGACGTCCTGGAGCCGGAGCTTCTCCGGGCCGCCGAACTCGTCGAAGGCGAGCGCCTTCACCCGGACACGCCCTGCCCGGGCTTCCGAGCGTTCACGAGGACGGCCATATTCCCGTACGGGTGTCGGTTCTCGAGCATGAGCTGGTGGCACTCCGGGATATCGTCGAAGTCGTAGGTCTTCGACAGGCACGGGTCCACCGTGCCGTCGGCGACGAGCCGCGTGACGGCCGCGGCTTGCGCGTCGTTCGAAAGATGGCTGCCCTGGAACCGCTTCTGGCGCATCCAGTGATAGCGGAGGTCCAGCGTGGCGTTGTAGCCGGTGGTGCCGGCGCAGATGACGACCATGCCGCCGGTGGCGCAGGCGAAGACGGACGTCGGCAGCGTCGTCTCGCCGGGGTGTTCGAAGACGAGCCGCGGACTGACGCGCTCGCCCAGCGCGTCCCAGACCGCCTTGCCGAACGCGCGGGCGCCCTTCGCCCACTCGCCATACGCGCGGGCGTCCTTCGTGTCGGGCAGGGGACCCCAGTGCGCGAACTGGCTGCGGTTGACGACGCCCGCGGCGCCGTGGTCGACGCAGAACTTCCGCTTCGCCTCGTCGGAGACGACCGCCACCGCCCGGCCGCCGACCGCGCGCGTGATCTCGAGCGCCATGCTCCCGAGACCCCCCGCGGCGCCCCAGACGAGGACGACGTCGCCGCGCTCGACGACGTGGGGCGGCCAGCCCATGAGCATCCGGTAGGCCGTGGCCGCGCAGAGGAGGAAGCAACCCGCTTCCTCCCAGGTCAGCCGTTTCGGCTTCGGAACGCATTGATGGGCCTGGCAGCGCGCGAACTGGCCGTAGCTGCCGTAGTTCGTCTGGTAGCCCCAGATGCGCGTGGTCTCGGCGAGCATCGGGTCCTTGCCCGAGCGCACCCACGGGTCGTCGGGCCGCCACCAGCCGCTGTGGACGACCACCGCGTCGCCGACCTCGACGTGCCTCACGTCACGACCGACGGCCCAGACGATGCCCGAGCAGTCGCTGCCGCCGGCGTGAAAGTCCTCCGGCTCGCCGGCCTTCTGGCGCTCGGCGATCACATCGAGCGGCGTGCCCAGCGCGGCCCAGACGTTGTTGTAGTTGATCCCCGACGCCATCACGTAGATCAGCACCTCGTCGGGGCCGAGCGTCGGCGTCGGGATGATCTCGCGCCGCCAGGCATCACGCGGCGGGCCGAAACGGTTCTGCCGCACGACGTACGCGTGCATGCGCTTGGGCACGTCGCCCACCGGCGGTCGCTCGCCGAGATCATACAGGTCTGCCATGTCGCCTCCGGCGCCCGACGGTCGCCGACGCTTACCCGTTGAACTCCTTGACCAGTCGCGGCAGGCGCGGGTCGTCGAGCCCGGGCTCCCCGGGCTGGTAGAGCGACGTGCGGTCGAGGAGACCCGCGTAGCGCTCCTTGAGCTTGCGCCCGATCGTCTCGTACGTTCCGGTCACGGCGAACGTGTCGACCATCTCGTCGGTGATCAGCTCGGCCATGCCCTTCCAGTCCCCCGCGACGGACTTCCGGTGGAGCGCGGGCGTGAGGTCCTGCCAGCCGTGAGCGGCGAGCACCGGCTCATAGGTGCGGGTCGAGGCGTAGAAGGCGATCTGCTGCTTGACCGAGCGCCGGGCCTGCGCGAGCTCCGGCTCGGTGTCGCCGACCACGACGAAGGTCGAGGTGACGTAGGTGAGATCCTCGCGCTTGCGACCCGACGCGCGGAGCCCGTCGTTGACGGCCGGCTGCACGTACTCGCGCAAGTACTTCGGGCTGTTGAACGGGTGGACGTGCAGGCCGTCGCACATCTCGCCCGCGACCCGGCACATGTACTGGTTCACGCCCGCGATGTACACGGGAATCTTCGGGTGCTCGATTGGTCCCGGGTTGAAGAACGGCGTCATCAGGTCGAAGCGATAGAACCGTCCCTTGAAGTCGAGCTTGGTCCCGTTCTGCCACGTATCCCAGATGGACCGGAGCGCCAGGACGATCTCGCGCATCTTGGGCCCGGGCGACTCGAACTTCACCGAGAAGCGCCGCTCGTTGTGGCCCTTCACCTGCGTGCCGAGGCCCAGGATGAACCGGCCCGCGGAGGCCCGCTGGAGGTCCCACGCGATGTGCGCGAGGACCATCGGGCTGCGGGGAAACGCCACCGCGATCGCCGTGCCGAGCTTGATCTCCGAGGTGACGGTGGCCGCGACGGCCAGCGGCAGGAAGGGATCGTGCTGCGTCTCCGAGGACCACAGGCAGTCGTACCCCAGCGCCTCGACCTTGCGGGCGTAGCTCGGGATCGTCTTGAGGTCGTGAGTCAGCATGCCGACGTCGAGCTTCACGCGTGGGCCTCCTGAGTCCCGGATGGACCCGAGGATACTCGACGCCCGGCGAGGCGTCTAGCGCGCACTAGCGGCCGCTGGCGTGCTCGCCCCGCAGGGTCATGACCGTCGAGCTCGCGCGCGCGACCAGCCGCTGTTTCTCGTCGACGATGTCGCACTCGACGAGACCGATGGTTCGGCCGCCCTTCACGACCCGCCCCGTGGCGACGAGCGTGCCGGTCCAGACGGGCTTCAGGAAGTTGATCTTGAGCTCGAGGGTGGTGAACGTCTCACCCTCGTCGAGGGTCGAGGCCCACGCCATGCCCATCGCCGCGTCCGCGACGTCGCAGAGGATGCCGCCATGGAGCGTGCCCATCGGATTCGCGTGGCGCTCCCTCGCCTGGAACTCGACCACAGCGTGACCGGGCTCGACGGCGGTCAGCTGGAAGCCGACGAGCGTGGCGACCGGCGGCGGCGGAAGCTCGCCACGTTGTATCTGGCGTATGAGGTCGAGCATCGTGGGCATTGGTCGGTCTCCTCACAGGATCCGAGAGGCGTCCATCAGTTCCTCCGCACCCGCCACGCGCCCCCGGCGACCGCGATGGCGATCGTGATCCCGAAGAGCGTGAGCGCCAGCGCCATCACGGCAAAGAGGGACGTGAGCCCGCCACCAAACCAGTGCAGTGCCGCGAAGCCGCCCGCCGTGGCGACGACCAGGCGCGCCAGGCCGGCGAGGATCGGCCAGAGGAGCCGGCCCGCCCCCTGCGAGGCGAAGTAGAGCGCCAGCCCGAGCCCGAAGAAGCCATACGATGGTCCGACGATCCGGAGATAGGCGCTGCCCGCTGCGATCACGTCGGGCTCCGAGCTGAAGAGGCCGATCCACACCCGGGGGAAGAGCGCGGCCAGGAGGCCGATCGTCTCGGTGATCCCGGCCGCCGTCGCGGCGCCGACCCACGCGACCCGCTTTGCGCGCGCCCGCTCACCGGCGCCGTAGTTCGTTCCCACCATCGTGACGAGCGCGGCGCCAAGGCCGAAGACGAGCGGGATCATCATGTACTCGAGCCTCACGCCCATCCCGTAGCCGGCGAGCGCTGGGGTGCCGAAGGCGCCGACCAGCCCGGTGAGGAGCACGACCGTGAGATTCGTCTGGACCGTGTTGACGATGCCGGGAGCGCCGACTCGCAGGATTTCGCGAAAGAGCGCCCAGCGGAGACGGACGCGGGAGAGTCGGAGCGTCGCCAGGCTCCGCCCAGACAGGAGGTACGCGAGGAAGACGCTCGCGCCGAGCGCGTAGAAGGTGAGGAACGCGGTGGCCGCGCCCGCGACGCCGAGACGCGGGAACGGACCCCAGCCGAAGATCAGAGCCGGGGAGAGCGTTGCCACGACCGGCGCGCCGCCCAGCACGACCGCCGCCGGCAGGAGCATGTTTCCGGTGCCGCGCACGACGCTCGCGAGCGTGTTGAACAGCCAGACGATCACGGCGCCTGCGAAGATCACGTTGGAGTAGGCGAGCGCGGCGGCGAGCGTGCCCCCCTCGGCGCCCATCGCCCGATAGAGCGCCGGGCCGCCCGCGAGGACCCCGGCGGTGAAGGCGCCGCCCAGCGCGAAGCCGATGAGGAGCGCGTGGAGCACGAGCGCATCGGCATCGTCGCGGCGGCCCGCGCCCAGGGCGCGGGCGACCGCCGAGGCGACGCCGCCGCCCATGCCGCCGGCGGACATCGTCTGCATCAGCATGATCACGGGAAAGGCGACGGACACGCCGGCGATCGCCTCCGAGCCGAGCCAGCCGACGAAGAACGCCTCGAGCGTGTTGATCGCGACCTGGACGACGAGCACGACCACGTTGGGTGCGGCCAGCCGGAGGAGCGTGGGGGCGACGGGCCCCTCGAGGAGGCGGCGCGTGCGCGCGGCGTGCGAAAGGGCGGCGGTCGCCATGTGACTTGTTATTTTATAGTGACTAGATTTTCTGTCAAGCGCACGCTATCCTGGGAGCGTGGCCAAGCGCTACGGACAGGCGTGCCCGGTGGCGAAGTCGCTCGAGCTCGTCGGCGACCGGTGGACGCTCCTGCTCGTGCGTGACCTGCTCGGGGGCGCCCGGCGGTTCCGCGATCTCCAGCTCTCGCTCCCGGGGATCGCGCCCAACCTGCTCTCGGACCGGCTGAAGCTCATGGAGGAGCACGGACTCGTCGAGCGCCGCTTCTACTCCGACCACCCGCCACGCGCCGCGTACGCGCTGACCGACAAAGCTCGGGAGCTCGGTACCGTCATCGGGGCGCTGGCCGCGTGGGGTTCGCGGCACGTCCACCGGAAGACGACGCTCGTCCACGCCGGCTGCGGCCGGCCTGTGGAGCTTCGGTATTACTGCCCTCGCTGCGCCGGGCGCGTGCCCGGCAGGGCGGTGGAGCTCCGTCGCCGGCGTGCGGCCGGGCGCGCGACGAGGCGCGCCTAGGTCTGGCCGAGCCCGTCGGGCATCGCCATGCGGCGCCCTCCGAGCTCGTCGATCGCCTGCGCTCTCAGCGTGCCGCGCTGGACCTTGTCGCCGTGGGGCCCGGGCGTCCGCGGGACGTCCTTCACGAATCGGACGGCGACCGGGATCTTGTAGGAGGCGATCTTCCCGCGGCAGAAGGTGCGCACGGCCTCTTCGGTGACGAGCGCGCCCTCCTTCGGGATCACGTAGGCCACGGGCGCCTCGTTGAGCTTCGGGTCGGGCACGCCGACGACGAAGGCCTGGGCCACGTCCGGATGCGACATCAGGAACGCCTCGATCTCTCCGGGCGCGACCATGAAGTGGCTGATCCTGAGCGTCTCACGGAGCCGTCCCTTGAAGACCGTGTGGCCCGCCCGATCCTGGACGCCGAGATCGCCGGAGCGGAACCAGCCGTCGTCGGTGAAGGCCTTCGCCGTCTCCTGCTCCATCCGGTAGTAGCCGCGCGTGACGCGCTCGCCGCGGAACTGCAACTCCCCCTCCTCGCCTGGTCGGCACGGAGCCCCCGTCTCCGGGTGCACGACGCGCACCTCGAGCCCCGGAGCCGGGACGACGCCCGGTAGCTTGCGGAGCTCGAGCGGCTCGTCGAGGTCGTGGTAGAGCGCCATCGCGTTCACCTCGGTCATGCCGTAGGGCTCGTAGCCGTGCCTGACGCCGATCGTCTCGACCCACGCCTCGAAGAGGCCGTGGCCGCCACCGCCCGTCGAGCCGATCCCGCCCGTGCGGAGTGACGAGCGGTCGTACCGGTCGAGGCCGGGATAATCGAGCGTCGCTCTGACCATCGCGTCCACCGCGTTCCACACCGTGCAACGCTCGCGCTCGATGAGCTGGAGCGCGCGGAGGGGGTCGAAGGCCTCCATGAGGACGAGGCAGGCGCCGTGGCTCCACGTCACGAGCGGGATGTTGACGCCGCCCCACGTGCCGGCCGCCGGCAGCGCGTGCAGCACCCGGTCGTCGTCCGTCATGCGCAGCACTTCGCCGACGTTCCAGCCGTGGGGGACGCAGTTGCGATGCGTGATCATCGCGCCCTTCGGGAACGACGTCGTGCCCGACGTGTACAGGAGCGTGAAGACGTCGTCCGGCCCGGGGGCCCGAGAGGGCGGGGAGGCTTCTACGCTCGGAACCCCCAGGCCCAGCTCGACGACATCCGACAGGCGGTGGCAGCCGGGATAAGGGTCGTCCGCGTCCACGATGACGTGGCGGAGCGCGGGGAACCTGGCGCTCGCGAGCTCGCCGGGGACCGACGCGGGCAGCTCGGGCAGCACCGCGTGGAGCGTGTCGAAGTAGTCGATCCCGCCGAGGCGGTCGGTGACGAGGAGCGCCCTCGCCTCCGACTGCCCGAGGATGTACGTCAGCTCGTGGGCCTTGTAGCGAGGGTTCAGCGCGACGACGACCGCGCCGAGACGCGCGCACGCATACTGGGCGAAGAACCACTCGGGCCGGTTCGGTAGCCAGATCGCGACCGTGTCGTCGCGGCCGATCCCGAGCGCCGCGAGGCCGTGCGCGAGCCGACCCACGCGCTCGCGGAACGCGGCGAAGGTGACGCGTCGGTCGCCGAAGACGATCGCCTCCCGCGCGCCATGGCGCGCCGCGAGGGCATCGAGCATGGAGGCCGCCGTCGCGTCGGCGAACGGGTTTCGCGACACGCCGCGCTACTCGACCCGGAACAGCGCCGCCGCGTTCCGGTAGGCGACTCGCTCGGCGACGTCGGGCCGGAGCTCGCCAAGAACGCGGCGCGTCCACGTGAAGAGCCGGTCGAGCATCGCCGGCTCGAACAGCCGCGGCGCCCAGACGTCGACGCCCATCAGGAAGCGGTCGGGGAAGGCCTCGATGAGCGCCTTCCAGGCGGGATCGAGCGGACCCGTCTCCGAGGCGAGTGCGGGCTTGCGCTGGAAGTGCATGCCGGAGAGATCGACGACGAGGTTCGGATTGCGGGTGAGCAGGCCCTCGACCCGGCGGGGCGGGCCCTCGCCCGCGTGGGCGAGGACGAGCGTCGCTTTGCGATGCGCGGCGAGGGCACGGTCGAGCGCGGTGGCCGCGACGTCCGTCAGCTCGTAGTGGACGACGACGGGCACGCCGCGCCTGGCCGCGACGTCGAGGATCTTGCCGAACGCGGGATCGCCCGGATCGCGGTCGATGGTCCGGCGTCCCACCTGCCGGAGGTGGACCTCGCCGATCGCCCGGGCGGTCGAGCGTGCGAGCTCCGCATCGAGCCGCGCCGCTGCACCCCCGTCGGTCGGATCGGGCAGGGGGAGCGCGGCGATGACGCGGTCTCCGTACGTTCGCGCGGCGGCGGCGATCCGCGCCGGGTCGTCCTTCTGCACGCCGCCCACGCCGAGCAGCACGACCTTGGCGATGTTGTGGCGCTTCATCGCGTCCACGTAGGCGTCGATCGCCCCGGCGTTGGGGAGGTGCGAGTGGGCGTCGATGAGCGGCCCCTTGTACTCGGCTCCGGCGGCGGATGATCCCCAGACGAACGCGACGACGAGCAGAGCGACGCTGATCACGAGCGCACACGAGCTGGCAGGGGGGCCGGGGGGTCTCGGAACGACGTGGGGTTTTCTGAGTGACGGGGCCCCCCGGCCCCCTCGCCAGAATCGCGGCGCGCTAGATGATCTCATCACGCTTGAGGTCGTCGATCTCGGCGTCGCTGAGCCCGAGCGCCGCATAGACGTCGCGATTGTGGGCGCCGAGCGGAGGTCCCGCCCAGCGGACCGAGGCGGGCGTGTCGGCGAGGCGGGGCGTCGGCGCCGTCATGCGCACGGCGCCGAGATCGGCGTCGGGGACATCCACGAGGATGGACCGCGCGAGCACGTGCGGGTCCTTGGCGATGTCCGCGATGTCGTAGACGGGCGACGCCGTGAGGTCCAGCGTCTCGAACAGGTGGAGCATCTCGTCGAGCGTCCGCGCCCCGATCGCTCGCGAGAGCGCTTGGTCGACCAGGTCGTTGTGGGCGACCCGCGCGTCATTGGTCGCGAACCGGGAGTCCCGCATCAGGTCGGCGAGGCCGAGCCCGTCGAACAGCGCCTTCGCCGAGGCGGGCGTCGAGGCCGAGAGGGCGACCCATTCGCCGTCGCGCGTGCGATAGGTGCCACGGGGGCTCGCGTTGTCGGACTGATTCCCGTGGCGCGTCCGGATCGTGCCGTCGAGCGCGTACTCGGCCGCGGCGGGTCCGAGGACGGAGAGCAACGGCTCGTAGAGCGAGATGTCGAGCACCTGACCGCGGCCTCCGATCTGGTCCCGGTGGCGCAGCGCCGCGAGCACGGCGGCGGTTCCAGCGAGCGCGGCGACCATGTCGGCCATCGGGAACGACGGAAGCGTCGGCGGCCCATCCGCGGGCCCCGTCGCCGCGGCGAAGCCACTCATCGCCTCCACCATCGTGCCGAAGCCCGGGCGGTCGCGGTAGGGGCCGTCCTGGCCCCACCCGGAGACGCGCGCGAACACCAGCCGAGGATTTTCGGCCGAGAGCACGTCCCAGCCGAGGCCCCAGCGTTCGAAGGTGCCCGGCAGGAAGTTCTCCACAAGGACATCGGCGTCGCGCGCAAGCCTTCTCAGCAGCGCCTGGCCGCGCGGGTGGGCGAGATTGAGGGTGATCGCGCGCTTGCCGCGGGCGTAGACCTTCCACCAGAGCTCGCCGCGCTCCCTGAGCCAGGTGCGCAGGGGATCGCCACCGCGCGGGTTCTCGACCTTGACGACGTCGGCGCCGTGGTCGGCGAGGATCGTCGCGAGGACGCCGCCGGCGATCAGACGGGAACAGTCGATGACGCGGAGACCCGCGAGCGCGCCGTTCATGTGCTGGCGCGCGTCTTGAAGTGCTGGGCGAGCGCCTCCATGACGCGGGCGAGGGCTTCCTTCTCGGTGCGGCCGGTCGCCGACACGTTGTAGGCGACCGCGGTGGCCACCCACTCACTCGCGTCGTTCTGGTAGATCTCCACCTCGAACTCCACGGAGCGCTAGCTTACCCCAGAACGAGCCGGAGGGGTGCGACCTCGGAGACCCTGTGAGCGCCGGCTTCGCCGGCACTCAGTGGCTCGTGGGAAGCTCGGGGTGCCCGGCGGCTTCGTCGGCGATCGTGTGGTCGTTGTCGGCAGGAACCGCGCCGCTCACGCCGACGGCGCCGACGACCTGTCCGCCTTCGACGATCGGCACGGCGCCGCGGCCGAAGACGAACGCGTAATCGCCGAGCGTGGCGACGTTCGACGCGAAGAGCTGGCGGCCTTTGTTGAAGCGCTCCTCGAGGTCGAGCGTCGTCGTGCGGAAGGCCGCCGCGGCGTTGGCCTTCGCCCGGGCGACCTCGGGCGTGACCCAGAGCGCGCCGTCCATGCGCTCGCACGCGACGAGGTGACCCGCGTCGTCCACGACGGCAATGGCGACCTTGAAGCCGAGGGTCTGTGCCTTGGCGAATCCGCGTTGGATACACGCGTGGGCGGTCTTCTGCGTGAGCGCCATCGTCACGGAACCTCGAGCCACACATCGCCCGCCTCGACCCGGACTGGGTAGCTCGCCACGCGCGTGCCGCGCCCGGGCATCACACACTCGCCCGTGCGCACGTCGTACATCCACCCGTGCCAGGGGCAGGCGAGGCGCACGCCCGAGAGCCTGCCCTCGCTGAGGGGCCCGCCCTGGTGGGCGCACACCTCGTCGCACGCGTAGACCTCGTCATTGACGCGCGCCAAGACGATGCGCATGCCTCCCGCCTCCACCCGCGTGAGCCGGCCCGCCTGGAGGTCGTCCAGGCGGGCCACCCTGACGGCCGCCATTACATCGTTTCCTTCAGGACGTAGGCGCGGTAGAGACCGGTCATGTACTGCCAGCGCATCTCGGTCGCCTGGCGCACGGCCTCGATCGCGTCGGCCTTCGTCTCTGGGGTCGTGCAGTGATGCTCGACGATCGCGTAGCCGCGCTCGCCGTGGACCTCGTCGGCCTCGATGTGGACCGCGAAGAACTCGACCTCGCGGCCGGCGAAGCCGTAGTGCGTCGTGAGCGCCGGCAGGTTGCGCCTGTAGATGCCCGGCACCTGTGACTCGAGCCCGACCAGGAGCCCGGCCGCGGCGACGTGGAACGGTGCGCCGGACATCTCATGGCACCAGGCGGTGAGCCCGCGCGTCGTCGGCAGCTGGCGCGCGGTTTCGACCTCCGTGCGACTCACCCCGCACGCCTCGGCGAAGCGGATCAGGAGATCCACGTGCTTGGTCCCCGACTCTTCCTCGATGATGTTCTCGAGCAGGAAGTCGCGCGCGTCCGGGTCGGCGCACCCGCCGTACACGGTCGCGCACCAGCGCGGAAACTTCGACACGTACTGGTAGTGCTGCGCGGCCCAGGCGCCGAGCTGGGGGCGCGTCAGCTCGCCCTTCACCCATTTCTCGGTGAACGGATTCAGCCGGCTGTGCCGGGCATTGACGGCGGCCTCGAGCTCCGTGCGGAATGGGCTCGGCTCGACCATGGGAGCCTCCTCTCTCAGTCCACCAGCCGAAAGATCGCGTCGCGGACGCGCCGGATGTGGCGCGTCATCAGTCGCTCGGCGCGCCGCGTGTCCGCGCGCTTGAGCGCGTCGATGATCGCGAGGTGCTCGCGGACGAGCGCCTGGACGCGACGGGGCGCCACAATGGACATGGTCCAGACGGGTCGGACCTGCTCGCGCATCTGCTCCAGGACCTCGGCGAGCTTCGCGTTTTCGGCTCGCTTGAGCAGGTACCGGTGGAACTCCTCGCCCAGCGGGCGCACCTCGGCGGCGGTCGCCTTTGGGCCGCGCGCCCGGAGTTCGCGGAAGCGCGTCTCGAACCCCTCGAGATCCTCGCGTCCGAGGCGCGGCCCGGCCAGCCGGACCGCGAGCCCCTCCAGCGCTTCCCGCACCTCGTACAGGTCGCGGATCTCGTCGTGCGAGAGGGTGCGTACGAAGGCGCCCTTCTTCGGGACCACTCGCACGAGGTGGTCGCGCTCGAGCTTGGCGAGCGCCTCGCGGACCGGCGTGCGGCTCACGCGGAAGCGGTGACTCAGCTCGAGCTCGGTGAGCGGCTCGCCCGGATCGAACTCGCGGTCGAGGATGGCCCGGCGGAGCTCCGCGTAGACCGTGTCGGCCAGGTACGTCCGCGGGCGCGCGCGCGTGGTCATGGTCGTCTGCCCCGGGGTCTTTCGGGCCCCTTCATGACATACGAGATGTATACATGTCAAGGGCCCTCGCGAGAGTCGGCGTTGCCGGGTATCATCGGTCCCACTCCGATGCAGACCCCACGCGATGCGAGTCTGCCGACCGCCTACAGCGAGGCGCTGGACGCGCTCTCCCTGGGGCCGCTCTGGACCGCCCTGCACGTCCTCCTGCCGAATGAGCGAGTCACGTCCGCGGTGCCGCACCGCTGGCGGTGGCGGGACCTCCGGCCACTCCTGCTCGAGGCGGCGCGGCTCGTCCCGATCGCGGAGGCCGAGCGGCGCGTGCTCGTGTTGCGTAACCCCGGTCTCGGCGGGGCGTACGCCGTCACCTCGACTCTGTTCGCGGGGCTCCAGATCATCCTGCCCGGCGAGGTCGCGCCGAGCCACCACCACACGCCGGCGGCGCTGCGCCTCGTGATCGAGGGGCGCGGCGCCTTTACCACCGTGGACGGCGTGAAGTGCGCGATGGAGCCGGGCGACCTGATCATCACGCCGCCGATGCGCTGGCACGATCACGGCCACGACGGGAGCGAGCCGGTCGTGTGGCTCGACGGTCTCGACATCCCGCTCGTACGCAGCATCGACGCGAGCTGGGCGTCGAAGATGCGCCCCGCGCGGCCGCCGTCCACGTCCGTCGACTCGTCGCAGGATGAGTTCACCGCGGCCGGTCTGGTGCCACGGCGCTCCCGCTACGCGGAAACCGGCTACCCTCTGGTCCGGTGGCCCTGGGCCACGGTCCGCCGCGCGCTCGCCGGCATGGCCGCCGCGGCGCCGGCGGTGGAGCCCGTGGCGCTGTCCTACGTCAATCCAAAGACCGGCGCGCCCCCACTCCCGACCATGGGGTGCGAGTGCCAGTGGCTCCGTCCGGGCGAGGCGACGCGCGCCGTGCGTCGCACGGCGAGCGCCGTCTACTCGGTGCGCGAGGGGCGCGGCGAGTCGCGGATCGGCGACGTGGTCCTCGCGTGGGAGGAAGGCGACACGTTCGTGGTACCGCCGTGGCACTTCGTCGAGCACCGGAACGCCGAACCCTCCGCGCCGGCGTGTCTCTTCCAGTTCAACGACGAGCCCGCGCTCCGCGCGCTCGGGCTCTGGAGCGAGGAGATCCGGGCCTGACGGACCGCGACCACTCCGACCACGTCGACACCGTCGCGCGGTATCGGCAGTTCATGGAGATCGTGCGGAGCCGCATGACCAACCGCGCCTTCGCGCCCTGCGAAATCCCGCGCGCCCACTTCGAGATGATTCTGGAGGCGGCGCGTCACGCGCCCTCCGGCGCCAACGCCCAGCCCTGGCACTACATCGTCGTGGCCGAGCCCGCCGTGAAGCAGACGATCGGCCAGTGCTTCGTGGACGAGCAGCAGCGCCGGGCGAAGCTCCGGATGGGGTTCCCGACGCCGAACTACAACGGCGTCAAGACGGCGCCCGGTCTCATCGTGGTCGTGGCGGATTTCCGCTTCGTCCGCGCGTTCCCCGTCCTCAACGACGACTCCGACCTCGACCGGCTCTACAAGAAGAACGCCGAGCGCATCCTGCTGCAGTCGGTGGCGGCCTCCACGATGTCGGCGCACCTGGCCGCGGCGGCGCTCGGGTATGCGGTCTGGTGGATCACGGCGATCGGCCAGGAGGAGATCCAGACGCGAGTACGGCCTCTCCTCGGCGTGCCCGACGAGCTGGCGATCATCGACGTCATGTGCTTCGGGCCGCCGCTCAAGCCGTCCTACAAACGCTGGAAGAAGTCGCTCGAGCAGATCATGAGCTGGAACCGGTTCGATCCCGCGACCTTCATGACCGACGCGCAGATCGACGAGTGGATTCGGACGACCCGCCACAAGGTGATGTACCGGGACGAGTCGAAGGTCGACTGACGGAGATCAGAGCTGCGCGACGCGGTTCCGGCCGCGCGCCTTCGCCTCGTCCAGGGCCTGCTCGGCCCTCGCCATCAGGTCCACGGCGGTGGCCGCGTCGGCGGGGAAGGCGGCCACGCCCAGGCTCGCCGTGACCGGGCCCTGCGCGAATGCGTGCGCCTCGACGACGGACCGGATGCGCTCGGCGTAGCTCAGCGCGCCGGCCTTCGGCGTGTTCGCGAGGATCACGGCGAAGTCGTCGCCCTCCCGGCGCGCCACGATGGTGAAGCTCCGCGAGTGCTTCACGAGGAGCCGGGCGACCTCCTTGAGGACCTCGTCGCCCGCGGGCCGGCCCTTGTCCTCGTTGAGCTGCTTGAAGCCATCGAGGTCGACGTAGACGAGCGCGAGGGGATGACCGAAGCGGACGGCGCGCTTGGCCTCCTCGTCGAGGCGAAGCTCGAAGTAGCGCCGGTTGAAGAGGTCGGTCAGCGCGTCCTTGAACGACAGGTCCTCGAGCCGCGCGGTCCGGATGGCGACGGCGGCCTGGGAGGCGAGGGCGCGGATCACCTTGTCGTACTCCGGGTCGAACGGGACGATCGCGCCATCCTCGCCGAGCGCGTTGAGGAGCTCGAGCACGCCCACGATGTTGCCGTTCGGGTCCTGGAGCGGCACCACGAAGACGGAGCGGGTCGCGTAATCGGTCGTCTCGTCGACGGCCTTGTTGAACGCCACCGTCCGCTGCCCGACGATCGCATACGCGTCGCTGACGTTGATGATTTCCCCGGTCTGGGCGACGTGCCCGGCCAGGCTGGGCTCACGGAGCGGCATCGGCTCGGCCTGCAACCGCCGCTGCATCTCGCGGGTGCCCAGCCGCGCCTCGAGGAAGTCGTTCTGGACGACCGCGAAGCGCAGGTGGTCACCGTCGCGCAGGAACAGGGTGCCGGCTTCGGCGCGCGTGAAGCGCCGAGCCTGCGAGAGGATGCGCTCGAGGAGGACCGCGAGATCCCGCTCGCTCGTCAGCGCGATCCCGATCTCGAGAAGCTCGTCGAGGAGTCGCGTCCGGTCGATCATGACGTCCACGCCCCCGGCCGGGACCGCTAGACCGCGGCGACCCGGTTCCGGCCTCGTCGCTTCGCCTCGTACATCGCCTTGTCCGCGGCGACCACGAGGTCGTCGCCGCTGGCGGCATCTTCCGGGAGACTCGCGACGCCGAGACTGACCGTGACGGACCCGTGCGCGAACTTGTGCTCGTCGACGACCTCGCGGATCCGCTCCGCGTACGCGACCGCGCCCGCCTTGGCGGTGTTCACGAGGAGCACGGCGAACTCGTCACCCCCGTAGCGGGTGACGACCGTGAAGTTCCGCGAGTGCTTCTGGAGCAGCCGCGCGACCTCGCGCAGGGCTTCGTCGCCCGCACGGTGCCCGAACCGGTCGTTCACGTCCTTGAAGTGGTCGAGGTCCAGCAGGACGAGCGACACCGGCTCGGCGAACCGCAGGTGCCGCCGCGACTCTTCCTCGATGCGCACCATGAAGTACCGCCGGTTGTAGACGTCCGTCAGCGCGTCCTTGAACGACAGGTCCTCGAGCCGGGCGTTGCGGATCGCGACGGCGGCCTGCGAGGCGAGCGAGCGCACGAGACCCTCGTACCCGGGGTCGAACGGGACGACGCACCCGGTCTCGTCGAGCGAGTTGAGGAGCTCGAGGACGCCGAAGATGCTCCCGGAGGGGTCTTGCAATGGCACCACGAGGGCCGACCGGGTCTTGTAGTCACACCGAACGTCGAAGAGCGGATTGAAGGTATAGGGCCGGTCCGCCGGGATCGTGTACGTGTCGGGGATGTTGGCGACCTCGCCCGTCATCGCGACGTGCCCTGCGAGGCTCAGGTCGGCGAGCTTGAGCGGCTCGGCCTGGAGCACTCGCTGCATCTCTGCGTCGCCCAGCCGGCGGACGAGCCGATCGTTCTGGACGACCGCGAAATGCAGCTCGTCGTTCTCGCGCAGGAAGAGCGTCCCCGCCTCGGCACGCGTGAAGCGCCGGGCCTCCGTCAGAATCCTCTGGAGCAACGTGGAGAGGTCCCGCTCGCTCGTGAGAGCGATGCCGATCTGCACGAGGTCCTTGAACGCCTCTGTAAGGTTGGTCGCGAGCGGCATGGTCTCAGCTACCACACCCAGGAAGGCAGCAATCCGGGTGCCACGGTCTCGGTGTCGGAGGAAACCTCCCGTTTCTTTTCAAATCAATACGCTACGAGCCTCTCACCGGCATCCGCCCAAACCGGCTGCCTAGATCTTGACCGCCTGGCAACCTTGGCCAACTTCTAGTCAAATACCGGAACCGCGAGTCTCGGTGACAGGCGGTCTCTTTGCCCGAGTGACACTGTGACAGCCTCGCAACCCTCCACACTCTAACCCATTAATTCGGCGAGTCGAAGTGACCAACCGCCGGTGGCACATCGGTTGCTCGACTCTTTTGCGGATGAAGCTTACATTCAGGAAGCACGATGTCAAGGATCTGTCCCAGCTCCAAACCCTTGTCGCCGAAAACGCTGAGGCAGTCGAGCCGGGGTTCCGCGTCGTCGCCACGGGAGTCAATTTCGGCCGCTCGATGGTCGAGGTCGTCGGCGTGGACCGAAGTGGGACGCCGACGCTTGTCGCGCTCGGCTTCACGGGCGACGACGCGATGCTTTTCAGGGTGGTCGAGGCCTACGCGTGGACGCTCGAATATCCGGAATCCGTGCGGCGCCTCGTGCCGGATGGAGGCGGCACCGGCGCCTGGCCGCCGCGCGTCGTGTTCGTCGCTGAGCGCCTGCCCGAGACGTTCCTGAGAAAGATCAGGCTGCTGGTCTTCCACGCCGTGAACTGCTTCGAGTACCGGTGCGTCGAGGTCAACGACACGACCGGGTTCTATCTCGACGCCGTCGACTGGTCGCGGAGCGCCCCCCCTCCCGCCGCGCCGCCGGCGATTCAGGCCGTGGAGCCCGGGCACACGGATGGCGTCGGCCGTCAGGCTCCGACGGAGGCGAAGCGCGCGACGAGCGAACCCGCACCGCCGCCGCTCGCCGAGAGGACGCAGGCGTCGCGGTGGTTCGGGCTCCGCACGCCCCCAAGCGAGACGCCGACGCGCGAGCACGCGCCGGCGCCGACCGGGTCGGCGGCGCCTTTCGGGGCGTCGATCATTCCCTTTGCCGAGGACCCAACGGTAGAGCCGCACCCGCCGGTCGCCTCCGAGCCGCCGGCCCCGACCGACGCTGCCGAGAGCGCCGATGATCGCGAGATCGCCCCCGCGTGGCGGAAGTTCCTCGAGAAGCTCGCCGGCACTCTCGACCTTCGCCCGACCGGCGAGGGCGGGAGCCCCGCCGCGGCCGAGAAGACCGGCAGGACGCCCGGGCCAATGACGCAGCCCCCGGTCTCGCCCGCCGCCCCCTCCCGCAACGGATGGGCGACGCGATACGAGGATCCCAGGCAGCGCGCGCTGCTCGACGTCGTGACGCTCCCGGCGAACGTCGAGCTGGTGCCGCAGTGGCGGAAGTTCCTCGAGAAGGTGCCGTTCGGCGACGCGAAGATCGGGAAGGTCCCCGAGAAAGCCCCGGTCGGCGACGCGACGATCGGGAGGTTCCCCGAGAAGGCTCCGTTCGACGACGCGACGATCGGGAGGTTGCTCGAGAAAGCCCCGGTCGACGACGCGACGATCGGGACCTTCCTCGAGAAGGCTCCGCTCGACCCCACGACGATCGAGAAGGTCCCCGAGGCGGCCCCGCTCGACGGCGCGAAGATCGGCAAGGTCCTCGAGAAGCCCGCGTTCAGCGACGCGAAGGTCGCCGCGGTGCGCGAGTATCTGCATCACGAGTTCCCGATGTGCACGATCTACGACTTCCACGATCACGAGCGGAACGCGCAGGTCATCCAGCTCCAGGACAGCCAGGGCAAGGTCTCAAACCTCGCGGCGATCAGCGTCGAGTTCCTCGAAGCCTGCGGCGAGTCGGAGGTCCGGACGACCCTCGAGACGATGCGGCTCTCCCAAGCCATGCGGCAGGCGGGCCAAGCCGGCGTGCTGGTGACGCCGAGCGGCGCCGAGATCGCGAAGCGATGAGGGCCTCGGAGGGGGGCTCCACCCCCTCCGACTCCTCCCCGCAGGGTCCCAGACTCGCGCTTAGCTGTAGCGCCAGGCGAGCGCCCGCTCGGGCGCAATCCGGATCACCGTCGCCCCCTCCCGATCGAGACCCATCGCCCGGTACTGCGCGTACTTGGCCACGAGGAGGTCGACGGCCGCGGTGCGCACCGGCCCGCCGGTCAGGAGATCGGCGCGGCCCTCGACGATCACCCAGCAGAGCCGCGACCAGTCCTCGTCATAGCGGTCCACGACGAGCGAAACGTATGGATTCTCCTCGAGGTTGCGTATCCGCCGCAGGCGCTTCGCGGGGAGGCGCTTGGGTTTCGCGTCGATCGCCGAGAAGCAGGCGTGCCCGTCGAAGGCGTAGCAGACCGGAACCACGAGCGGCCGCCCGGCGCGATCCGCCGTCCCGAGCCGCGCGACCCGGCCCTCGCGGAGGAGCTCGGCGGCCCACGCGGGAAGGTCCAGGCTCACCGGATGAGCTTGACGTACTGATCGAGAAGCGGCAGCACCCGGTCGCGCGGCTCCGACGGCAATCTCAGGATGGCGCGCGTCACCCCCGCCTCCCTGAACCGGTCGAGCGCGGCCGGCTCGGGCTTGGCGCCGAAGACCGAAACGGAGATCGTCTTCATGTCGCGGCCCGCGCGAGCCGCGCGCGCCTTGAGGTCCGCGAGCCCCGCGAGGATCGCGTCGCCCGCACGCCCGCGGGGGAACCACCCGTCGCAGAAATCCACGACCCGCTGCAGCGTGTAGCCGCTCTCGCCGCCGAGGAGAATCGGCGGGTGAGGCCGCTGCACGGGCTTCGGCCACATCCAGATCGGGTCGAAGCTGACGAATTTCCCGTGGAACTCGGCGGCGTCCTTCGTCCAGATCTGCTTCATCGCGAGCACTTGCTCGGCGAGCCGCTTGAAGCGCGTCTTGGGGTCGGTGCCGTGGTTCTCCATCTCCTCGACGTTCCAGCCGCCGCCGATCCCGAAGAGGAAGCGCCCGTTGGAGACGAAGTCGACGCTCGCCACCTCTTTGGCGGTCGTGATCGTGTCCCGCTCGATGATCAGGCAGATGCCCGTGCCGAGCTTGAGCCGGGTCGTGACCGCGGCGGCATGGGCCAGCGCGACGAACGGGTCGAGGGTGTGGGAGTATTCGCGCGGCAGCTCGCCCCCGCTGGGGAACGGCGTGCGGCGGCTCGCGGGGATGTGGGTGTGCTCGGGGACGAAGAGTGACTCGAAGCCGCGCTCCTCGGCCGCGCGGGCCAGCTCCTCGATCCGGATCGCGTAGTCGGTGTTGAACATGCAGACGCCGATGTGCATCGTGCGGTCCTCCCGGTTCGAGCTCAGGGGTTCACGTCGGTGACGGTGTGAGCGAGAAATGGGTGTGCACGGCGAGCCACCGGTCCGCGTCTCTCACGAGGGCGATCGTGAGCCGCCCCGGCCGAGGGAACGTCGTGCCGTCGGGGCGGACGCCCTGCGAGTCCCACGGCGCCGCAACCCAGGCGTGGTCCTCCCGGACCGCGCCGCGCGCCTCGTCGATCCGGATCGTGAAGTCGCGAATGTTCGGCCAGACGCGCCGCCACTGGCGCTCCATGACCCGGTCCACGCCTTCGACGAAGTCGGCGACGGTACCGAAGGCGATCACGTCGGGCGCGCACAAGCGAAGTCCCCCGTCGAAGTCGCGCGCCCGGACGCATGCCTGGAGCGCGCGGAGCCACCCGCGCAGCGGCGCGAGCGCGTCGTCGGCGGTCTCGAGGCGGCGGGCGATCTCGAGCAGATTGCCGTCGGGGTCGCGCAGATAGATCGACTCGATCGGGCCCCGCGCGCCCGTCCGCTCGACGGGGCCCTCGAGCAGCGGGACGCCGTGCTCGGCGAGACGCTCGATCCACGCGTGGAGGGGCTCGGCCGTCAGGAAGCAGAGGTCGCCGGATCCGGGGGTCGGCCGGCTCGCCCTCAGCGCGAACGCCTGCCCGACGGGGTGCACGTTGATCTTCTGCGATCCGAACCGCAGCGCGACCCGCCCCTGGCCGAAGGTCACCATCTCCATGCCAAGGACGCCCCGGTAGAAGTCGCACGTCGCTGCCGGGTCGCGGACGGTCAACACCAGGTGATCCAGGCGATCGAGCATCATCGGGTCGGCTGCGCGAAGATGCACTCGGGGAGGAAGGCGGAGACGATCCAGTTGGGCGTGTCCACGATCTCGCTGATCTTGAGGTCGACGGCGACGCTCGAGACGATGTACGCCTCCTCGCGCGCGAGCCCGCGCTCGGTCACGAGATGGTCGATCATGTAGCGGACGGCCTGCTGCGCGGCGGCAAAGAGATCGGGGCCGTGCGCCGTCGTCGCGAAGTACGGTCCACGATTCGTGCCGGCCGCGAGGGGCCCGCGCGTCCTGAGCTGCGGCTCCTTCAGGTGGCGTCCCGGCTCGAGGCCGAACCGGAGCGTGACCCGCGCCATCATCTCGACGGCGGTCACGCAGACCTCGCCGTCGCCCTGCGCCGCGTGCCCGTCGCCGACACTGAACAGGGCGCCATCCACCCAGACCGGCAGGTACAGGGTCGTGCCGGCGACGAGCTGCTTGATGTCCATGTTGCCGCCGTTCTTCCGCGGCGGCATGGTGCTGTGGCCACCGGGGACGTCCAGCGCGGTGCCCATCACGCCGGGAAACGGCTCGATCGGCACGGCGATCCCGTGGCCCATGCGCGCGTGGGTGGTGTCGGCGAGATCCCAGAGCTGCAGGAACGGCTTGGGGAACTCGTCCTCGGGCAGGAGGCCGCGCCCCGGTCGGATGGCGGTCCAGCCGAAGGAGGCCCGTGGCGTGACTTCCACGATCTCGACCACCAGCGCGTCGCCGGCCCGCGCCCCCTTGACCCGGACGGGCCCCGTCAGCGGGTGGCCGCGGAACGGACCGCGGGCAAGCACGTCGGCGTGCGACGAGGTGGGCCGGTAGTGGCCATCCGCCGAGTCGCGCGTGTCGAAGACGACGGTGTCGCCCGGCTCGATCTGGAGCCGCGGCTCGAGCGCGTTGTTCCACTCGTAGTGAACCGTGTCGGAGCTCAGCGCGTGCGTGGCGCCCATCGGCTCGGGGTGTCCAGGGCTCAGTCCTCGGCGATCTCGTCGGCCGGGCCGCGGGTCATCGCGAGAACGAGGAACCAGGAGAGGAGCTCGGCGGTGCCGCCGGAGCCCGCCTCCTCCATGCGTTCGAGCGTGCACTCGGCGAGGAGCGTCTCGTGGTCGCCCTTCGCGAGCAGATCGAGGAACCACCGGTCGAACTCCTCGTCCACCCAGAAGTAGCGTGGCCCCCCCGGCTCGTGGGAGAGCCCGCCGGTCGCGATCGCCGCGATGCGCTCGTCGCCGGGGTAGGCGCGCAGGACGTCACGCAGGACCGTGCCGACATGGTACGCCCGCTCCGGCGTCGGAATCGGCGGCACGGTGCAGTTCATGCCGACCGGGACGAGCCTGAATCTCGCGTCGGGGTTCAGGTAGTGGGTCGGCACCGAGATCCCGTCGTCGAACTGCATGCGGCGCAGCCAGGCGAACTGGACGCGACGCCGCGCGCCCTCGTTGACGATCCACCGCGCCAACGCACCGTGGCCGGGGACGCGGTACTGCTCCATGCCCAGCCACTCGTCGAACCAGTCGGCCGGGCCCACGTGCTCGTCGCCGATCCCGACGGTGTACTCGGGGATGTTGTTGATCGGCCAGTTCAGCAGGTGGTCGTTGCTGAACATCACGAGCACGTCGGGGCGCGCGGCCTCGAGCCGCCGCCGCATCTCCGCGGTCGCGCCGAGCGCCAGCCGCTGGTACTCCTCGGAGGCCCGGGTGAACCAGCCGGTGAGCCCGGGGGAATGGGTCATGGCCATCGCCGTGACGATCCTCGCCATGGCTTAGGCGCCCTCCGCGTGCGCCGCCCGCGCCATCGCCCTGGCCGTCTCCTCGGGGAACGCGCGCGTGTAGCACTGGAGCACCGCGCTCGCGTTGGTATTCTGCGCGGCGCCGAAGAAGAGGCGCAGGATCTGCGGAACGTAGTACTGGTGAACGCCGAGATCCATGAGGCGCTTGGGGTCCGCGTCGTGGATCGCCTCGTACTCCGCGCGGCTCAGGCCGAACTCCTTCGCGATGCCGGCGAGGTCGGTGAGCCAGCGCGCGCGGAGCGCGGGGTCGCGCCGGACGTAGAACATCATCTCGTTGGTCGGCAGCGTCGTGTCGCAGCGTTCGACGTTACCCATCGCCCGACCCCTTCAGGACCTTCGGATTCACCTTGACGAACATGATCACGCAGCGCTCGCCCCGGAGATTGCGGACGTCGTGGGGGACGTTGCTCGCAAACTTCACGATCGACCCCGCGTCCACCGCGATCTCCTGGCCCGCGATGTTCATGTTCGCGGTGCCCTGGAGCACGAAGATCGCTTCCTCCTCCCGAGGGTGCGTGTGCATCGCGGTGGACTGCCCCGGCTCGTAGCAGGCGATCTCGGACCAGAGCTGGTCGGTCTTGAAGAGCATCTTGCGCACGCGCTTTTCGGGAGCGAAGGCCTTGAGCGCGTGGAGATCGAACACCTGCGCAACGTCCATGCCCGCCTCCTCCGTGAGTGGCCTCAGTGTACTTCCTCCCCGGGCTTCCCGCGAGGCCGCGGCCTGCGGCTCCCCGCCGTGATCGCGGCCTCCATTGCTTGGCGCTCTATAGGTTGTGGGCCCCGGCTAAGTGTTGCTGCCATCCACCGATTCGCTTTCATGTCTCACGTGACGCGTTCTATGGTAGAAGGTTCATGCGATGAGCCGGTTCCCTGGGGTCGGCCAGCGGATCAGACAGCGCTTCAAGGCGCTCGGCTACTGGAAAGACGGCCGACCCGACGTGGGGCGGTTCTGCGGTGAGAAGGCCTACCGGCCCCAGTACCTCTACGCCTGGCTCGCCGACCGGATCCCGAGCTACGACAACCTCGCTCGGCTCGCCCGCGACCTCGAGGCGCCCCCGGACTGGATCTTGTTCGGCAAGGGTGGAGCCTCGGGGCGGGATGTCCCCGACGCCGACGGCGCGCGCGATCTGCGCCGAGGCGCCCAGATCATCGACTTCGCCCGCCTGAGGGACGTGACGACCAAGCTCGTCAGGCTCGAGACCGAACTCGAAACCATCTTTCGCGCGTCCCCCGACCTCTACTTCTGGCTCGACGCCGAGGGGACGGTCCTCGCCTACGAGGGCAGCCGCGGCCCCGACTTTGACGTTCCGCCCGAGTTGGCCCTGGGCAAGAAGATCGTCGACGTGTTTCCGCCGGAGCCGGGGCTCCGGCTCGAAACGGCGCTCCGCCAGTCCCTCGACGCCCCGTCCCCGGTGTCGGCCGAGTTCACCCTGGGCGCCAAGAGCTACGAGGCACGACTCCGGCCGCTCCCGCCGGGGGGCGGCGCGGATCCGCAACTGCTCATGATCGTGCGCGACATCACCGAGCGGAAGCAGGCGGAGGAGGCCGCGAGCGCGCTGGCCCGCGTCGGCCATGAGCTGGTCGGCACGCGCAATCTCGCCCAGGCGAGCGAGCGGGTTGTCACGGCCGTGCTCGACCACTTCCGAGGCGACCGCGCCTGCTTCTTCGAGTTCGAGCCGGCTTCTGGCAACCTCGTCTGCGTGGCGACGGCCGGCGAGTCGGACGGCGACAAGTGGAAGGGGCGCGCCATCCCCCCCGGGTCGAGCGTGGCGGCGCTCGCGGTCAGGGACCGTCGGCCGGTCTCTTCGCGCGACGTCACGAACGACCGGCGCCTCAGCCTGCCAGCGTGGCTCCGCGAGCGGGCCGCCGGCGAGGGGCACACGTCCGTCATGGCCGTGCCCCTCATCGCGCACGGCGAGGTGCTGGGCGCCCTGTCGCTCGCGTCGAGGCCGGAGCGGGTGTTCTCCGAAGCGGAGCTCGGGCTCCTTTCGGGGTTCGCCGACGCGGCGGCGCTCGCGCTCGAGAACGCCCGGCGCTTCCAGGAGACCGAGCAGGGCAAGGTCCTCGCCCAGGCGGCCGCGGCCCACTCAGAGCAACGCTTGCGAAACCTCGCGCAGGGCCTCACCGCCATCGTCTGGGAGGCCGACGCGGCGACGTGGCGGACCCTGTACGTGAGCCACACGACCGAGACGATCCTGGGCTATCCCGTGGAACGCTGGTACACCGAGGAAGACTTCTGGCTCACCCACCTGCATCCCGACGACCGTGTGCGCTTTCTCAGGATGCGGCTCGAGCCCGACTCGCTGGAGGATCACGAGCTCGAGTACCGGATGATCGCCGCCGACGGCCGCGTGATGTGGTTCAGCGACTTCGTCCACGTCGTCACGGACGACGACGGCGTGGCTCGCCGGCTGCACGGAGTCATGGTGGATATCACGGAGGCCAAGCGCGCCGCCGAGGCCACCCGGGCGCTGAGCGAGATCAACCGCCTCCTCGCCCAGTCGCTCGACCGCGACCAGCTCGCCCACAGGATCGCCGACGCCGTGCGGCACCTGTTCGACGCGGCCTTCGCCCTGCTCTACCAGCTCGAGCCCGGCTCGGCGGAGATGATCGTGCTCGCCCGGTCGAGCGACGACAGCGCGCTCGACTGGAGCCTGCCGCCCGAGACCGGTCTGGTCGAGCTCGCCCTCCGGGAGCGGCGCGCCGTCTTCTCGCCCGACATTCTCGCCGAGCCCCGCGTCACGTACGCGCCCGACGTCCGGGCCCTGATCGAGCTGGGGACGGTGCGTGCCGGGCTCGCCGTCCCGCTGATCGCCCGGGGGGCGGTCATCGGCGTGCTGGCCCTCGGTGACCGGGCGGGCCGCCTCTTCGACGAGCGCGAGATCCGCCTGGCCGAAGCCTTCGCCGACCAGGCCGCGGTCGCGCTCGCGGGCGCGCGGCTCCACGAGGAGGCGAGTCGAGCGCGGGATTTCCTGAGGTCGCTGGTCGTGAACCGGACCGATGTCGTGCTGACGACCGACGTCCACGGGCGGATCGCGTACTGGAGCCCGTGGGCCGAGACGGTCTGCGGCTGGGGAGCGGACGAGCTGATCGGGCGGCACGTCAGCGACTTCTACAGGGGTGGGATGGACGAGGCGCGGGCACTCATGCGCCGGCTCCGCGCCGAGGCGCGGATCCGGCGCTACCGGACGACGTTCCGGAAGAAGGACGGCGGCTGGGCCGAGCTCGATCTGGGCGTGGCGCTCGCGCGCGACAGTCGCGGTGCGGTCGTCGGGACGGTCGGCACCGTGGAGGGCGTCGCGACCGATAGTTAGCCGCACCACAGGGAGGCGCCTCATGAGACGACACCATATCCTCGATCTGCTCGCCGCCGTCCTCGTCCTCGCGGCGACGACGCGAGCCGCGGCGCAGCCGGCGCCGATCAAGATCGGGGAGATCAACTCGTTCAGCGGCATCGGCGCGCCGTTCACCGGACCGTACCGGCAGGCGGTCGAGATGGCGGTCGACGAGGTCAACGCGAAAGGCGGCGTGCTCGGCCGGAGGATCGAGGTGATCTTCCGGGACGACAAGGGCCAGCCCGCCGAGGCCCAGAAGCACGCGCAGGAGCTGGTGGCGTCGGAGAAGGTCGCGCTGATCTCGGGCACGTTCCTGTCCAACGTCGGCCTCGCGGTCTCCGACTGGGCCAAGCAGAACAGAGTCCTCTTCGTCGCGGCGGAGCCGCTCAGCGAGGCGATCACGTGGGCGAAGGGTCACGAGTACGTCTTCAGGGTGCGCCCCAACACCTACGAGCAGGGGCGGATGCTGGCCGAAAGGGCCGCGAAGATGCGATCGGTGCGGTGGGTGACGATCGGGCCGAACTACGAATACGGCAAGCGGGCGTGGGAGACGTTCCGCGACCGCCTCAAGGAGCTCCGGTCCGACGTCCAGATCGTCGGCGAGCACTGGCCGACGCTCGGCAAGATCGAGCCGAGCCAGTTCGTGACGGCGATCCTGGCGCAGAACCCCGACGCTCTTTACGTCTCGCTCTTCGGCAGCGACTGGATCGCGTTCGTCCGGGAGGCGGACAAGCGTGGCCTCTTCAAGAAGATGTTCGTCGTCGGGATCCTGCTCGGCGAGCCCGAGTACATCGACCCGCTCAAGCTCGAGGCGCCCGAAGGCATGCTCGTCACGGGCTACCCCTGGTACGACATCCAGCTGCCCGCGCACAAGGAGTTCGTCGCCAAGTTCGTGAAGCGCACGGACAAGAACCCCGTGCTCGGCTCGCTGGTCGGCTACGTCACCTACCTCTCCATCGCCGAGGCAATCCGGAAGGCAGGCTCGACCGACACCGACAAGCTCGTCGCCGCATTCCGGGGGCTCAAGGTCGACACGCCGATCGGCGCGATCGGCTTCCGCGCGTCGGACGGCCAGTCGACGATGGGCGCCTGGGTCGGTACCACGCGGCTCGACGCCAAGCGTGGCGTCGGCATCATGGTCAATCACGAGTACATCCCCGGCGAGCGCGTGCTGCCCTCGGACGACGAGGTGAAGAAGATGCGGTCGGGGAACTAGCGCGCTGTCATCGGGTCGGGGCCGGGGTGGGGGC
>MNCR01000013.1 GCA_001914535.1 Candidatus Rokubacteria bacterium 13_2_20CM_69_15_1
GACGATGTCGCGCTGATGGCGCGCGTGCGGCAGGCGACGCGGATCCCGATCACGGCGGGTCAGAGCGAGGTCACGCGCCACGGCGTGCGCCGCCTCGTCGAGGCCGGGGCCGTCGATCTCGTCAACTTCGACGCCTCAGAGGGCGGCGGCGTCACCGAGTGGCGCCGTGCGGCGCTCCTGTGCCGTACGGCCGGCGTCGAAATGGCGCACCACGAAGAGCCGCAGATCGCCCAGCACCTGATCGCGGCGGTCCCCCACGGCACCTATGTCGAGTGCTTCGCCGACCCCGAGCGCGATCCGATCTGGCAGGCGATGTGGGCGAACCGACCCCCGATCAAGGACGGGATGCTGGAGGTGACGCAGGATCCGGGCTTCGGCCTGATCCTCGACGAGGGCATGGTGCAGAGGTATCGCGTCGATTAGGCGGGCGCGCTCAACGTGGCGAGCCAAGTCTTGGCTTTATTTCGCGAGGTTGAAATTGGCCTTATGTTCTGTGCCGTCCTTCAGCTTCACATTCAACGGCCGACACGTGCCCGCTCACGCCTTGTCCGTTTTCCAGACGTACGTGTACTCGGCGGTGGGGGGATCGTACGCGAGGCCATGGTGCCTCCCGCGGATACGGTTGGCTCGATGTCCCCGAGTGGCGCGGAGGTATCGCACCAAATCTGACGTGACCCCGGCGTCGTCAGGCTGGAAGAACCCGCTGAAGCTGTAAGTCTGCATCAGTACCGAGACGCCGGCCGGTGTGGTCACCGCCAGATCCAGCTTGCCATCGCCGTTGAAGTCACCCACGGCCACGGCGCCAGCCCGCCGGCTGTTGGTACCGAAGCCCTCCGGCGCCTGGAACGTCCCATCGCCGTTGCCCAGAAAAACGGAGACGGAGCCAGGGTCGTAGCTGATACTACCCGAGGAGATCACCGCCAGGTCCGGCTTGGCGTCGCCATTGAAATCGCCAACGGCCACAGAGACAGCAAAGGCGGGAACAGCAAGGCGCAACGGCGCCTGGAACGTCCCATCGCCGTTACCCAGCAGCACCGAGAGGTATGCGCTAAAGTTGTTCACGACCGCGAGATCCAGTTTGCCGTCGCCGTTGAAGTCGCCCACGGCGACGGACCGAGGAGGTTCGCCGCCAGCCGCGAAGCTCAGGGGCGCCTGGAAGGTCCCATCGCCGCTGCCCAACAGCACAGAAACGGTGTACCGGTTCACGACCACCAAGTCTGGCAGGCCATCGCGGTTGAAGTCACCCACGGCCACGGAAAGAGAACCGGAGCCAGCGGCGAAGCTCAGCGCTGCCTGGAACGTTCCATCGCCGTTGCCGAGCAGCACCGAGACGCTGCTGGAACCAGAGTTGGCCACCGCCAGGTCCAGTTTGCCATCGCCATTGAAGTCGCCCACGGCCACGGAAAGAGAACCGGAGCCAGCGGCGAAGCTCAGCGCTGCCTGGAACGTTCCATCGCCGTTGCCGAGCAGCACCGAGACGTCGTTGGAACCAGAGTTGGCCACCGCCAGATCCGGGACCCCGTCGCCATTGAAGTCACCCATGGCCACAGACGCGGGACTGCTGCCAGCAGCGTAAGTCGGTGCCACCTGGAAGGTTCCGTCGCCGTTGCCCAGCACGACGGTGACGGCGGCGGCACCGGAGTTGGCCAGCACCAGGTCCTGTGCTCCGTCGCCGTTGAAGTCGCCCACGGCCACGGAAACATGACCGGTGCTGGACCCGAACGTCGACACGCGCCGGAAGGTCCCGTCACCGTTGCCCAGCAGCACTGAGAAGGTCGCGGGGTCACCACTCTTGCCCACCAACAGATCTGCCACCCCGTCGCCGTTGAAATCGCCCACGGCAACGGAGTCCGCTGGTACGTTGTTGCTCAGTGGGGCGCGGAAGGTCCCATCGCCATTGCCGAGCAGCACGGTGAAGCCGTACATCTCGCCGGTGCCCACCGTCAGGTCTGGTATCCCGTCGCCATTGAAGTCGCCCACGGCGATCGAGAAGGGCGTGCCTCCCGGAACAAACTTCAGTGGCGCCTGGAAGGTCCCATCGCCGTTGCCCAGCAGCACCCCGCCGGTGGTCGCCAGGTCCGGCTTGCCATCGCCATTGAAGTCGCCCACGGCCACGGAAACATGACCGGTGCTGGACCCGAACGTCGACACGCGCCGGAAGGTCCCGTCACCGTTGCCCAGCAGCACTGAGAAGGTCGCGGGGTCACCACTCTTGCCCACCAACAGATCTGCCACCCCGTCGCCGTTGAAATCGCCCACGGCAACGGAGTCCGCTGGTACGTTGTTGCTCAGTGGGGCGCGGAAGGTCCCATCGCCATTGCCGAGCAGCACCGAGACGTCCGAGCTAAATAAGTTGGCGACCGCTAGATCCAACTTGCCGTCGCCATTGAAGTCGCCCACGGCCATGGACCAAGGACCCCTACCCACGCTGAAGCTCAGCGCCGGCTGGACGGTCCCATCGCCGTTGCCCAGGAGCACCGAGACGTCGTTGGAACCAGAGTTGGCCACCGCCAGGTCCAGCTTGCCGTCGCCGTTGAAGTCGCCCACGGCCACGAAGGAAGGACTGCTACCGGCGGTGAAGTTCCGAGCCGCCTGGAAGGTCCCATCGCCGTTGCCCAGCAGCACCGCGCCGGTGGTCGCCAGGTCCAGCTTGCCATCACCATTGAAGTCGCCCACGGCCACGGATCCTGGAGACCCAAGATTTCTGGACGCAATGAACGAGACTGTCTGAGCGGGCACGGCGGTTGGAAGCAAGAACAAGGTCGCGACGACCAGCACCGGGAGTCTCGCAGAGTGACCGGTCGTCGTAAGCCCTCCTCCGAAAGCCCAGCGGCTCCTGTGCGACCGCAACGAAACGATAGGAGAGAAGATGGGGGGAGAGGATAGGGAGAACAATGAGGGGAATCACTCAAAACAGGCCGGGGCATTCCTTGCCTTGCATCCTTCGTCGTCCGTCTATGGTCACGACGGACATCGGGGGGCGCCAAGCACAGGTCGCGTTGACACCGGACCGCGGCTGGGGCATCGTCCCCGCAGCGAGGAGGGACCGGGACCCTCGGGGCGAATAGGGGAGCGCATTCACGCCACGGCGTGCGCCGCCTCGTCGAGGCCGGCGCTGTCGATCTCGTCAACTTCGACGCCTCAGAGGGCGGCGGTCACCGAGTGGCGCCGCGCGGCGCTCCTGTGCCGTGCGGCCGGCGTCGAGATGGCGCACCACGAGGAGCCGCAGATCGCCCAGCACCTGATCGCGGCCGTCCCCCACGGCACCTATGTCGAATGCTTCGCCGACCCCGAGCGCGATCCGATCTGGCAGGCGATGTGGGCGAACCGACCTCCGATCAAGGACGGGATGCTCGAGGTAACGCGCGACCCCGGCTTCGGGCTGATCCTGGATGCCGGCATGATTCGGCGGTATCGCGTGTGAAAGGTCTCGCTCCGTGAGAGTCGCGACCTGGCGCGGCGAGAGTCGCTTCACGCTCGACGAGGTGGACGAGCCCGTTGCGGGGCCGGGCCAAGTCTTGGTCGCCGTCCATACGGCCGGCATCTGCGGCACCGACGTCCACGCCACCCAGGGGCTCTTCCCGTGGACACCGCCCCTCGTGCTCGGTCACGAGTACACCGGCGTCGTGCGGGAGGTCGGCCGGGGCGTGAGCCGGAGCCTCGTGGGCCGCGCGGTGGCCTGCGAGCCTTCGTACGGCTGTGGCGCGTGCGCCGAGTGCCTCGCACGGCGGGTGAGCCAGTGCCCCCGCTGCGTCCGCATCGGCGGCTTCGCCGAGCGCGTCGTGCTGCCGGCGCGCTGCGTGCATCCGCTGCCGCGTGGTCTCGATCCCGTCACCGCCGCCCTCACCGAGCCCGCCGCTTGCGCCCTCGCCGGCCTCGAGACGTTCCGAATGTCGCGCGGCGCGACGGTGCTCGTGATCGGCGGGGGCGTGATGGGGCTCCTCACCGCGGTGCTGGCCCGCCGGCGCGGTGCCCGACGCCTGATCCTCTCCGATCCCATCGAGGAGCGCCGCCGGGTGGCCCGGCGCCTCGGGGCCCACGTCGTCGTCGACCCGTCGGGCGAAAGCCTGCGCGATCGAGTGATGGCGCTCACGCGGGGCCGCGGAGCCGACGTCGTCTGCGAGGCCGTCGGCAAGCCGGGACTGGTCGCCGCGGCCATGGCCTTGACCAAGCCCACGGGTGTCGTCCAGCTCGTGGGCGTGAACCCCAAGGGAAGTCAGCTCCCGCTCGACCTCTGGGACGTTCACTTCCGGGAGATCAGGATCGGAGGCGCCTTCGGCCGCGGCACCGCCTTCCGCCGCGCGCTCGCGCTCCTGCCGAAGCTCGGTGTCAAGCGGCTCATCACCGCGCGCTTTCCGCTGGAACGGATCGGCGAGGCGTTCGCCCACGCGGCGGCGGGGCGAGGCATCAAGACCGTCATCACGCCGGGCCGTCCATAGCGCCCATCGGCACTGAGACCGGGACAGAGGAGGAATCACGGGATGGCCGAGCCGAGCTGGTCGAAGCATGTGGCCGACGTCCTGCGCCGCAACGGGATCCGGATGTTCGCAACGGTCCCCGACTATATCGTGAGCCACGTGCTGGAGCACCTGTGGGCCGACGCCGAGTGCCGCGTCGTCACCGTGACGCGCGAAGAGGAAGGCGTCGGCCTCCTGTCGGGTGTCTGGCTCGCCGGCCGGCGCGGCGCGCTCTTGATGCAGAACAGCGGGCTCGGCAACTGCATCAACGCCCTCGGCTCGCTCAACGTGGCGAGCCAGATCCCGATCGTCCTCGTCATCAGCCACCGCGGTGATCTCGGCGAGTTCAACCCCGCCCAGGTGCCGATGGGCCAGGCCACGGGCCATATCCTGGACGCCCTCGGCATCCGCTACATCCGGCCGGGCTCGATCGCCGAGCTGGAGACGCAGGGCGACGGGCTCATCAAGCTCGGCTACACGCGCTCGCTGCCCGTCGCCATCGTCCTGCCCTCCGAGCTGACGGGAGGAAAGCAGGGATGACGCCAGAGAGCAAGACGCTGACGCGCGCCGCCGCCACGCGGCTCCTCGCGGAGCGTCTCACCCGCGAGGTCGTGGTCTCGAACCTCGGCCAGGCGTCGCTCGATCTTCACACGATCGCCGATCGCCCCTTGAACTGCTACACCTACGGCGCGATGGGGCAGTGCTCGTCGATCGCGCTCGGTATCGCGCTGGCCCGCCCGGACGTGCGGGTCGTCTGCCTCGACGGCGACGGCTCGCTGCTCATGAACCTCGGCTCGCTCTGCACGATCGCGACCGAGGCGCCACGCAACTATGCCCTCGTCGTCTGGGACAACGAGGTCCACCAGACCACGGGCGGCCAGCCCACGGCGACAGCGGCGCGCTCGAGCCTCGCCGCCATGGCTCGGGGGGCCGGCATCGACAAGACGGCGGAGGTGCGCACCGAGGAGGAGCTCCGTCGGGCGTACGACCGGATCCTCGGCGAGGACGGCCCCTGGGTGGTGTGCGTCAAGGTGGAGAAGGGTCGCGCCGAGGGGCGGTTCGATCGCGATGTCGTGGGCCACGCCCGGCGTTTCATGCACGCGCTCGCCGCGCTGCCGGCTCGCTAGCGGCGGAGCGAGCGAGGGGAGGCCATTCATGGAGCTGGACGGACACGTCGCCATCGTCACCGGCGCGGGCCGCGGCATCGGACGCGCCACGGCACTCGAGCTGGCGCGCCAGGGCGCCGACATCGTCATCGCCGAGTTGGACCGCGTCGCGGCCGACCGGACCGCCGCCGAGGTGCGTGCGCTCAAGCGCCGAGCGAGCGTCGTGCCGACCGACGTCACCTCACGCGCCGAGCTCGCGGCCATGGCCGAGCGCACGCGTGCCGAGCTCGGGCGGATCGACGTCCTCGTGAACAACGCCGGCATCTACCGGGCGGCGGCGCCCCTCGACGTCACCGAGGAGCACTGGGACGCGGTGATGAACGTCAACGCCAAAGCGGTATTCTTCGCCTGCCAGGCGGTGCTCCCCGCGATGATCGCGCAGAAGCGGGGCAACATCGTGAGTCTCGCGTCGATGGCGGGCAAGATCGGCGGCCGCAGCAACCTTCCCTACAATGCGAGCAAGGCCGCCGTGATCAGCATCACGAAGAGCCTCGCCCTCGCCCACGCGCGGGACGGGATCCGGGTGAACTGCGTCTGCCCCGGCTTCGTGGAAACCGACATGTGGACGGTCGTCGCGCGCGAGCAAGGCGCCCTGCTGGGTCTCTCGCCCGAGGAATTCACTCGGCAGCGCCTCGCGCAGGTGCCGCTCGGACGGATGGAGCGTCCCGAAGACGTGGCCAGCGTGATCGCCTTCCTCGCCTCGAGCCGCGCAGGGTACATGACCGGCCAGGCGATCAGCGTCGACGGTGGCCTCGTCATGCATTGAGCCCACACTACGGGATTCCCCCCAGTCCGATTCCGGTATTCCTCCAATAGTCCACGCTGGACGGGACGCTAAGGTTGGTCGTCGCGCGGACCGTACAGGGGATCCCGATTCTTCTTTGACTCCTGTGTGATCTGCGGGCTCCACGCGGGGAGGCGCCTGATGGAAAGTGCCGTGTTCCGCGTCTGTCGGACGTCGTTCGTGGGGGCCGCCCTGGCCTTCGTGCTGCTCGCCAACGGCGTCCAGGGCGTCGACGCGCAACCCTCCTGGCCGGATACGGTCCGCCTGCTCGAGCAATCGACCTTCGGCCCGACTGCTCCTCTGATCGCGTACGTTCAGCAGGTCGGGTTCGAGGCGTTCTTGCAGGAGCAGCTCGCGGCGCCGACGACCGATTACCCGGACCTCCCGTTTTGGCCACAGAATCGCCCGCTGACCTGCACGGGGGATTGCGCGCGAGACAACTACACGAATGATGCGCTTCAGCGCCATCTCTTTCGCAACGCCCTGTACGGCCAGGATCAGCTGCGCCAGCGGGTCGCGTTTGCGTTGAGCCAGATCCTGGTCGTCTCTCGGGTGGACATTCCGCTCCCGAGCTGGATGCGAGGCTATCAGCAGCTGCTCTATCGCAGCGCGCTCGGCAACTATCGCCAGCTCCTCTATGACGTGACCCTGCATCCGACGATGGGTCGTTTCCTCGACATGCTGAACAACCGCTGCCAGACGCGGACGCCCCCTGAGCCGACCGTCTGCCGAAACGGGGTCCGAGCTCAGCCGAATGAAAACTACGCGCGCGAGCTTCTGCAGCTGTTCTCCATCGGGACGTTCGCGCTGAATGCGGACGGCACTCGGCGGCTGGACGGCGGCGGCGGCCCGATCCCCACGTACGATCAGCGGACGGTCGAGGCGTTTGCCCGCGTCTTTACCGGTTGGATTCTGGCTCCCGCCTTGCCCGGTCCGTCCGAGATCGGCGGAACCGTCCCGAACTATCGGGATCCGATGCGAGCTCGGCAAGACTCGCGAATGCGTGAGGACTACCACGACGCCGGGCCCAAGACGCTGTTGGACGGCTTCGAGCTGCGAGGCGGACAATCACAAACCGAGGAACTCAACGCCGCCATCGACAACATCGCCGGCCACCCGAATGTCGCGCCGTTCATCAGTAAACAGTTGATCCAGCACCTGGTCACCAGCAACCCGACGCCCGCGTACGTCGCGCGCATCGCCGCCGTGTTCGCCGCCGGCCGCAATTCGCCGACTCAGCTCTACGAGGTCGCGCGAGCGATTGTGCTCGATCCGGAAGCGCGCGGCGATTTCAAGGATCCCGCGTCCGAGCCTCAGTATAGCAAGCTCCGCGAGCCGGTCCAATTCATCACGAACATCCTGCGCGCGTTCAACGCGACCAGCGACGGCGTATTGAACTCGGTGAGTGTAGGAGGTTCGGCGATCGGCTCGGCCGACATGAGCCAGGACCTCTTCAACGCGCCGTCCGTGTTCAGCTTCTACCCGCCCACCGCCAGGGTGCCCGGTGAGACGGCCCTCGGCCCGCAATTCGCGATCTTTTCCTCCCTGACCTCGCTCAGACGCGCCAACTTCGTCAACCGGGTGATCTTTTCGACCATTCCGGCCGCGGCGCCGAATCGACCCACCGGCACGTCGATCGACCTGGCCGCGTGGGACTCGCTCGCGGACGACCCCGATCGGCTGATCGAGGCGCTCAACGGATTGCTCTTGCACGGCGCGATGTCGAACGAGATGCGCGACGCGATACGGGCGGTCGTGGAAGGTATTCCGGCCGCGAACGCGCGCGCGCGCGTCCGGAACGCGATCTATCTCATCGCGACATCGTCGCAGTATCACGTGCAGCGGTAGGAGGGGCCGGCCATGACGTTGACACGCAGGGACGTGCTCGCTCGATCATTCGGCGCATTCGGCGCTGCCGTCCTGGCGTTCGAGCGGTTCGGGCTGCTGAACGCCCTGGCGCAGTCGGCGGGGGATTACCGAGCGCTGGTCTGCATCTTCCTCGCGGGAGGCAACGACAGCGGCAACGTGGTCATCCCGTATGACGACTACTCGACCTATGCGTCCGCCCGACAGGCGAGTGGACTGGCGATCCCGCAGGCCAGCCTGCTGCGAATCACCGTTCCCAGCATGGGCGCCGAGTTTGGACTGCATCCGAGCCTGACGGGCCTGCAAACGCTGTGGGGGCAGGGGAGGGTCGCCGTGGTCTGCAATGTCGGCCCGCTGGTCGAGCCGACGAACCGCGACGCGTACCGGAACCGCACGGTCCGGATCCCGACCAACCTCTTCTCACACTCGGACCAAGTGAATCAGTGGCAGACGTCCGTCGCCGAGGGGACCAGTTCCACGGGCTGGGGCGGTCGTACCGCCGATCGGACCGCCGCGTGCAACGCCACCAGCTTTCCGCCGGTGACATCCATGGCCGGGACCCCCATCTTCACGATCGGGAGCGTCGAGCGGCCGCTCGCCATCGCGGCGGCGCCGACGCGGCTCGACGGAGCGCTGCGGCTCGACGGGTTTCCGAACCCGCCGGACAACGACGCGCGATATGTCGCGCTACAGAATTTGCTGCTCGTCGATCAGGACAAGACGCTGGTGCGCGGCGCGAGCCGGGTGACGGGTGAGGCCGTCGCCATGGAACGCGCCCTGAGGGCCGCCGGCGACCCGGCCGTTCCGCCGTTCCCGTTGAATCCCCGCACCAGCCTCGGCAACCAGCTCGAGCAGATCGCCAAGCTCATCAGCTTGCGAAACGAGCTCGGCATGTGTCGGCAGATCTTCTTCGCGTCGCTCGGAGGCTTCGACACGCATAACGGCCAGGTCGTCGGCGGCAATCCGGCGGCAGGCACGCACGCCGGCCTCCTGGCGCAGGTGAGTAATGCCATGCGGACGTTCTACGACGCGACGGTGGCCCTCGGGGTCGCCTCGCAGGTGGTGACGTTCACCCTCTCCGACTTCGCGCGGACGCTCGTGCCCAATGGCAACTTAGGGACGGACCATGCCTGGGGCTCGCACCACTTCGTCATGGGCGGTTCCGTGCTGGGCGGTGACTTCTACGGCGTGCCCGGGCCGAACGGGACCGTGTTCCCGACGTTGGCGCCCAACGGGCCGGACGATACCGATGAGGGAGGCAACGCGAGAGGGCGCTTCATTCCGACGACCGCCACGGACCAGTACGGCGCCACGCTCGCCGCGTGGCTCGGCGTCGCGGGGGCGGATCTGCCCGCTGTGTTTCCGAACATTGGACGATTCGGCCCGACGACCCTCGGGTTCCTGGGCTGACCCGCCGGCTCAGACGCCGCCGACGTACCGGGTGATGTGGTACGGCACGTGGGCGAGGCCGGAGCAGAAGCGGCCGACCACCGGCGCCAGCCGCTCGTAGAGCTCCTTCGTCGGCGCGTTGACACGGGCCAGGCGTTGCCGCGCGATGTCCGCCTCTCGCGCGAGCGCGGCCACATCGACCGTCGTGACGCGGCGATCCTTCACGACCATCCGGCCGCCGATCATCACGTGCCGCACGGCGCCGCCGTCCTCGGTGTGGACGAGCTGGTTGGTGGGGTCGTTGAGGGGGATCCAGTTGACGTGACCGAGGTCGAGGAAGACGATGTCGGCCTTGTAGCCAGCCGCCAGCCGGCCGATCCGCCCACCGAGGCCGAGCGTCCGCGCGCTGCCCTCGGTCGCCGCGACCGCGACCTCCTCCGTCGTCACCCAGCGCTCGCAGTCGGGGCGCTGGGCCTTGGAGACGAACGAGGCCAGACGCATCGCCTCGTACATGTTCAGGTTGTCGGAGCAGTTGGCGCCGTCGGTCCCCAGGCCGACGTTGACCTTGTGATCGAGCATCGCCCGCATGTCGCCGAGCCCGTTGCCCAGCCGCATGTTGCTGCCCGGGTTGTGCGCGACGGAGGCGCCGTGGTCGCCGAGCCGCGTCATGTCGTCCGCGTCGAGCCACACGCCATGGGCGACCGTGAAGTGTGGGCCGAGCGCGCCGAGGTCGTCGAGGTGCGCCGTGAGCGTCTTGCCGTAGCGCGTGCGCCCGACGATCGCCTGGACCTTCGACTCGGCGACGTGGCTGTGGAGCCCGACGCCGTGCTCCTTGGCCAGCTCCACGCACGCGCGGATGAAGTCGTCCGAGCAGTGGTGCGGAATCGTGGGGGCGACGGCGAGGCCAACCTGGTCGCGCTCGAGCGTCCAGCCGCGCAGCGCCGTCCGCATGTTGGCGACGCTCGTCGCCCACGGCGCCAGCCGGAGCTTCTCGACGTCCGTCTGCATCGCGGGCGTCAGCGCGTCCATGAGCCCGGGGATCGCCTCGAAGAAGGTGCGGTCGGCGACCATCGGCGCGAGGACCGCCCGCATGCCCACCTCCGCGTAGGCGCGGCCGACCGCCTCCAGCCCCTCGGGCGTCGGCGCGGGCCACTCGAACGGGAGGTCGTAGCAGGCCGTGCAGCCCTTGAGGACCATCTCGACCGCACCGAGCTTGGCGCTGAGGTGTTTTTCGTCGAGCGACCGGCCGCCGCCGATCCATGGGCCGGCCGTGAGCAGCAGCTCGAGCGTCCAGCGGTCGCCCATACCCTTGGCGAGATTGCCGTGGGCGTGGGTGTGGGCGTTGATCAGCCCGGGATGGAGCAGCATCCCGCGGGCGTCCACGACTGTGCGATGAGGACGTCTGCGGGATGGGCGCGGTGGGCGCGGACGTCGAGGAGGCGGCCGCCTCGGATGATGGTGGCCTTGGCGGTCTCGAGCTTCAGCGTCTGTCGACTCCTGGCGGCCGACTACCTGTACTCGCGCGGGAAGATCGTCGTGCAGCGAGTTGGCTGGCTCGCCTCCGCGAGGCACACCTCGGCGGCCCGCCGCCAACGCGGATAGTGCGGCGTTGCCCGGTGCGCTTCGAGGGCCGCCTCGTCGCGATAGACCTCGTAGAAGAAGAAGTGGTTCGGGTCCGCCTGGTCCTGGAGCACGTCGAAGCGCCGACAGCCCGGCTCGTCGCGGACGGAGCAGGTCGAGTCGTCCGCCGCAGCCTCGAGGAACCGGTCGCGCATCTCCGGCTTGACCTTGAGCGACACGATCAACGCGAACATGGGCTCCTCCCCTCCTGGCGTATAGTACAAAGATCGTGAGCCAATCGACCGAGCCCCCACGCTTCGTCACGCTGCCCGAGATTCGCCGCGCCGCCAAGGCGCGCCTCCCCCTCGAGGCGTGGAACTTCGGCGACGGCGGCGCCGAGACCGAGAGAACCCTTCGCCGCAACCGCCGCCACCTCGACCGCCTCGCCATCCAGCAGAACGTCCTCGTCGACGTGCGCGCGATCGATCTCCGGACGAGCCTCCTCGGCGTCCCGCTCTCGTGGCCGGTGGCCGTCGCGCCCATGGGAGGTCTCGTCCTCTTTCACGCGGAGGGCGACGTCGAGATGGCGCGGGGGTCGGGGCAGGCCGACACGCTCCAGTGGCTCTCCGGCGCCACCGGTTGGCCGGTCGAGGACGTCGCCAAGGCCGGCAAGGCGCCGCAGATGTTCCAGCTCTACCACCATGGCGATCGCGGGTGGGTGAAGGAGCTGCTCGCGCGCGTCGAGGCGTCCGGCTACCTGGCGGTCGCGCTCACCGTGGACGTGCAGCTCTACGGCCGCCGCGAACGCGACATCCTCGCGCGCTGGAGCCCGCGCAAGGCCATGGAGATCGCGCCCAACCCGCGCGGACCGAACCCCGAGTACCAGGCCCGCCTCACCTGGGCCGACGTCGAGTGGTTGCAGAAGACGACGAAGCTCCCGCTGGGGCTCAAGGGGATCATGACGGTTCGCGACGCCCGGCGCGCGGTCGAGATGGGCGTGCGCTTGATCTGGGTCTCCAACCACGGCGGCCGCCAGCTCGATCACACGCAGTCGACGATCGACGCCCTCCCGCCCATCGTCGACGCCGTGGGCGATCGCGCCGACATCGTGGTCGACGGCGGCTTCGCGCGCGGCACCGACGTGGTGAAGGCGGTGGCGCGCGGGGCGAAGGTCGTGGCGGTGGGCCGGACGGCCCTGTGGGGCCTCGCCGCCGACGGCGCCGCCGGCGTCGCCCGCGTGTTCGAAATCCTGCGCGAGGAGATCCGCACGACGATGGGTCTCTCGGGCCGCACCAAGATCGCCGACCTCACGCCCGACCTGATCTTCAGAGTCGATTGAGGGCCGCCGGGGGCGCTGCCGCCCCGCCGAAGACGGGGTAATCCGTCCGGTCGACGAGCGCCTCGTCCCCCTCCGTGTCGACCCGCTCGGCGTAGTTCTGCGCCGCGTCGATGTCCTTCTCCCACACCTCGCGCGGCAGCTCGTACAGCACCTCGATGCCGTGCCCGTCGGGGTCGGAGATGTACACGCTGTGGGTCATGCCGTGGTTGACGCGCCGGTGGAACGGGACGCCTTTCTCCCGGAGGAACGCGAGCTGCTTGAGCCACGCTTCCCGGTCGGGCCAGGCGATCGCCACGTGGTTCAGCCCCACCCGGCTCGGCTGCAGGTCCCACGGCTCGCGGGCCGCGGCGCCCCTCTCGCCGTCGGTCTCCGGAACCTCGGCCAGGGCCAGGTCGTGATGGGTCACGCTCCCGTGAGCATCGAGGCCGCTGTAGAACCGCATCTTCGGCCGCTGCCGCCCGGGTATGGGCTTGAGCTCGGCGACGCACCGGAAGCCGATGATCTCGGTCCAGAACCGGTGCGAGACCTCGAGGTTCCGCACGTTGAGCACCACGTGGTTGATGGCGCGCGGCGGTTCCGCGTGGGTCGGCGCTCTCGGGGTGTCGGCGTTAGGCATCGTCTCCTCCATGTCGAGCCAGCTCCGGGATCACCCACTGGGGTGGGCGCCCGGCGGCGACGCGCTGGATGTTGTCGAAGCCGTTCCTGAACCGTGCCGTCCAATTCTCCCACGTCGGCCCGGCGGAGTGCGGCGTGAGCGTGACGTTCGGCAGCGCAAAGAGGGGGTGATTCGGCGGCGGTGGCTCCTCGACCATCACGTCGAGCCCGGCCGCCGCGATCTGCCCCTCCGTCAGCGCCCGCCGGAGCGCGGCCTCGTCCACCACCCCGCCGCGGCAGGTGTTGACGAGGATCGCGCTCGGTTTCATCATCGCGAACTCCGGCGCGGACATTATGGTTCGCGTCGTGGGGTCGAGCGGCACGTGCAGGCTCACGACGTCGGAGGTGCGCAGGAGCTCGGCGAAGAGGACGAACCGGACCCCGAGCGCGTCTTCCGCGTCCTCGGTGAGCCGCGCGATGTCGTAGTACTGGACGTCCATGTCGAACGCCACCGCGCGCCGGGCCACCTTCTTGCCGATGTTCCCGAGGCCGACGATCCCGAGCGTCTTGCCCGCCAGCTCGAACACGCGCGTCTCGGCGAAGTTGCCCACCCGCCACTTGCCCGCGACGACGTCGTTGTGGAAGGGGACGAGCCTCTTCAGGACGGCGAGCATGAGCATGAGCGTGTGCTCGGCCACGGCGATCGCGTTGGCGCCGCCGTTGTTGGCCACGGGCACGCCCGCCTTCCGTGCCGCCTCCACGTCGACGCGGTCGTACCCGGCGCTCAGGAGCTGGACCAGCCGGAGCTTCGGCGCGGCCCGGAAGAACTCGCCGCCCATCTGGCGCGCCAGGCCGAGGTAGTACTCGGCCTCCGCGGCCGCCGCGTAGAAGGCGGGCGTGCCGACGTCGGCCATCACGAGCTCAAAGCCCGGCGGCGTCAGCGACCGTGCGATGTCGAGGATCGCCTGGGGTTGGCTGGGGGAGAAGAGGATCCTGGCCGCCATGCCGAGCTCCTTACGCCTGCGCCGGCGGAATCACGCGTGCGCCAGCGGAATCGTCGCCGTCAGGCAGGGCTCGTTGCCGACGACTCGCGTGGTGTGACCCTTGCCCGTCGTGTCCTCGACGAGCCGCGCGTCGCCGGGGCCGAAGACGCGCTTGCCACCATCGCCCAGGCCGATCTCGAGCTGGCCCGAGAGGACGATGACGAACTGACGCCGCGGCGCCGGATGCCAGTCGAGGTACTGGCCGACCGGCCACTCGCGGAACGCGATCTGCGTCGCCGCCAGACCCTTCGTCCACTCCACCGTCCGGGTCAGGTCGACCGACTCGATGCGCGACTGCCCGTCCGGGCCCGTGTAGAGTCGAAACGTCTTCATCGCGCCTCCCCTGTCCTCGAGCTCACGCGCGCCCCTCGGTTCCCCGCTCCGGCCCCCGCAACGTCGCGCCGCCGTCGACGACGAGCGTCTGACCCGTGACGTAGCGCGCGTGATCCGAGAGCAGGAAGCGGACGGCGTGGCCCACGTCCCAGCCCGTGCCTTCGATCCCCAGGGCGGACGCCGTGCGCCGCCGCTCTCGCGCCTCGTCGCTCATGCCGTGCGCATAGACCATCGGCGTGTACACGGGTCCGGGCGCCACGCAGTTGACCCGGATGCCGTCGGGACCGTGATCCACCGCCATGGCCCGCGTCAGGGCGATGACCGCACCCTTGGACGCGGAGTACGCGGTGAGGCCTCGCGGGCGCAACGCAGAGATCGATGACACGTTGACGATCGCGCCGCCACCCGCCTTGATCATCGCGGGAATGGCGTGCTTGGCCACCAGGAACATGGTCTCCACATTGACCTGCATGATCCGGCGCCAGCGCTCTGGACTCTCGTCGACGACGGAGCCGCGGCTGCCGATGCCGACGTTGTTGTCGAGCAGGTCGAGCCGGCCGAAGCGATCGAGCGCGGCTTCGACCGCCGCGCGACAGTCCTCGGGCTTGGTGACGTCGGCCACAAACGCGACGGCGTCGCCGCCCACCGTCTTGATCATCGACACGGTTCGCGCCGCGGGCTCGGCGGCCTGATCGACCACGACGACGCGGACGCCGGTCTTGGCCAAGAGGATCGCTGCCGCACGGCCGTTGCCGATGCCGTCCGCCGCCGCGCCGGCCCCCGTCACGATCGCGACTTTGCCGGCGAAGCCCCAACTGTCCGGCACCTGAAGCGGCGCGTCCATAGAGGAGGGAATGACGGTCGAGCGTCGCGCGGGACTCGAGCTAGTCGCCGAGACCGGAGGTGCCGACCCAGCCCGTCTCCGAGACGTCGAGAATGACCCCGTCCGGCCCGCTGTACTTCACCTCGACGTTGCCTCCGTGTCGAGGGCCCTGCCCGACCCCGAGCGCCTCGTTGATATCGTCGCGGCGCGGCGAGCCGGCCTCTGCCATCTTTTCCGCCATGGCGTCCAGGCTCTCGACCTGGAAGCCGATGTGGTGGATGCCGCTGTAGCTTTTGCCCCGCTCGACCCCGGCCACCTGGTCGTTCTTGAAGTTGAGGATCGCCAGGTTGAGGTCGCCGTCGCTCAAGTAGTAGCCCGTGGCACCCGGGCTGTCCACCCGCGCGATCTCCTTCATGCCGAAGACCTCGATGTAGTACTTCGCGGTCTTGTCGACGTCCTGGGTCGAGATGGCGATGTGCTTGATCTTCGGCATGGCGTTCCTCCTGTGCCAGGATTAGGGGATACTAGCACACACGATGAACCTCCTGCGCCCACTGGACCTTCATCTCCGGGTCAACGGGCTGCGGCTTCACGTCCTCGACTGGGGCGGCGGCGATCGCACGCCGCTCCTCCTCCTGCACGGCTTCACGGGGCATGCGCACGCGTGGGACACGCTCAGCATCGCGCTCCAGCCCCACTTTCACGTCTACGCCCTCGACGCGCGGGGTCACGGCGACAGCGATCCCGCCGACGCCTACAACGCCATCGCGGCCTTCGACGACATCTCCGGCGTCGTCGACCAGCTGGGCCTGCGGGCGCTCGTCCTCGTCGGGCTCTCGATGGGCGGCCGGAACGCGATGTACTTCACCTCCAAGCGGCCGGGCCTCGTGCAGAAGCTGGTCATCGTCGACATCGGCCCGGAGCTCAGCCCGCGCGCCGCCGCCGCGCCGGCCGGACCTCCCGAGCCCGAGTCCTGGGACAGCATCGAGCAGGCCGCCCAGCACCTGTATCGTGCAAATCCGAATCCCGGTATTCACTACTACCGCTGGGTCGTCTCGCAGAGTCTCCGGGAGCGGCCCGATGGCGCCCTGGTGTGGGCCTGGCATCCGAGCATCAAGGAGCGTCGATCGCCGGCGGACGTCGACTGGTGGACGGTGCTGCGAGCCATCACGCCGCCTACGCTGGTTCTGCGAGGGGAGGGAAGCCCCGTCCTCGACCGGGACGTTGCCGAGCGGATGGCAAAAGAGCTGCCCCGCGGCAGATTCGTCGAGATCCCTCGGGCCGTCCACACCCTGCACGAGGACAACCCCGAGGCGGTCCTCGCCGCACTGAAGAGCTTCCTCGCGTTCTGAGCTCGGAGCTCACTCGTTCGAGCAGGAGGCCGTGCCATGAAGCTCGTACGCTACGGACGCGCCGGAGCCGAGAAGCCGGGCCTCCTCGACGAGGACGGCACGCTGCGCGACCTGTCGCGCGTCGTGCGCGACATCACGCCTGACGTGCTCTCGCCCGCCGGCCAGAAGCGCCTGCGTGCGCTCAAGACGTCGCGGCTTCCGGCGGTCCGCGGCCGGCCGCGGCTCGGCTGCCCGCTCACCGGAATCGGCAAGATCGTCTGCATCGGCCTCAACTACACGGACCACGCTCACGAGGTGGGCCTGCCGCTGCCGAAAGAGCCGCTCCTCTTCATCAAGGCCAACAGCGCCATCAACGGCCCCGGCGACGCGATCGTGCGGCCGCGCGCGGCCGTCAAGCTCGACTACGAGGTGGAGCTGGGGGTCGTCATCGGGCGCGACGCGCGTGACCTCAGCGAGGCGGACGCGGTGCGGCACGTCGCCGCCTACTGCGTCGTCGACGACGTCTCCGAGCGCGCGTTCCAGATGGAGCACGGAGGGACGACCACGAAGGGCAAGAGCGCCGACACCTTCGCGCCGATCGGGCCCTGGCTCACCACCGGCGACGAGGTGCGCGACCCCCAGGCGCTCGAGGTGTGGACGACGGTCAACGGCGAATCGCGCCAGCGCGGGAGCACCGCCAACATGATCTTCCCGGTGCGCCAGCTCATCGCCTACGTCAGCCGCTTCATGTCGCTTCGCGCCGGCGACATCCTGTCGACCGGCACGCCGGCGGGCGTCGGCCACGGCATGAAGCCGCCGCGCTACCTCCAGCCGGGCGACGTCGTCGAGATGGGGATCACCGGGCTCGGCGTGCAGACGAGCCGCGTCATCGGCCGATGAGCCGTCCGCCCTGAGCCGTGGGTCGCGCCCCACGACTCCCGAGCCCACCGGCCCGACCTTGACTCCCCGCCCGACCCGGCTATAGTCCCCAGTGTCTGACCGAGGGCCTGGCGGGGGTTTCCTAACCGCGGCGTCACGCCGAGGAGCGCGCCATGAAAGATGGACTCCGGTTCGTCGACTCCGACATGCACATCATGGAACCGCCGGATCTCTTCGAGCGCTATCTCGACCCGACGTTCAAAGAGCGCGTCAGCGTGCCGGTGGGAGCCGACGGCCGCCCCTGTCGCGGCCCGGCTTCCGGCTTGATCCTCATCGACGGGCTGCCCACCTCGGACGCCGACTTGCAGCAATACCGGAAGCGGCGCCGTCCTGGCCCCACGCAGAGCACCCAGCCCCTCTCGGGATCGCGGCTCGCCGACACGGGCCGGCTGGACTTCGCCGTCGAGCGCGACTACAACGCCGAAGCGCAGATCATGGGCATGGAGCTCGAGGGGGTCGACATCGCGGTGCTCTACCCAACCACCGGCCTCTCCCTCATCGCCCGCGACAATCTGGATCCCCGGCTCTCGCTCGCCCTCTGCCAGGCGTACAACAACTGGATCCACGACTTCTGCCAGCACAGCCCCGACCGCCTGAAGTTCGTGGCGATGCTGCCCGTGCACGATGTGCACCTGGCCTGTCGGGAGCTGGTGAGGTGCGTGAGGGAGCTCGGCGCCGTCGGGTCCTTCATTCGGCCGAATCTGGTGAACGGCCGCTACTGGCACTCGAACTACTGGGACCCTCTCTACACCGTGCACGAAGAGCTGGACGTGACCTGGGGGTTTCACGAGGGCGTGAGCGCCCTGTATTCCCGCATGGTCGAGCTCTACGGCGAGAACCGCTTCTATCGCCACGTGGCCAGCCACTGGATCGAGATGCAGCAGGCGCTGATCGCGATGATCGTCGGCGGCGTGTTCGAGTTTCATCCGAAGCTCCGGGTGGGATTCCTCGAGGCCCAGAATTCCTGGGTGCCCGGGCTGCTGTCGCGCATCGAGTGGGACTATCCCCAGTATCGTGACTCGCACGCGCCCTACCTCTCCCTCACGCCCCGGGAGTATTTCCGGCGTAACTGCTGGGCCGCGGTCGAGGGGAGCGAGCCGGAGATCGAGGCGACGGCCGGACTCATCGGCGCCGACCGGATGTGCGTCTCGACCGACTACCCGCACTTCGACTCCAACTTCCCCCACGTCGCGGAGAATCTCCTGAAGAACGTGGAGCGCGAGATCGCCGCGCAGATCCTCATCGGGGGCGCGCACCTCTACGGCTTCACGGAGGCGCACTTCCAAAAGGCCGATCGAGCCGCCGCGGCGTCGGGGGGCTGACCGCGGGCAGCACGACGACCTGACGTACGTGTGAGGCGTCGGCGGTGTGCTACAGTCCGGGCCGCCGATGGGAGAGCGCTTGCTCGGCGCCAGGGTTCGCCGCCGCGAGGACGGGCGGCTGGTCACGGGCCGCGGCCGCGCCTCGCCGGCCTCGGCCGGGCGTCGTGCACGTCCTCCTGCCGGCCGACGTCGCCACGCTCGGGCGACTGCCGCTCCTGGTCCCGCATTCGAGCCTCGTGGCGCCGGTGTGTCCCGAGATTCTTCCCCAGGAGGTCGTCTCCTACTCGGGGATCTTTCCGGTCCGCATCATGAATCAATGGTAAAGGAGGGGATATGAGACTCGCGGGGAAGGTGGCGCTCATCACGGGCGGCGCCAGCGGCATGGGCCTGAGCGAGGCGACGATCTTCGCCCGGGAAGGCGCAAAAGTCGTCGTCGGCGACGTCCTCGAGGTCGAAGGTCGCCAGGTGACCGAGAAGATCGCCGGCGCCGGGGGCCAGGCGCGGTTCGTGAAGCTCGACGTCACCAGCGAGGCGGACTGGCGGGAGGCGGTCAAGACCACCGTCGGAGGGTTCGGGAAGCTGGACGTCCTGGTGAACAACGCGGGGATCAGCGGCACGTTCGATCCCGACACCATGAGCACGGGAGCCTGGGACACCCTCATGAACGTGAACGCCAAGGGCGTCTTCCTCGGCATGAAGCACGCCATCCCCGCCATGCAGCAGGTCGGCGGCGGCGCGATCGTGAACATCTCGTCGATCTCGGGATTCGTCGGCCAGGACAAGATCCACATGGCCTACAACGCCTCGAAGGGCGCGGTGCGCCTCATGACCAAGTCGGCCGCCGTGCAGTACGCTCGGGACGGTATCCGGGTCAACTCCGTGCATCCCGGCTTCCTGCCTCCGATGCGGACGTCCAAGGCGTCGGCCGACCCGGACTGGCGCGCGCGGATGCTCAAGGCGGTACCGATGAAACGAGAGGGACGAGTAGAAGAGGTCGCGTACGCTGTGCTGTTCTTGGCGTCGGACGAGGCGTCGTATATCACCGGGACCGAGCTGGTCGTCGACGGCGGCTACCTGGCCGTGTAAAGTCCGTCGTCCGGCACGCGCGTCACCTGCGCAGGAGGAAACCGTGAAGCTCCTCTTCTTCGACGACTTCAAGCTGGGCGTGCTCAAGGCCGACGCGGTGGTCGACGTGTCGGACACGGTGCGGTCCATTCCGCACACGGGGCCGCACAACCTCATCAGCGGGTTGATCGAGCGGTTCGCCGACTATAAGAGTCGCCTGGAGGACGTGGTCGCCCGGGGACGGGGAGTGCCCCTAGGCCAGGTCAAGATCCGGCCGCCGCTGCCGAAACCCTACAACATCGACGCGATGGCGGTGAACTACATGGAAGACGGGACCCGCGCCGAGCCCGCGCCCATCAACGCGTTCCACAAGTCCCCGAACGCCGTCATCGGCGACGGCGACACCATGGTGCTCCCGGACGTCCCCGCCACGATCTTCGAAGGCGAGGCCGAGGTGGCGCTGGTCATCGGCAAGCGGGCGTCGCACGTCGGCGCGGCCGAGGCCATGGATCACGTGTTCGGATACCTGAACTTCATCGACGGGTCGGCTCGCGGCCTCCTGCCCACCGGCAATACGTTCTACCAGACGAAGTCGCGCGACACCTTTGCGCCGATGGGCCCGTATCTGGTGACCGCCGATGAGGTGCGTGATCCGCACCGGCTCCAGGTGAGGCTGTGGGTGAACGGGACGCTCAAGCAGAATTTCAATACCAGCGACATGGCCCACAAGATTCCCCGGTGCATCGAGTGGGTCAGCTCCATTCATACTCTGGAGCCCGGCGATGTCCTCGCCACGGGCACCAACCACCGCGGCCTAAGCGCCTTCCAGAACGGGGATCTGATCGAGCTGGAGACGGAGGGCTTGGGCCGGCTGCGCATCCATGTTCGCGACGACTTGAAGCGCACGTGGGCGCGTGAGACGCGGCTCGAGCGGCAGGAGAAGAAGCTCGACGGGACGACGCCGCAGCTCACGGGGAAGCACGCGCCCGCGCCGCGTTAGGCACGCGCGAAGGGAGACGGTCTCTCTAGCGTACGGCGGCGGCGACCTCGCGCATCCACCGGCGCACGAAGGCGCGCCGGTCCGGCACGAAGCTGGTGATGACGAACTGCCGCGCGCCGGCGGCGACGGCCCGTTGGATCTGGGCGACGCAGTCGTCGGGCGTACCGGCGATGGCGAAGCGGTCCAGCAGGAACTCGGTCAGCCCCCAGCGGTCGGTGAGCCCGGCGTTCCCGCCTCCCGCGATCTCGTGGTGATGCGCGTTGTACTCCCGCTGCAGTGCCCTGATCTTCTCGTGGAGGTCGAGCGGCACGCCCTTGCCCTCGAGCGTGAAGCGGAATGCGTGATTGGCGCTCGCCGCCAGCGCCATCGTGATCGGGGCCACCGCCTCCGCGCGAGTGTCGGCCACGTTGGTCTTGGCGAACCACCAGACGTCGAGGTCGGCGAGCGTGCGGCCGCCGGCGCGTGCGCCGCGCTCGATGGCCGCCAGCGACAAACGGATCACCTCGGGAGTGAGGCCGAGGCCGACGATCACGCCGTCCGCGACACGACCGGCCAGCTCCAGCGTCCGCGGCCCCTCGGCGGCGAGATAGACGGGCACGCGGCGCGTCGATCGGTGGACCTGCCACCGCATACCGCCGCGCTCGACCGGCGCGCCGCTCGTGAGCCGGCCAAGCGTGACGATGGAGTCTTCGAGGCCCGCCACCGTGGCCGGCGGCGCGCCGACTGTGGAGATGGCGCTGTCGCCCGAGCCAATCCCGAGCACGGCCCTGCCGCCCGACACTTCGTCGACGCTCGCGATGGCGCTAGCGGTGACGACGAGGTGCCGTGTCAGCGGGTTGGTGACGAGGGGCCCGAGCCGGACCCGCGAAGTGTTGAGGGCGGCCAGCGTGAGCGTGACGTACAGCTCGCGGAACACCGACTGCGAGTCGGCGACGCCGAGCCAGTCGAATCCGCTCTCCTCGACCTCACGGCACAGTCCGCCAAACCCGTCGAGCGACTCGGGCAGGAGGACGATTCCGAAACGGGGGATGGTCGCCACGGTGCTCAGCACCTCGCGCGGGGCAAACGTGCGGGAGACCGGGATTCCGGCCTCCCGCACATTCCGCGTCGGCGAGGCTACTGGATCACGATGGCGCCGTTCGTCAGGCTGCCCGTGATGCTGTACCCGTCAGTTAAGACGAGGGTAAAGACCCCAGGAACAAGGTCGCCGTTGTCGACGGCGATCATCGTGAAGCCGACCGGCAGCCCGTTATTCACACCAGTACCGACCATGGTGACCGTCTGCCGGCCCTCGTCGACGGCGAATGCCGCCGAGGTGATAGCAGTCGACTTGAAGTCAGTTCCGGAACCCGGATCACTGTGTTGCACGTTGTCGGGTTCGTCCACACCGTCGTCTTTCCCGGCGCACCCGTTCTTGTTGAAATGGACGTGGGCGTCGCCGCCATGCTTCCCGTTCATCTCCCCATCGCCGTGCGCGCTCGAGCAGCCGTACGGTTCGAAATCGAACGTGATCGTGCCTGCTGCCGTGCCAAATTTGAAGGCGTCGATGTTCTCCGTGTAGCCGTCAGGATATGGTTCACCGACGCGGATGCCCAGGAAGGAATCGCCGGGAAGAATCCGGCTGTTCGGATAGCATGCCAAGATCTGGAACCAAAATTTCGGAGTTGGGCCGAGCGCAGCGCAAGGTGCCGGCCAATTGGGGCCGGAGAACGTCCACATCGAAGCTTGAGAGCTCGGAACCAGGCCGTCTATCGCATCCCACTCCTGCCAGCTATCTTGGATGACCGTACCGTTTTGCCTAGGCACAAATACCAGCCGGTGCTGGTAGCCTCCGGCGGACGCGCATAACGGGAAGGTGCAGACACCCGGGCCGAAATCTACATTGAAATGGAGGTAACCGGAGCGGGTGGGGTCTGTTTTGTTGCCGGCCAACGGATTGTATGTGCTGTAGCGGAGTGTCGTGATACTCGCGAGCTTGATACCGCCGAACTGATACGTCGCCAAGTTCGGCCGGCGATTGAGAACGGTGCTGATCTGCGCGCTACCCACGCCTAGCGGCGGCTTTCCTACGGTGCCGCCGTCGTAGTAGGGGCACGCACCGTACTGGCAGATGACGAACGATCCCATGGTGTTGTCGATGAGGTCCTTGACGTCGTCGTAGAAGAACCATTTCCGGTCGCTGTGCGCGGCCCCGCAGCTTGGCGCGGCCGGGGGCGGACCACATCGCGCCAGGTCATTCGGTGTAACAACGATGGTGGCGTTATACGGCCCCGACGCCGCCCTCGCCAGTCCGGCTACAGCGCACAACGCGATTGCGACGACCAAGAGAGCGAAACGTTTCATGAATCCCTCCGTTTCAGTCGGTCGGTGGCACTCGTCGTTCCGTTCCGTCGCGAGCCACTACGAGCGCTACCTCCTTTCTTTCTGTCCGCTGGAAACTCGTGCGCGAGGGGGCGAGACGCTCATGGTTTTCACGGGCGCCACACTCAGGTAAAACCCGCTATTCCGGAATTAGTTAACCACCTGATTTTTGTTCAGGTAAATACCTGAGAGAACCTTCACCGTCGTCGGATAATCCGCCTTCAGGCGAAGCTTCTCCGCGCCGTCGAGGACGGTGCCTTGTGGCGTCGCGGCGGACGAAAGCCGATTCCCTTCGACGTCCGCGGTGTTGCGCTATGCTGCCGGCCATGATCGAGCGACGAGCCTTCGGACGCACCGGGCACCGGAGCACGGCGACGGTGTTCGGGGGGGCCGCGCTGGCTCGCGCCAGCCAGGCCGATGCCGACCGCACGCTCGAC
>MNCR01000139.1:0-237 GCA_001914535.1 Candidatus Rokubacteria bacterium 13_2_20CM_69_15_1
CTCGACGAAATCGCGGCGGTCGCGCTCGCCGCCGGTGAGGACTTGCGCGTCGCGCCCGTCATCCGGGCCCGAGTGGGCGGACGCGACGGCTGGGTCTCGGCGCCGGGTCCCGCCTCGCGCTCGGGCGTCGGGGTGGGTGACTGAACAGAAGGCCCGATGGAATGAATCGCGACAAGCGGAACGGAGCCGGAGCGCACCTCGTCTCAGGCCACCCACGCAAGATGCCGGCCCCGCGGC
>MNCR01000139.1:370-9997 GCA_001914535.1 Candidatus Rokubacteria bacterium 13_2_20CM_69_15_1
GCTTCGCCGCGGGAGCTGATCGACTATGTCCTGTGCGTGACCCGCGACGGGACGCTCGTGCTCGGCGAGCAGATCCAGACGTTCGACCCCGGCGCGCGCCGGTATGTCTTCACGAAGGGAGAGATCGCGCGGAGCTACCGGCCGGTGGACACGCCCGAGGGCTGGCTCTGGCTCGTCGAGGTCGTGGTGAGCCGAGAGATGCGGGTCACCCTCGAGCTCCGCGCGCTGGGGCCGTGGCCGGTCGATGGCGTTACGGTGACGACGGGTCACGTGCCATGAGGGGCGCCGTGCTCGGGGTGGTCTCGGTGAGCCTCGTCCTGGCGGGGTGCGGGCTTTTCCGGCAGAGACCTCTCACGGCTGAAGCGCCGCGGTCGCCGGCCCGAGAGGCCCAGGGCCCGGCCGCGCCGAGCAGGCCCACCGCGCCCGAGCCGCCGAAGCTTGCCGAGCAGCTCGCTCGCGTCGCCGGCGAGCTCTCGGAGCTCCAGAACGCCGTCGCCAAGCTGATGGCGTCCTCGCGCGAGCAGGAGGACCGGCTCGTCTACCTCCAGCGGCGCGTGGCCGAGCTCGAAGCGCAAAACCGTAGCGGCGTGCCGGCGGTGCCGCGCGGCTTCGCCCCGCAGGCGCCGACGGCGGCTCCCGCACCGCCGCAGCTCGGATCGGCGACGACGACGCCCGCAGCCGACCTCTACCGCGTGGGCGTCGAGAAGCTGCAGTCGAAGGAGCTCGATGCGGCCGCTCTGACCTTCTACGACCTCATCGGGACCTACCCAGACCACCCGCTCCGCGAGAGCGCGCAGTTCTTCGTCGCGGAAATCCTCTACCAGCAGAAGGACTATCACGGGGCGCTCACGGAGCTCGAGGCGCTCATCCGTGCGGTCCCCACAAGCGAGAAGGTGCCCGACGCGCTACTGAAGATCGGTCTCTGCCAGCAAAGTCTCGGCGACGGCGCGCTCGCCAAGCGGACGTGGCAGCGTCTCGTGCGGGATTACCCCAGCAGCGTCGCGGCGCGCCAGGCGCGGGTCCTGCTGAGAGGCTAGGCGCGGCCGACGGGAACGACGTCGGCGGGGTGGATCTCGACGACCGCGGCCTGGTTGATCAACGTGACGGCCAAGACCAGACGGGTGATGCGATCTTTCCGCAGTAATTTGCCGCGAACGCCGGCAAGCGGCCCACGAACGACCTCGACGTCCATCCCCTCCGTGAGGAACGGATGGGGGTCGTACTGGAGCGTGGTGGCCGCGAGCCGCTGAATCGCGTCGATCTCCGCGTCGGGAACGGGCTCGGGCTGGCCGCTGCACCCGACGAGGCCCGCGGCCCCGACGACGCTCAGGACGCGCAGCCGCTCGACAAGGGAAAAGCGGGCGAAGCAGTAGCCGGGAAAAAGTGGGAAGGCAATCTTCTTCCTGCGGTCCTTCCACCGGCTCCAGCGCTCGACGAGGGGCAGGAAGGTCTCGACTTCGCGCTTGACGAGCTGGTTGTGGACCGTCTTCTCGTGGCGGGAGCGCGTCCTCAAGACGTACCAGGCCGCCACGTTCGCTGACCCTTCGAGACTCTTAGGTTCTGTCACGGTGGTCAGAAACCGCTCAGCAGCGATTATAAGGCGTCCCGTCCAAGTCCGGCTCCACTATTCAACGGTGTTCTCGACCCTGCGGTTCCGCAGCGCGTGCAGGGGCTCCAATCCGAGGAGACGCGTCATGACGCGAAGACTGTGCGAGGCGGGCAAGCTGCTCCAGTGGCTTGGGGAAGTCCTGAGGCAGGCCAAGGCCGTCGACGTCGATGTCGTCGTCGTCGACACCCCGGATGCGCGGTCGTCGGTGCAGATCACTCTGCACGACGTCCCGGGCCCGCTAGCGGGGCTGGAGGTGGGTCCGCCGTCGGACGACTGAGCCCGCCCTAACCCCTTCGAATAACCCCTCTCGAGTCCCCTCGCGGCCCTGCGTCTTCGCCCCCTGCGCTACAATCGCGCGCATGTGGCTCGCCCTGGCGCTGGCGGCGGCGCTGTTCCAGGTGCTCCGCAACACCGCCATGAAGCGCCTGGGGCACGCGCTCGACGAGTACATCAACGTCTGGGGGCGCTTCACCTTCCTCCTGCCGTTCGCCCTCGCCGCGGCGCTCCTCACGAGCTGGCCCGTCCTCAAGCCGGGATTCGTCGCCTGGTGCGCGGCCTTCGGCGTCTGCCAGACGCTCTCGACGCTCGCCCTCTCCAAGGCGCTCAAGCTCGCGGAGATCTCGCTCGTCACCGCGCTCTGGAAGGTGAGCCTCCTGATCCTCCTCGGGATGGCGTGGGTGACGATCGGCGAGACGCCGAGCGCGCTCGGCATCGCGGGCGTGCTCCTCTCCGCGGCGGGCGTCTACCTCCTGAACGTGAGGCGCGCGCACGTCTCAGCCTGGGAGCCGCTCACGGTCCTCGTGCGGGACCGGGGCCAGCGCTACACGCTGCTCGCGGCGCTCTTCTACGCGCCGAGCGTGATCACGATCAAGAAGGCGATCCTCGCCTCGAGCACTGCGGCCGGGACGTTCGGCGCCTACCTGGCCGCGAGCCTCATCATGACGCCGCTCGCCCTCCGAACCTCCGCCCGCCACTTCCCGGCCGTCCCGCGCCATTTGAAGGAATTCGTGGCGCTCGGCCTTTTCGCCGCGCTCACCACCCTGAGCCAGGGCAAGGCGTACACGCTCACCCTCTCCTCGTACGTCGAGGCGGTCAAGCAGGTCGAGATCCTCTTCGCGATGGCGGTGGGCGTGCTCTTCTTCGGCGAGGCGCAGCGGGTACGAGAGACGGCGCTCGGCGCCGTCGTGATGCTGGCGGGGATGGTGCTGCTCGCGCTGGCGCAGTAGGCGTATCCGATTCCCGGCATTGACAGGCCGTTCCCGCGGTCGCTAGAGTTCGGTATGGCCGATCGGGCGATTCTCCTGACGTACCGCGACTACTGCGAGCTCCCGGACGACGGGCGGCGGTACGAGATCCACGATGGAGAGCTCGTGGGCGCCCTCTACAGAATTCTCCACGCTCACGTACGGAGCCACGGGCTGGGCGAGGTGTTCCTCTCGCCGCTCGACGTGATCCTGAGCGACATCGCCATCGTCCAGCCTGACGTGGTCTACCTCGAGCGCTCGCGGGCCGGCGCCGTGTCGAGCCGCGGGATCGAGGGTGCGGCGACCCTCGCCGTTGAGATCCTGTCCCCCTGGACCGCCGCCATCGACCGGCAGCGGAAGCGCCAGCTTTACGCGCGCTACGGGGTGCCCTTCTACTGGATCGTGGACCCAGACGCGCGATCGGTCGAGGCGCAGGCGCTCGGACCGCAGGGGTACGCGCAAGCCGGACGGCTGGCAGGCGAGGAACGTGCGGCGCTGCCGCCGCTCGGCGATCTGGTGCTGGACGCGGCGGCCCTCTGGCGCGAGGCTGCGGGGGAAGGCTAGTGCCGGTTCAATCATTTGCTTGGACCGGCCCGCGTGGACACGCGCTGGGGCGGCGTCGGAACTGGTTGGAGGCGCGCTAGACTTCGGGCCGCTTCCCGTACGTCGCGCGGACCTCGGTCTTGATGCCCCCGCGCACGTTGAAGTCCCCGGCCACCTCGACCCAACGGGGCTGCGCCGCCGCCACGAAGTCGTTCAGGATCCGATTCGTCACGTCCTCGTGGAATACCCCCTCGTTCCGGTATGACCAGATGTAGAGCTTGAGCGACTTGAGCTCGACCAGGTGCGCATCGGGCACGTAGCGGATGCGAATCGTCGCGAAGTCGGGCTGGCCGGTCCGGGGGCAGAGGCACGTGAACTCTGGCACGGTCATCGAGACCTCGTAGTCCCGGTCCGGGTGCGGGTTCGGCACGACCTCCAGCATCTTCGACGGCGCGCCGTGCATGCCCGGATTATAGCAGCGCGCGCTCAGTGGCTCGTGACCTCTCAGGCCCGCTTCGATGAGCTTGTGAGCCCGATGCCGACGGCGACCGCGACGCTCGCCAGGAGCAGGTCGAGCGTCAGGGGATCGCCGGCGACGAGAGCGGCCGCGACGACGCCGAAGATCGGCTGGGTGAGGAAGAAGGCCGCGAGCGCGCTCGGCCGGTAGCGGCGCAGAAGCCAGAGGTTCACGACGAAGTTGAAGCCCGCGATCAGGACGCCCTGATAGGCGAGAGAGGTCGCGAGGCGGGCGGTCCAGCGGGTCGGCGAGGGCTCGAAGACCAGCGAGACCCCGACGAAGACGACCGTGCCGATGAGCGCCTGGGAGAGGAGCAGCTTGACGAGATCGAAGCGCTGGACGGCGCGGGCGAGAAAGATGGTGCGCTCGGCAAGGATGAACGCCGAGACGATCATGATCGCGTCGCCGAGGAGCGTCGGCGCGCCGCGGCCGATCTGGTGGGCGAAGAGCAGGACGATGCCCGCGTAGGCCACGAGGACGCCGGCGAGCTTCCGAAGCGTCAGCCGGTCGCCCGGGATCAGGAAGTGGGCGAGGACGACCGTGTGGACGGCGTAGAGGTTCAGGAGGATCGCGGAGTGCGCCGCGCTCGTGAGCGAGGTGCCGACGTTCATGGAGCCGATCTGGAGGGTGAAGAGGAGACCGAGGAGGATGAGGGGCCGCCACTCGGCGCGTGCCATGCGGAGGCCGGCGAATCGTCCCGTTGTCCACGCCCAGAGCCCGATGACGACACCGCCCACGAGGAAGCGCATCCACGCCAGACGGATCGGTGGGGCGTCCTCGAGGCCCAGCTTGATCGCCACGGGATTCGCGCCCCAGAGAATCGAGACGAGCACGGCGACCACCGCGCCCTTCGCGTCGACGTTTCTGGTGGGATGGCTCAGAACATCTCTAAAGATACGACACCTGGCATAATCGATTCATGAAGATCGGCCTGATCGGACTCCCGAAAAGCGGCAAGACCACGCTGTTCAATCTGCTGACCGGCTCGGCCATCGCCACCGCGCGCTACGACACGGGCCGCGCGGAGCTCCACACGGGGGTCGCGCGCGTGCCCGACCCCCGCGTGGAGCGGCTCAGTGCGCTCTTCAAGCCGAAGAAGACCACCTACGCGAGCTTCGAGGTCGTGGATCTCGCGGGCATCGCCAAAGGCGAGCGCGGCGGGCTCGAGACCAAGGAATTCAGGGACGCCGACGCGCTCCTGCACGTGGTCCGCGCCTTCGCCGACGAGATCGCGGGCCCGCCCGATCCGCGGCGCGACATCGTGGATCTCGAGACCGAGTTGATCCTGGCCGACCTCGAGGTGATCGAGCGCCGGCTCGAGCGGCTCGAAGCGTCGATCCGAAAGCAGCACAAGGAGGTCGAGGCGCGCGAGCAGGAGATCCTCCGGCGCCTCAAGTCGGCCCTCGAGGCGGAGACCCCCCTGCGCGCCGTGGCACTCTCGCGGGAGGAGGCCAAGGCGATCCGCGGGTTCACGTTCCTCTCGGAGAAGCCGATCCTCCACTGCCTCAACCTCGACGAGAAGGCGATCGGCGACGGTTCCGCGGTCGAGGCGAAGTACGGGCTCCGGGATATTGCCGGCCGGCCGCGGACCCGGATCGGCTGGGTGTCGGCTGTGATCGAGACCGAAGTCGCCCAGCTCGCCGGCCTGGAGCAGCAGGCATTCCTGGCCGATCTCGGCCTCAAGGAGCCTGCAATCCACCGGGTTCTAAGCGACTGTTATGCCTTGCTCGGCTTGGTCTCCTTCTTTACCGTGGGCGAGGACGAGGTTCGGGCCTGGCCGATCCCCGAGGGCACCCGGGCTCAAGACGCCGCGGGCGCGGTCCACTCCGATATCGCCCGCGGGTTCATCCGGGCCGAGGTCAACACCTACGACGACCTCGTGGCGGCGAGCGGGTCATTTGCAGACCTTCGAACCCGGGGCCAGCTTCGCCTCGAGGGCAAGGACTACGTCGTTCGGGATGGAGAGATCTGCCACTTCCGCTTCAACGTCGCGAAGTGAGGCGCCGGCCGCGACGTAAGGCGCCTCAGGGGGCGACGCCGGGAATCTTTTTGAGCGGCCCGCCGAGCGCTTGCACGACCGCGGCGACGTTGGCGTCCGGCGTGTTGTTCGGCAGAACGCAGCCCGGTCCCACGATCAGCCCGATCCCGCCCGTCTGAGCGATCGCGTCGAGCGCTTCCGCGCGCGCCTCGGCGGGGGTCCCGTCCCGCAGCGTCTTCCACTGGTCGAGCCCGCCGACGACGGCGCCGACGGTCTTGGCTCGGCCCTCCGCGAGGGTCGGCGGCGTGGCGCGGTCGTCCCAGTTCCAGGCGTGGCCGGGCAGGGCCGCCAGGCGGTCCCACATGAGCCGGTCGCCGTGGCAGTGGATGATCGTGAGGATCGACTTGCCGCGCACCGACTCGAGGACGCGGCGGTCGTAGGGCTCGCCGAAGCGCGCGTAGTCCTCGTCGGCGCTCACGCTCCGGCTCGCCGCCTGGATCGAGTAGAAGATGCCCGCGACGCCCTCGGCCAGGGCGAGCGCGGCGAATCGCATCACCGTCTCGGTGATCGCCTCGAGCGCGCCCGTGACCAGCGTGGGATGCTCGTGCAGGTCGTGCGTGAGGCGCGTGCCCGAGAGCTTCCGGGCGAGCGACAGGGGCGAGAAGAGCGTGGGCAGGACCGGAGCGTCTCCGATACGCCGGTCGAAGCCCATCCGCACGATCGTCTCGAGGTGCTCGACCCAGCCCGCCGCCGATCCCGCGTCGAGCGGGCGGATCGTCTTCCAGTCCTCGGGCGAACGGACGGCGCAGCGCGCGCAAGACCGGTGGCCGTCGTCACGCAGCTCGTCGCCCTCGACGCATCCCCACGCCTCGACCGCATACCCGCTGCGCGGCGTGATCTTGAGGAAGTCCGAGCCGTAGCGCTCGTGGAACCGGAGCGTCGTCTGCGCGAGGCCGGCCGCGGACCGGTCCACCGACGGGAAGTGGCGCCACACAGCGTAGGGCACGCGATCGACCGGCTCGCGGTTGATCGCCGCCACGATGCGCTCGCGCCGGCCCATCTGTTTCACCGGTCATGACCTCGAGTCAGATAAATCACATCGTACTGCCCGAGCCCCGCCGGATAGCGCGCAGCGACGCGGCTCAGCGCCTGCGTGATCGCTCCGACGTCCCCTGCGAAGCTCGCCGGGCACAGGATAATGCCGGCGTGAGGTCGGTGATCCCGGACGGCCCGACGGCCGTGTTCGACGAAATGTCGGAAGTCGCACGTGACGAGGCAACGTCCTTCGCTCGATGCGAACGCGAGTTGTACTTGATCGGGAGCGCCGACCATGCCGACGTCGTGAGCGCTGGTTGCGTCGAGGCCGCGCTCGTGAAGTGCCTGAGCGATCACTGGCGACAGATTCTCGTCGAGATAGAACGTCAAGCCCGGCGTACGAGGCCGGGGTATCGGACCTCGAGCGCTTCGAGCGTGAGCGCGTTCTCGGCAATAGCTTCGTCGATCTCCTGCGGATACTGCCGATAGTACAGCAACGCGGACTTGAGGCCGGCCGGCCCGACGTGCGGCAGAGCCTTGTGGAGCTTCTTCTCGTTGGCCTTCACAGCCTGGTATCCCTGAATGACTTCCCACACGCCGAGCCCTGTCCCAGCGACTTTGGCCTCGCGCCCCAGGATCTCGTCGGCGAAGTAGATCCCGGGGCACTGGCGCATCCGCAAGGCCTCCTCGAGCAGGTCCTGCGTGACCTCGGCAAAGGAGCGGCGGGTGCGGCGCGCGATCCGCTCGATCTCCGTCCGCAGGCGGGGTCGGAGCCTCAGCGTCTTCGTCGGCGTGGCCATCTCGGGATCCTCCAAGCACACTGTAACACAGTGTGCTCCGATGACTGTCAGGACGCCCGGAGGATCCCGTCGCTCAGCACGGGCTCGCCGCGCTCGTTGACGGCCTCGAAGGCGATGACGTCGCCGGCGCGCCCCCGCCCGCGCACGGTGAAGGTCGACGGCACGGGGACCATGCCGGTCAGGCGTGCGGCGACGGAGGCGACGCGCGTCGGGTCGCCGCCGAGGTCGTGGCGGATCACCCGCGACACGACGAGCGCCAGCGTCGCCGTTCCGTGCAGGATCAGCCCCGGGAGGCCGGCCGCCCGCGCGGCCGCGATGTCGGTGTGGATCGGGTTCCAGATCCGTGCGCACTCGGAGTAGACGTGGGCGCCCTGCGACGACACCGAGACCGTCGAGCTCCAGCGGACTTCGTCACCGGACGGCGGCTCGACCCGTGCGAGGGGGGCGATGGCCGCGTCCGCGTTGCCGTCGGTGGAGACGCCGCGGAAGACCGAGCCGTAATCGGTCGTCGTGACGGGCCGACCGTTTCGGTCCACGGTCGAGTATCGGATGACGACGAGCGTCCCGGTCCGGCTCGCTCGGACCGAGAGGACCTGCCCGCGTGTCAGGAGCCGGTCCCCCGCCTCCGGCCGTCGGTGGATCACCAGGTGGTGCGTCGAGTGGACGCCGAGCGGCAGCAGCTCGGGCTTGATCGTCTTCGAGCGGAGCGTCAGCGCCACGCTCCACTCGTAGCACACGGGGAAGAGGGGGTGGGCGATGGGGCCGCCGGGCGCGGTCGTGTCGTAGTACCGCGGGTCCGTCTCGCCGAGCGCCGCGGCGTACGCCATGAGCCAGCGCGCGTCGATCGTCTGGCTCACCGCGCCGACCTCGAGGCCGACGACCTTGGTGGGGATCGTGCCTTTCATCGAGCGGGCGGGAAGTTCATGGCGTCCACGAAGATCTGCTCGAAGTCGGGGTGGGCGGCGAGCGAGACGTGCTCGATGCGCGCCGCGACGCTCTCGGCGCGCCGCCGCTCGGTCTCCGAGACGAGGCAGAGCTGCGCGCCGAGCGACGCCGCGTTGCCGACGTAGCGGATCTTCTCCTTGGGGAGCGGCGGAATCAGCCCGATGCGCAACGCGCTCGAGATCGAGACGTAGTTGCCGAAGCCTCCCGCCAGCATCAGCTCGGCGACCGTCGAATCCGGCACGCCGGCGACGTGCTGGAGCATCGCGACGCCGGACGCGATGGCGCCCTTGGCGAGCTGGACCTGACGCACGTCGTCCTGGGTGAGGACGATCTCCGCGCGCGCGCCGGCCTCGCCGGGCCGGAGGACGATCACCTGCCGCTCCTCGCCGCGGATGACGACTCGCGCGGCGAGCCTCGGGGGCAACGCGTCGCGCGCCTCGACCTGGATCAGCCCGGTCCAGTCGATCGCGCCCGCGTCGAGCAGCCCGGCGATCAGGTCGATGAGCCCCGAGCCGCACACGCCGAGGGCGTCGGCCTCGCCGATCGTGTGCACGCGGATGTCGTCGTCCACCGTGACGCGGTCGATCGCGCCCAGGGCGCCGCGCATCCCGTGGCGGATCTGCGCGCCCTCGAGCGCGGGGCCCGCCGGGGCCGAGCATGCCCAGAGGCAGTCGCGGGAGCCCAGCAGCACCTCGCCGTTGGTCCCGATGTCCACCGCGATGCGAATCTCGGTGCTCTCATAGATGCGCGTGGCCAGGGCGACCGCGACGGCGTCGGCGCCGACGAAGCCGGCGACGAGCGGCAGCAGGCACACGCGCGCCTCGGGAGCGACCTTCAGGAACAGCTCCCGCGCGGGCAGGACGAGCGCGTGGCGCATCACGGGCGCGTACGGGGCGAGCCCGATGTACGAGGGGTCGATGCCGAGGAGGAGGTGGTGCATGCACGTGTTGCCGACG
>MNCR01000041.1 GCA_001914535.1 Candidatus Rokubacteria bacterium 13_2_20CM_69_15_1
GCTCGTGGTGGACGACGACGCGGCGATCCTCGAGGTGCTCACGATGCGCCTCGGGGCGATGGGTTTCGACGTCACTCCCGTGGGCGAGCCACGCCGCGCGCTCGAAGCCGCCGCGGCGCAGCGGTTCGATCTCGCGCTCATCGATCTGCGCATGGGGCCGATGGACGGCGTCCAGCTCATGGAGGCGCTGCACGCGCAGCAGCGCCGGCTGCCGGTGCTTATCATGACCGCCCACGGCACGATCGACACCGCCGTGCAGGCGGTCCGGCGCGGCGCCTTCGACTACCTGACGAAGCCCTTCGTCCGCGACGAGCTCCGCGCGAAGATCGAGCGCGCGCTCACGACACGCCGCTGGGCGCGCGATCGCGAGCGACTCCTCATGGTGGGGCAGACGCTCGCCTCATCCGGGATCATGGAGCGCGTGCTCGATGCGGTCGCGCAGGCCACGGTCGAGGCGACCGAGGCGGAGCGCTGCGTCGTCTTTCAGCTCGAGCGGGGACGCCTCGTGCCGATGGCGAGCGCCGGCTCGCCGCCGCCGTCGTGGGAGGCGCTCGAGGCCGCCGCCACCGCCGCGATGGACAAGGGAGTCCCGATCACCCGCCCAGCGGCCAGCGACACCGAGGCGGGCACGATCGTCGCGGCACCACTCGTCGTCCAGCGTGGGCCGACGGGAGCGCTCGTCATCGAGACGCCGACGCGCGTCGAGCCCACCGAGGACGACCTCGAGCTCCTGGCGCTCTTCTCGTCGCAGGCGGCGATCGCCGTGCGCAACACGCACGAGCTCGAGCGCCTGAGGAGCGGCGCGCTCGCGGCGCTCGGCCGCATGGCGACGCAGGTCGCTCACGAGATCAAGAACCCGCTCGCGGGCCTGCGCCTCTATGCCCGCCACCTCGAGCAGCGGCTCGGCCGCGCGGCGGACGCCGAGGGCCAGGAGCTCGCCGCGAAGATCGCGGCCGGCGTGGACCACCTCGCCGATGTCGTCACCGAGATCACCGCGTTCGGGCGTCCGCCCGAGCTCCACCGCGAGCCGACGAACATTCTGCCGCTCCTCGACGAGTGCCTCGAGCTCGCGGCCGCGCGCTTCGACGCCACCGCCATCGAGGTGGTTCGCGGGTGGGACCCGGCGTGTCCCGACGCGCTCATGCTCGACGCGCGGGAGCTCCGGAAGGCCTTTCTCAACCTCATCGTCAATGCCTTCGAGGCCCTCGGCGGCTCGGGCCGCCTCACCGTGGCGACGTCCTACGCGGCCGACGCCGGGACGCTGACGGTGACGGTCGAGGACACCGGCGCGGGCATGAGCGAGGAAACACTGTCGCGGGCGTTCGACCTCTTCTACACGACCAAGCCCGACGGGACGGGGCTCGGCATGTCGATCGCGCGCTCGGTCGTGCAGCTCCACGGCGGCGAACTGAGCGTCCAGAGCCGGCTCGGGCAGGGCACGCGCGTGCAAGTGCGGCTGCCGGTGGTGGCGCCGTGAAGATCAACAGCAGCGCGGTTCTCGTCGTCGACGACGAGAAGACGATCGCGGACGGGCTTCGGCTCACGCTCGAGAGCGAGGGGTACGCGGTGCGCACGGCCGGGAGCGTGCGCGACGCGCTCGCCGCCCTCGGCCAGTGCGACCCCGAGGCCGCGATCGTCGACCTGATGCTCCCCGACGGCGACGGCCTCAACCTGACGCGAGAGCTCCGACGGCGCGACCCGTCGATCCAGGTGATCGTGATCACCGCGTACGGCTCGGTACGCAAGGCCATGGAGGCGACGAAGGGGGCCGGGGCGTTCCACGTCCTCGAGAAGCCGTTCGACCCCGACGAGCTCCTCGGTCTCGTGCGGAGCGCCCTCGACCACCGGAAGCTCGTCGTGGAGAATACCGCCCTCCGGCGCCGCCTCGCCGAGCGCGCCGCCGACAGCGAGATCCTCGGGCAGGCGCCGGGGATCCAGCGTGTCCTGGAGACCGTCGCCGCGGTTGCGGACGCCGACGCCAACGTGCTGATCATCGGGGAGAGCGGGACCGGCAAGGAACTCGTCGCCGACGCGCTCCACGAGCGGAGCCGGCGGCGCGGCGGGCCGTGGGTGAAGATCAACTGCGCCGCGCTACCCAAGGATCTCATCGAGTCGGAGCTCTTCGGTCACACCCGCGGCGCCTTCACGGGCGCCACCAGCGACAAGGCCGGCCTGCTCGAGGAGGCGGACGGGGGCTCGCTCCTCCTCGACGAGATCACGGAGATGCCGGTGGAGCTCCAGGCGAAGCTCCTCCGCGTCCTCGAGGAGCGCGCGGTGCGCCGGGTCGGCACCGCCAAGGCCGTTCCCGTGGACTTCCGCCTCATTTCGTCGACGAACCGGAGCCCCGAGGCCGCCCTGCGCGAGGGCCGGTTGCGCCAGGACCTGTTCTTCCGGATCAACACCGTCGCGATCGATGTCCCGCCACTGCGCGAGCGCCGGGAGGACATCCCGATCCTTGTCCGCGCGTTCTTCGAGCGCTATCGCACGAAGCACGGCCGCGACGTCGAGGGGATCGAGCCCGAGGCGTACCGGAGGCTGCTCGCCTACGCGTGGCCCGGGAACGTCCGCGAGCTCCAGAATGCGCTCGAGCGGGCCCTGCTCGTGACGCGCGGACCGCAGATCACGCTCGAGGACTTCCCCGAGCCGCTCCAGCGCGCGGACGCCGAGCCCGGCGCGGCGCCGGCGGTCGCGCCCTCGGAGGTGCCCGTCGGCTCGTTGGAGGAGATCGAGCGGGCGTCGATCCTGCGCGCGCTCGAGACGACGAAGTGGAACAAGCAGGCCGCCGCGGCGCTGCTCGGGTTGAGGCGCCCGACGCTCTACTCCAAGATGCGCAAGCACGGCATCCCGCAGCGCCGGCCGTAGTCCGCTCGAAACGGCCCATCTGCGTCGTTGGCTCGATCGCTCCTCCCTGCGACGTACAACCGCGTACGTCTCAGTCGTCGCTCACTCGCCGCCTCGCACCTGGGCCCTTTGGAGCGGCCTTCCCAAGCGTGCGCTCTCCCGCAGCGCCGGCCGTAGGCCGCTCGAAACGGGCCGCCTCCGCGGCCTGGCCGTAGGCCTCTACCCCTGACGCCCGAAACGCAGGCACGTTCGCGGTTCCTGCCCATTTCGTAGGCACGCGGGCGGCGCGCCGCGCCGGTCAGCGTCGTCGAATCGCGCGATTTCCCGCGTCTCGGCCGCGATCGCGCCCGGCACGGCGGTTGCTAGCTACGCGACGCGGGGGGGTGCGTGATGAAGAAAATCGAGGCGATCATCAAGCCGTTCAAGCTCGACGACGTCAAGGAAGCGCTCACCTCCATCGGGGTGATCGGGATGACCGTGTCGGAGGTTCGCGGCTTCGGCCGGCAAAAGGGCCACACCGAGCTCTACCGCGGGGGCGAATACACGGTCGACTTCCTTCCCAAGATCAAAATCGAGGTCGTCGTCTCGGACCACCTCGTGGACAAGGTCGCCGAGGTGATCGCCGGCGCCGCCAAGACCGGCAACATCGGCGACGGCAAGATCTTCGTCATTCCGGTCCAGACGGCGGTGCGTATCCGCACGGGCGAGCGCGACGAGAACGCGCTCTAGCCCATGAAGGAGGACCCCGTGAAGCGACTCAGTCTCGCACTGGCAATGGCGCTGGTGGTGAGTGCCACGGCGATCGTGGCGTGGGCTCAGCAGCCCGCCAGTCCCGCCGCGCCGGCCGCCGTGGCCCCGGCCGCTCCGGCCGCGCCCGCCGCGCCGGCGGCGTCGAAGATCGACAAGGGCGACACCGCGTGGATGCTGACCTCGTGCGCCCTGGTGCTCTTGATGACAGCGCCGGGGCTCGCGCTGTTCTATGGCGGCATGGTGCGGCAGAAGAACGCGCTGGCGACCCTCATGCAGAGCTTCATCATCCTGTGCGTCATCTCGATCCAGTGGATCCTCTGGGGCTACACGCTCGCGTTCGGCCCCGACCGGGGCGGGATCATCGGCGGGCTTGAGTGGGTCGGGCTGCGCGGCGTCGGCGTCGAGCCCTTCGACGCGTACTCGAAGACGATTCCGCACCAGGCGTTCATGCTCTTCCAGATGATGTTCGCGGTCATCACGCCAGCGCTCATCACGGGCGCCTTCGCCGAGCGCAAGAAGTTCTCGGCGTTCCTGCTCTTCACGGTGCTCTGGGCGACGTTCGTCTACGATCCGCTGGCGCACTGGGTCTGGGGCGACGGCGGCTGGCTCAGGAAGCTCGGCGCGCTCGACTTCGCCGGCGGGACGGTCGTCCACATCTCGTCCGGCGTGTCAGCGCTGGTCTGCGCGGTCATGCTCGGCAAGCGCAAGGGGTACGGTCACCAGCCGATGCAGCCCCATAACCTGCCGATGACGGTCACGGGCGCGGCGCTCCTGTGGTTCGGCTGGTTCGGCTTCAACGCGGGCAGCGCGCTGGAGGCCAACGGGCTCGCGGTGAGCGCGTTCACCGCGACCAACACGGGCGCCGCGGCCGCGGCGCTCGGCTGGATGTTCACCGAGTGGATGAGCCGCGGCAAGCCCACGGTGCTGGGCGCGGCGTCGGGCGCTGTCGCCGGGCTCGTCGCCATCACGCCCGCCTCGGGTTTCGTCGGCCCGGTTTCGTCGCTCGTCATCGGCGCCGTCGCGGGCGCCGTCTGCTACACGGCGTGCAATCTCAAGGGGAAGCTCGGCTACGACGACTCGCTCGACGTCGTCGGCGTGCACGGGGTGGGCGGGACATGGGGCGCGCTCGCCACGGGGCTCTTCGCCTCCAAGGCGATCAACGACGCCGGCGGCGATGGGCTTTTCTTCGGCAACCCGGGCCAGCTCTGGACCCAGGTCGTCGCGGTCGTGGCGACGTACGGGCTCGCGATCGTGGGGACCGCGATCATCCTGAAGGTCGTCGACGCGCTGGTCGGGCTCCGGGTCTCCGAGGAGGACGAGGTGGTCGGGCTCGACCTCTCGCAGCACTCCGAGACGGCGTACGCCGCCGGCGGCGGTTACGGCGACGTCGGCTCGGGCCATCCGGGCACGTTCGTCGAGGCGCGACCTCGCGTGGCTCACTGAATCCCATGCCCACCATGACCGAGGCGCTTGATTCGGCCGAGAAGTTCCCCTATGGTAAGGGCCCATTCCATCACTCTCTGACGACAAGGAGTTCCGCATGACCGCGAAGGACGTGCTCAAGCTCGCCAAGGAGAAGGGCGCCAAGATCGTCGACCTCCGGTTCATCGACCTGCCGGGGCTCTGGCAGCACTTCTCGATCCCGATCTCCGAGCTGAACGAGGACATCTTCGAGGACGGGCTCGGCTTCGACGGCTCGTCGATCCGCGGGTTCCAGACGATCGACGAGTCCGACATGCTGCTCCTGCCCGACCCGTCGAGCGCCACCATGGATCCGTTCACGGCGGTGCCCACGCTCGTCCTCATCTGCAACGTGAAGGACCCGGTCACGGGCAAGTGGTACACCCGAGACCCCCGCTACATCGCGCAGAAAGCCGAGGCGCACCTCAAGAAGACGGGCCTCGCCGACACGATTTACATCGGTCCCGAGCTCGAGTTCTTCTTCTTCGACTCGATCCGCTTCGACCAGAACTACAACAGTGGCTACTACTTCATCGACTCCGAGGCGGGCTTCTGGAACTCCGGCAAGGAGGGGACGCTGGAGCAGCCGAACCTCGGCTACAAGCCGCGCTACAAGCAGGGCTATTTCCCGGTCCCGCCGATGGACAAATTCCAGGATATCCGCTCGGACATGGTCCTGGCGCTCGAGTCCGTCGGCGTCCGCGTGGAGGTGCACCACCACGAGGTGGCGACCGGCGGCCAGACCGAAGTCGACATGCGCTACGACACGCTGACCAAGATGGCCGACAAGGTCATGTGGTACAAGTACTGCGCCAAGAACACGGCGCGGAAGTGGGGGAAGACGGCGACGTTCATGCCCAAGCCGCTCTTCCAGGACAACGGGTCCGGCATGCACACCCACCAGTCACTCTGGAAGAGCGGAAAGAACCTCTTTTATGAGCCGGGCGGCTACGCCGACATCTCCAAGACCTGTCTCTACTATATCGGCGGCATTCTCAAGCACGCTCCGGCGCTGCTGGCGCTGATCGCGCCCTCGACCAACTCCTACAAGCGGCTGGTGCCCGGGTACGAGGCGCCGATCAACCTCGTCTACAGCCAGCGCAACCGCTCGGCGTGTATCCGGATCCCGATGTACTCGAAGTCGGAGGGGGCCAAGCGCATCGAGTTCCGCACGCCTGACCCGACCTGCAACCCCTACCTCAGCTTCGCGGCGTGCATGATGGCGGGGCTCGACGGGGTCGCCAACAAGATCGATCCGGGCAAGCCGGTCGACAAGGATCTCTACGAGCTGCCGCCGGCCGAGGCGAAGAAGATCAAGCAGCTCCCCGGCGACCTCAGCATCGTGCTCGACAACCTCGAGGCGTCGCACGACTGGCTGCTGAAGGGCGACGTGTTCACGCCGGACGTGATCGAGACGTGGATCGAGTACAAGCGCAAGAACGAGGTGGACGCGGTCCGGCTCCGCCCGCATCCCTGGGAGTACGCGCTCTACTTCGATATTTAGTGCAGCCGACGGGCACGCGCGACAGGGATCGCGGAACCACACGGCACGCGTCGGCCCCGTTGCGGCTCGACTCCACCTGAGGACGCCACGCCCGCGGGCGCGATGCAAGCGCGGCGGGCGTGGCAAAGCCCGGGTGGGCGGGCGCGATGCAAGCGCGGCGGGCGTGGCGAAGCCCGGGTGGGCGGGCGCGATGCAAGCGCGGCGGGCGTGGCGTCTTGCTCGTGGCCGCGTCTGGCATCGGGCTTGCCACATGCGACGGGGTATGGCTCGAGCCCCGCGCTGGCGCGTGGCGATCCTTGACGACCACGAGCGCTCTCGCGCTGCGCTCCGCAGTGCGATCTGGGCCGCCGGCGGCGAAGTCGTCGGCGAGGCGTTGCGCTGCGCCGACGCGGTCTCGCTGATCAAGCGCGCGATCCCCGACGTGGCGATCTTCGCCGTCGGCCTGCCCGACGGTGACGGCATCGCGACGGCCGCGGCCGCGATAGCGACGACCGACTGCCCGGTCGTGCTCTTCACCAGCCACACGGGCGACGACTTCGTCGAGCGGGCGCGCGCGGCGGGCGTCATGGCCTACCTCCTCAAGCCCCTGCGCTCGGCGGAGCTCGCTCCCGCGCTCGACCTCGCCATCGCGCGCTTCACGGAGAACCGCCAGCTCCGGCAGACGCTCGAAGGACGGAAGGTCATCGAGCGCGCGAAGGGCACACTCATGGCGCGCTTGGGACTTACCGAAGACGAGGCGTTCCGCCGCCTGCGCCGCGCCGCGATGGACAGCCGGAAGCCGATGGTCGAGATCGCGAGGGCGCTGCTCGCGTCGGAGTCAGTCACGCGCGCCGTGCCCGCGGAATAAGCAGACCGGTCGCAACGGGTCGAGCCAACTCCCCGATTTTCCTGCCCGGGTGTTCGGTACAGGCCTTGCAGCCTGGTCCCGTCGAGTGGACAACGATGTCCCTCGTGAGCGTGGCAGGGGCGCCGCGCGGACGCTGAGGAAGTCCATTGTCCCGCCCGGCGGCATGAAGAGCATGCCGGCGAACACGAAAGGAGACATCATGTCCGTCTGGTCACGTCGTGAGTTCCTCAAGGGCTCGCTCGTCGCCGGCACCGGCCTCGCCGCCGGGGTCGGCTTCCCGACGATCCTGGCCGCGCAGAGCAAGGAGCCGATCAAGGTCGGGATTCTGCATTCGCTCAGCGGCACGATGGCCATCAGCGAGGCGCCGATCAAGGAGGTCGTCCTGATGGCGATCGGCGAGATCAACAAGGCGGGTGGCCTGCTCGGCCGCAAGGTGGAGCCCGTCATCGAGGACCCGGCCTCGAACTGGGATCTCTTCGCCGAGAAGTCCAAGAAGCTCCTGCTCCAGGACAAGGTCGCGACGGTCTTTGGGTGCTGGACGTCGGTCAGCCGCAAGTCGGTGTTGCCGGTCTTCGAGAAAAACAACGGCCTCCTCTTCTACCCGGTGCAGTACGAGGGTGAGGAGTGCTCGAAGAACGTGATCTACACGGGGGCGACGATCAACCAGCAGGCGACGCCGGGGATCGATTACCTGATGTCGCCGGAGGGTGGCGGTAAGACGAAGTTCTACCTGCTCGGCTCCGACTACGTGTACCCGCGGACGACGAACAAGATCCTGAGACTCTATCTCACGAAGGTGAAGAAGGTCCCCGAGTCGGCCATCGCGGAGGAATACACGCCGTTCCACCACCAGGACTACCAGACGATCGTCGGCAAGATCAAAAGCTTCAGCGCGGCGGGCGACGCGGCCGTCATCAATACCATCAACGGTGACAGCAACGTGCCGTTCTTCAAGGAGCTCGCCAACCAGGGCGTGACCGCCGACAAGACGCCCACGATGTCGTTCAGCTTCGCCGAGGTCGAGCTGCAGACGCTCGACGTCAAGCCGCTCGTCGGGCACCTCGCTTCGTGGAACTACTTCATGTCGCTCAAGACGCCCGAGAATCTCAAGTGGGTGAAGGCGTACAAAGAGTGGTGCAGGGGTCACAACATCGCGGACAAGCAGTGCGTCACCGACGATCCGATGATGCATGCCTACATTCATGTCCTCCTCTGGGCAAAGGCCGTGCAGAAGGCGGAGTCCACCGACGTCGACAAGGTACTCAAGACTCTCGAGGGCCTGGAAGTCCCGAGTCCCGTCGGCAAGTACAAGGTGGACGAGAAGAACCATCACACGTGGAAGCCGGTCTACATCGGCAAGATCCGTGAGGATGGTCAGTTCGACGTAGTTTGGAAGACCAAGGGCTGGGTCGCCCCGGAGCCGTGGAGTGGTGTGACCTATCCGGGTCGCGGCTGCGACTGGAGCAATGGCGGCAAAGGCTCCTTCGACGTGGTGGGCGGCAAGCGGGTGTGGCTGTCGGACAAGTCGTAACGCGAGCCCTCGTCGCCGTCCTCGCGGCGGCATGGGTGATCGCGGGGCCCGGCGGTAGGGCGGCCGCCGGGCCCGGTGGTTCCGACCTGGAGTCGGCGGCGCGTCGGCTCGCCGCGCCGGGGACGCAAAGGGACGCGCTCGGTGAGCTCGCGGGCTCGAGCGATCCGGCGGTGGAGCGTCTGCTGCGGGCGCTCAAGGACGGGGCGCTCTACTCGTGGAAGGGGCGGATGGCGCTCCTCGCCGACGACGGGGGGCTCACCGACCTGGCGGGGCGGCCGCTCCTCGAGGCGACTCGGCAGCCGGTCCAGCTCGAGTCGGGCCAGGAGGCCGTCGCCCTCGAAGAGGCCCACTTCGGCCGGGTGCAGCGCATGCTCGAGCGCTTCGAGGTCTTCGGCAAGGATCCCGCGAAGCGGCAGTCGGCGGCGTTCAAGCTCGGCGCCTCTGGCGATTCCTCGGCGATCCCGGCACTGGCACGGGCGCTCGAGGGCGAGACGGATCGCAACGTGAGGGTCGCGCTCGAGGATGCGCTCGCCAAGCTGCGGCTCCGGTCGCCCGACGCCGAGGACCGGCTCGACGCCGTCAACCGGCTCGGCCGGCGCGCCTCGGAGGCGGCGGTGCCCCAGCTCCAGGCGCTGCTCGCCACGGAGACCCATCCCACAGTGAGGGCGGCGGCACGGAGCGCGCTCGAGCAGATCGACCGGTTCGTGATCCAGCGCAACGCCGTCGGGTATCTATTCAACGGCATTAGCCTGGCGGCCGTGCTGCTGATCATGAGCCTCGGGCTCGCCGTGACCTTCGGGCTGATGGGCATCATCAACATGGCGCACGGCGAGATGCTCATGATCGGCTCCTACACGGCCTATGTCGTGCAAGAGGTTTTCCACACGCGGTTCGCAGCCTACCAGGACTACTACTTCTTTGTCGCACTGCCGCTGGCGTTCCTGGCGGCCGGGCTCGTGGGGTTGGTCCTCGAGTGGGGCGTCATCCGGTTCCTCTACGGCCGGCCGCTCGAGACGCTGATCGTCACCTGGGGCGTCGGGATGATCCTGCAGCAGGGCGCGCGGCTCTACTTCGGTGACCAGACCAGCGTGAACTCGCCGACCTGGTTCCGGGGCGGGGTCGAAGTGCTCACGGGGCTGATCTTCCCGTGGAGCCGGATCTTCATCGTCGCGCTGGCGCTCGGAGCGCTCGGCGCGCTCTGGGTCCTCCTCAACCGAACGTACGCCGGGCTGAGAGTCCGCGCGGTGATGCAGAACCGAGCGATGGCCTCGTGCCTCGGCGTCTCGACCCGGCGGGTGGATGCGGTGACCTTTGCGCTCGGCACCGCCCTGGCCGGCGTGGCCGGATGTGCGCTCGCGCTGATCGGCACGGTGGACCCGGAGGTCGGCAAAACGTACATCGTGGATTCGTTCATGGTGGTCGTCCTGGGGGGTGTCGGCAAGCTGATGGGCACGGTCGTCGCGGCGTTCTGCATCGGCCTCTCGAACAAGCTCATCGAGCCGGCGATCGGCGGCACCGCCGCCGCGGTCTATGCGAAGGTGGCCGTGCTGGTGATCGTGATCTGGTTCCTCCAGTGGCGTCCGACCGGGCTCTTCGCGCAGCGGGGGCGCGCGGTGACGGAGAGCGCGTGAGGGCCGCGGAGGCATCCTCGTGGAGGTCGGATCCCCAGCTCGTCTGGGTGGGGGTCTTTGGCGCCGTGTTCGCCGTCGGCCTGCCCGTCGCGAACGTGCTCGGATTCGTTTCGGACTACTACCTGAACCTGTTCGGCAAATACCTGGCTCTCGCGATCCTGGCGCTCGGCATGGACCTCATCTGGGGGTACACGGGGATCCTCTCGCTCGGTCAGGCGATCTTCTTCGGGATCGGGGCGTACTCGATCGGCATGCACATGATGCTCGAGTCCTCCGGCAAGGGCGTGTACGGCGAACCGGTGCCGGACTTCATGATCTGGAACCAGGTCTACCAGCTTCCGGTCTTCTGGAAGCCCTACACGTCCGCCATCTTCGCGCTCGCGTCGTCGATCCTGCTGCCGGCCCTCCTGGCGACGGTCATCGGCTTCCTGACCTTCCGGCGGCGGCTGCGCGGCACCTACTTCGCCATCCTCACGCAGGCGATCGCGTTCGCGGTGTGGCTCATGCTGAACCGGAACGAGATGAAGCTCGGCGGGACCAACGGCCTCACCGACTTCAAGTCCGTGCTGGGCTTCTCGCTGTCGAGCGCGGAGACGCTCCGCGCGCTCTACGTCGTCACCGCCACGCTCCTCGTCGTCGCCCTCCTTCTCGCGCGGGCGATCGTCCGCTCGAAGACCGGCCTCGTCCTCGAGGCGATCCGTGACAACGAGCGGCGGCTGGAGTTCCTGGGCTACGACACGGCGGGCTTCAAGATCTTCGTGTTCGCCGTCTCGGCGGCGCTCGCGGGTCTTTCCGGACTGCTCTACGCGCCGCAGGTCGGGATCATCACGCCGAGTCAGGTCGGCGTGCTGCCCTCACTCGAGATCGTGATCTGGGTCGCCTTCGGCGGCCGCGGCACGCTTTGGGGCGCGCTGGTCGGCGCGATCTCTGTGAATTGGCTCCGGAGCGTGCTGACCGGGACCTACCCACGGCTGTGGCCGATCATCCTCGGCGGCCTGTTTATGACGGTCATTCTGCTCTTCCCGGCGGGCCTGATCGGGCTCGCTGCCCAGGTCAAGAAACGCCTGACGGGGCGGCGCGGCGCCGTCGCCCGCGCGGCGGTGGCCGCGTCGGGCGTCAACCACCACACGGCCTGAGCCATGGACACCCTGCTCTATGTCGAGAACCTGACCGTGTCGTTTGACGGGTTTCTCGCGCTCCGGAACCTCAACCTGATCGTCGAGCGCACCGAGCGCGTGCGTCTGCTCATCGGGCCGAACGGCGCGGGTAAGACGACGCTCTTCGATGTGCTCACGGGCCACGTGGTGCCCTCAGCCGGTCGCGCCCTGTTCCGGGACACCGTCAACCTGCTCGGGATGTCCCCGCACGCAATCGCCAACGTCGGCGTCATCCGCAAGTTCCAGACACCATCGGTCTTCCCGGGACACACCGTGTTCGAGAACATGCTCCTGTGCGCCGGCCGCAAGCGTTTCGTCTCGACGCTCGGCGCCTGGCGCGCGCCGCGGAGCCAGGACGCGATCGTGACCGTGCTGGGGCAGCTGGGGCTCGCCGAGCGCGCGGGCGACCTCGCGGGCACGCTCTCCCACGGCGAGAAGCAGTGGCTCGAGATCGCGATGCTGCTTGTCGAGGACCCGACGCTCCTCCTGCTCGACGAGCCCGCGGCCGGGATGACGCGACCGGAGAAGGAGCGGACTGTCGCGCTCATCGAGGGGATCGTGGAGCGCTCGACGTGCAGCGTCATGCTCATCGAGCACGACATGGAGTTCGTGCGGCAGATCGCGCGTCGGGGCCACCGCGTGACGGTGCTGCACGAGGGCACTGTGCTGTCCGAGGGCTCGCTCGATCTGGTGCAAGCGGACGAGCGCGTGATCGAGGCGTATCTCGGGCGCGGGAAAGTCCGCGGGGCGGCCTGATGCTCGCCGTGAACGGGATCGACGTCTACTACGGCGAAAGCCGCGTCCTGTCCCACGTCGGCCTCTCGGTCGGCACCGGCCAGGTCGTGTGCGTCATGGGGCGGAACGGGGTGGGGAAGACGACGCTGCTCAAGGCGGTCGTCGGGCTCCTCGTGCCGCGCACGGGCACGATCGAGTTCCGCGGCCACGAGATCACCCGCCGACCGCCCTACGAGCGCGCCCGGCTCGGCATCGGCTACGTCCCGCAGGGGCGCGAGATCTTCGCCTCCCTGAGCGTCCGTGAGAACCTCGTGCTCGGCGCGCGCCGGAAGCAGCCGGTGCCGGCGCAGCTGGAGTACGTCCTCTCGCTCTTTCCCGGACTCGGCGCGATGCTCGGCAAGCGCGGCGGCGATCTCTCCGGCGGCCAGCAGCAGCAGCTCGCCATCGCGCGGGCGCTGGTCGCCGACCCGGCGCTCCTGCTCCTCGACGAGCCGACCGAGGGCATCCAGCCGTCCATCGTCGACGAGATCGCCGACGTGCTGAGGCGGATCAGGAAGGAGGGCGGCCGTTCGATCCTGCTGGTCGAGCAGTACCTCGAGTTCGCGCGCTCGATCTGTGATCGATTCTATGTCATGGATAAGGGTGTCGTGGCCCTGGAGGGCGAGCGGCAGACGTTCGACGTCGACGCGGTGAGCGCGCTGCTGAGCGTCTGACCTCGGAGGCTCACGACTCTCACCGCGTAGATGGAGAACCACTGACGGAGATTGCGGCGGGGCACGGGCGGGGCGGAGCGCGAGACCACGACTCTGATCGCGCGCAGGAGAATCACTGACGGAGATTGCGGCGGGGCACGGGCGGGCGACAGCCCGGGTGCCCGTGCCCTGTAACAAGGGGGTCCAACGATGCACCTCACCCCCCGCGAGAGGGAGAAGCTCTTGATCTTCACCGCCGCCGAGGTCGCCCACCGCCGACGGGCGCGCGGCCTCAAGCTCAACCACCCCGAGGCGCTCGCGCTGATTACGGCGGAGATCCTGGAGGGCATCCGCGACGGTAAGACTGTTTCTCAACTCACGCAGGCCGGCCAGTCGGTCCTGACCCGCGGCGACGTCATGGAGGGCGTGCCCGAGATGATCGACGAGGTGCAGGTCGAGGGCACCTTCCCCGACGGCACCAAGCTCGTGACGATCCACCATCCAATCCGCTGACGCCGTGCGCGTGGTGATAGAGTCGCTGGGCGCCGAGGAGACGGCGCGGGAGGTGGAGGCGCTGTCCGCGCTCCTGGAGGATGCGGTGGAGCACGGCGCGTCGGTCGGCTTCCTGCCGCCGATGGCGGCGGACGAAGCCCGTGTCTACTGGCGGACGGTGGTCGCGGCACTGCGTGAGGGAACGCGCGTTCTGCTGGTCGCGCGCGACGCCGCGGGCGCGGTGGTCGGCACGGCGCAGCTCGACCTGGCGACGCGTCCGAACGCGCGCCACCGCGCCGAGGTCATGAAAGTCATGGTACACACGAAGGCGAGGCGCCAGGGGATCGGGCGTACGCTCATGCGGGTGCTCGAGGAGCACGCGCGCCGCCGCGGCCGGACGACGCTCGTGCTCGATACGCGCCGCGGCGATCACGCGGAGCGGCTCTACACGGACGTGGGCTGGACGCTTGCCGGCGTTATCCCGACGTACGCCCGGAGCGCCGACGGACGCCTGGACCCGAGCGCGTTCTACTACAAGCTCGTGGAAGGAGGAACCCCGTGATTCCCGGTGAGTACGTGCTGGGCGAAGGCGACATCGTGGCGAATGCGGGCCGCCGGACGGTCGAGCTGACTGTCGCGAGCACCGGCGACAGGCCCATCCAAGTCGGTTCCCACTTCCACTTTTTCGAAGTGAATCGAGCCCTCAGATTCGATCGGGCCCTGGCGTTCGGCATGCGGCTGAACGTGCCCGCGGGCACCGCGGTCCGCTTCGAGCCGGGCGATGAGAAGCGCGTCACACTCGTCGAGATCGCGGGCGCCCGCCGCGTCTTCGGGCTCAACGCGCTCACCGACGGCGCGGACCGGGAGCAGGCACTCGCCAAGCTCGCCGCGTGGGAGCGTCGGCCGTGAGCCTGCGACTGTCGCGGCGTCAGTACGCGGATCTCTACGGCCCGACGACGGGCGACCGCGTGAGGCTCGCCGACACCGAGCTCTTCATCCGTGTGGAGCGCGACCTGACCGTGGCCGGCGAGGAAGCAAAGTTCGGCGGCGGCAAGGTGATCCGCGACGGCATGGGGCAGTCGGCGCGCGCGACCCGGGCCGAGGGCGTCCTCGACGTCGTCATCACCAACGCGGTCGTCGTAGACCACTGGGGCATCGTGAAGGCCGACATCGGCATCCGCGACGGGCGCATCGTCGGCGTCGGCAAGGCCGGCAATCCCGATCTTATGGCCGGCGTGTCATCGGGGATGGTCGTCGGCGCCGGGACGGAGGTGATCGCGGGGGAGGGGAGGATCGTCACCGCAGGCGGGCTCGACACGCACATCCACTTCATCTGCCCGCAGCTCGTCGATGAGGCGATCAGCGCCGGGCTCACGACGATGATCGGCGGCGGTACGGGCCCCGCCACCGGCACCAACGCGACGACGTGCACGCCCGGGGCCTGGAACGTCCACCGCATGCTGGAGGCCGCCGAGGCGTTCCCGGTGAATCTCGGGTTCCTCGGCAAGGGGAACGCGTCCGCTCCCGAGCCCTTGCGCGAGCAAATCGCCGCCGGAGCGATCGGGCTCAAACTGCACGAGGATTGGGGAACGACGCCGGCGGCCATCGACTGCGCGCTTTCGGTTGCCGACGAGCACGACGTGCAGGTCGCGATCCACACCGACACGCTCAACGAGGCGGGCTTCGTCGAGGACTCGATCCGCGCGTTCCGCGGCCGGACGATCCACACCTACCACACCGAGGGCGCCGGCGGCGGCCACGCGCCGGACATCATCCGGGTCTGCGGCGAGCCCAACTGCTTGCCGTCGTCGACGAACCCGACCATGCCGTTCACCGTGAATACGATGGACGAGCACCTCGACATGCTCATGGTCTGCCACCACCTGAACCCCAAGATCCCGGAGGACCTCGCCTTCGCGGAGTCGCGGATCCGGGCGGAGACGATCGCTGCCGAGGACGTCCTGCACGACCTGGGCGCGATCAGCATGATGTCGTCGGACTCGCAGGCGATGGGGCGGATCGGCGAGGTCATCATCCGCACGTGGCAGACGGCGGACAAGATGAAGCGGCAGCGCGGACCGCTGCGGGGCGAGACGCCAGGCGACGACAACCTGCGCGTCAAGCGCTACGTTGCCAAGTACACGATCAACCCCGCGATCGCCCACGGCCTGGCCTCCCAGGTCGGGTCGGTCGAGCACGGCAAGCTCGCCGATCTTGTGCTCTGGCGCCCGGCGTTCTTCGGCGTTAAGCCCGAGCTGGTCGTGAAGGGCGGCATGATCGCGTGGGCGGCGATGGGGGACCCTAACGCGTCCATCCCGACGCCCCAGCCCGTGCTCTACCGGCCGATGTTCGGCGCTTTTGGCCGCGCCCGCGCCACCGCGGCCGTCACGTTCGTGTCGAAGGCGGCGCTCGCCCAGGACGTGCCGCGTCGTCTAGGCCTCGCGCGCCGCGCGGTCGCTGTCGGCGCGTGTCGCTCGATCGGTAAGCGGGATATGATCCACAACGACGCGCTGCCGCGGATCGAGGTGGACCCGGAGACGTACGAGGTGCGGGCCGACGGCGAGCTACTCACGTGCGAGCCGGCGCGGGTTCTGCCGATGGCGCAACGCTACTTTCTGTTTTAATGGGGGGCCCCGAGATGGCCCCCCATACCCCCCCATCTGCGCGACGATCGAGCCGTGGGCTCGATCGCGACGGCGGCTCTGCCGTGCCGGTCATCACCGAGCCGCACATACATGTACGCGACGCCGATCTCGCCGGGCTGGAGCGCGACGTGCTCGTGCTCACCGCGGAGGAGCGGCGCTGGGGGCGGCGCCGCGTCGCCACCCGAGCCGGCCGGAGCCTCGCGCTGGCGCTCCCGACGGGCAGCGTCCTCACGCCGGGCGATGTCATCCACGTCGGTCCGGGCTGGTACGTGGCCGTCGAGGCGGCGCCCGAGCCTGTCCTCGCCGTCACGCCACGCGGGCGCCAGGAGGCGATCCGCATCGCCTTCGAGGTCGGCAACCGCCACTTCACGCTCGCGATCGACGACGAGCGGCTCCTGGTGCTCGACGACCCGGCGATGGACCAGCTCCTGACCCGGCTCGGTGTCGCCTTCGAGCGCGTCGAAGCGGTATTCGTCCCCGTCGGCATGAGCCACCGCCATGACCATTGATCCCGCATTCCTGGCGCTCCTCCAGCTCGCCGACGGCCTCTTCCCCGCCGGCGGCTTCGCCCATTCTTTCGGCCTCGAAACGTACGTACAGGACGGGCGCGTCCGCGACGCGGCGGGCCTCGAGGCGTTCATCGTCGCCCATCTCGAGGGGAGCACGGGACCGTGCGACGCCGTGGCGGCGGCGCACGCGACGCGAATGGCCGTCGCGGGCGATCTCGCGGCCGTCATTGCGCTCGACGCGCGGCTCGACGCGACGAAGTGCGTCCCCGAGTTCCGGGCCGCGAGCCGCCAGATGGGACGCCAGACGCTCCGCGCCGCCTCCGCCCTCGGCGACGATCGGTTCCTCGCCGGCCTCCTCGGCGCCGTCGAGGACGGCCTGACGCCCGGTCAACACGCCGTCGCCTTCGGCTGCGCGTTGGGCCGCGCGGGCGCCGACGGCGAGAGGACGGCGGCGGCCTACCTCTATTCGACGGCGGCCCTGCTGGTCGGCGCCGGATTGCGCTTGATCGCCCTCGGTCAGGTCGAGGGACAGCGCGTCCTCGCCGCGCTCCGACCGCGTGTCGCGCGGCTGGGCTCTGAAGCCGGCGTGCGGACGGTCGAGGAGATGTGGAGCTTCAACCCTGGTCTCGAGCTGGCGGGCATCCGTCACGCGACGCTCGACACGCGGCTGTTCCGGTCGTGAGCGCCGGCCGCATCCCGCGACCGTTGAAGATCGGCATCGGTGGTCCCGTCGGCTCGGGCAAGACCGCCCTGACCGAGGCGCTTTGCTTGAACCTCCGTGACGCGTTCGACATCGCGGTGATCACCAACGACATCTACACGAAGGAGGACGCGGAGTTCCTCGTCCGGCGCGGGGCCTTGCCGGCCGAGCGCGTCGTCGGCGTCGAGACCGGCGGGTGCCCACACACCGCGATCCGTGAGGACGCGTCGGTGAACCTCGAGGCGGTGCACCTCCTGCTGAAGGAGTTCCCGGGACTCGAGCTCCTGCTGATCGAGAGCGGCGGCGATAACCTGGCCGCGACCTTCAGCCCGGAGCTCGTGGACGCGACCATTTATGTGATCGACGTGGCGGAGGGCGAGAAGATCCCGCGAAAGGGCGGGCCGGGCATCACGCGCTCCGACCTGCTCGTCATCAACAAGATCGACCTGGCGCCCCACGTGGGCGCCGACCTCGCCGTTATGGAGCGCGACACGCGCCGGATGCGTAGCGGGCGCGCCTTCGTGTTCACCAACCTGAAGACGGGTGAGGGAGTCGATGCGATCCTCTCCTGGATCCGCCACGACCTTCTCCTGGCGCCCGCACCCCGCTGACCCGGAGCCGGCGCGCGTCGGCCGGGACGGGATGCTGGCGCTCGCCCTCGAGCGGCGCGGCGCCGCGACCGTCCTGAGCCGCTGGAGCTCGGCGCTGCCGCTCCAGATGCTGGCGCCCGTGGCCCTCGACGGCCCCGCCACAGTCGTCTCCGTCCTGAACCCGACGGGCGGGCTCGTCGGCGGCGACCGGCTCGCGATCGACGCCGTCGTCGGAGCCGCCGCCCACGGCTGTCTCACGACGCCCTCGGCCACCAAGGTCTACCGCACGACGGGCGCCGCGGCCGAGCAGCACGTGCGCCTCCACCTGGGGGCTGGCGCGATCGTGGAGTGGGTCCCCGACCACACGATTCCGTTCGCGGGCTCGGCCTTTCGTCAAACGATCGACTGCGAGCTCGAGGACGACGCCACGCTGATCCTGATGGACGCCTTCGCCGCGGGACGGATCGCGCGCGGTGAGGCATGGCGATTCGCGTGGCTCGAAAGCGCCGTCACCGTGCGCGACCGCCGCGGCCCGATCCTCCATGACCGGTTCGTTCTCACGGCAGAGCCGCGGGTGCAGGGGCTCGGGTTCGTCGAGGGTCATCAGTACTTCGGCTCGTTCGTGGTGGTCGCCGACTCCGGGCTCGACGCCTTCGCCGCCGCGGCTGGGCGCGTGCTGCGGGGGGTCGACGGGGCGGTCGGCGGCGTGGGGGCGCTCCCGCGTCGCGGTGCGGTCGTCCGCTGCCTCGCCGTGAGCGCACCGGCGCTCACGGTGGCGCTCGAGGCGCTCTGGACCGTCGCCCGGCGCGAGCTCCTCGGACTGCCCGCCCTCGCGCTCCGCAAGGCGTGGTAAAATTCGCGATGGTTCCATGTTCAACCTGATCCCGAAAGAAGTCCGGTTCTTCGACTACTTCGAGCA
>MNCR01000070.1:0-3712 GCA_001914535.1 Candidatus Rokubacteria bacterium 13_2_20CM_69_15_1
CGCCGCCCTCGAGGCGCTCGGCCAAGAACTGGGCGTGCAGCGCGTGATCCTCCCCGTGTATTCGCGGTACTGGCTCGCGTACAACGCTCTCGCTCCATACGGATACACGATCGACTTCACGATGGTCCGACTGCAGCGGGGCAAGCAAGAGGACTACGAAGACCCGACGCACCTCGTTCTGGACGACTGGCGTTGACGCGCCTCGTGGAGCTTCTCCTCGTCTCGGCCCTCGGGCTAGGCTGGGTCGCCGTGGCGGCCTGCCACTCGCTCCTGCTCGAATCGACGCCCGCCGCAGGCTCGACCGTCGCGGCGGCGCCCACCCTCTCGCTGCGATTCAACAACCGGGTCGAGAAGCCGCTCTCGCGACTCCGGCTCCTCGACGAGCGCGGCGGGTCGCTGTCGCTCGCGATGCCGGCGTCTGGCGGGCCTGTCGATCGTCTGAGCGCGCCGCTGCCGCCCTTATCGCCGGGCGCGTATCGCGTCGAGTGGCAGGTCCTGTCCACGGACGGCCACGTCGTGAGCGGTCGCTTCGGCTTCCGCGTCGCGCCCTGACTCGATGGCGGGACCGGGTGCGTATCGGCGGCGGGGCGATCGGCTTGCTCCACTGGGAAGGCTGACGCAATGGCGACCCTGATCTCCGGGAGTGCGACGGGCGAGGGCACGAAGCGCTACGCGATGCGCCTCGTCGGCAAGGTCGTTGCCGAGCACTTTCGGGAGCTCGACGGCCTCGCCGTCTCGACGGTCGGCCTCGGGACCTACCTCGGCCCGGAGGACGGGGCGACGGACGTCCTGTACCAGGACGCGATCGCGCGCGCGCTCGAGCTCGGCGTCAACATGGTCGACACGGCGATCAACTACCGCCATCAGCGCAGCGAACGGTCGATCCGGACGGCCCTCGCCACCGCGATCAGTCGGGGAACGGTTCGGCGCGACGAGATCGTCGTCGCGACCAAGGGGGGCTACATCCCCTTCGACGGCGCCGTGCCGCGCGACGCGCGCGCGTGGTTCACCGAGACGTACCTCGACACGGGCATCGTGAAGCCCGGCGACGTGGCGGCGGGCTCCCACTGCATGACGCCACGCTATCTCGCCGATCAGATCGGGCGGAGCCGGACGAATCTCGGGCTCGACACGATCGACATCTACTACCTCCACAACCCCGAGTCGCAGCTCGAGGCGGGGGACCGTCAGGAGTTCCTCACGCGCGTGCGCGCGGCCTTCGAGGCGCTCGAGGCGGCCGTCCGAGAGGGGACGATCCGGCGCTACGGCACGGCGACGTGGAACGGCTACCGCGAGGACCCGGGCGCGCCCGGCTACCTCTCCCTCGCAGATCTCGTGTCCGTGGCGCGCGAGGTCGCCGGCGCCGACCACCACTTCAAGGTCATCCAGCTCCCGTACAACCTCGCGATGCCGGAGGCCTTCACGCGCGCCAACCAGAAGGTCGGCGAGAGCTTCGTCCCCCTCCTCGAGGCGGCCCGGCGCCTCGGGGTGTACGTCATGGCCTCGGCCTCGGTCTACCAGGGCCACCTCACGAAGAACCTCCCGCCCGTGGTCGCCGAGTTCCTGCCGGGCTTTGCGAGCGATGGACAGCGGGCGCTCCAGTTCGTGCGCTCCACACCCGGGATCGGCACGGCGCTCGTCGGGATGAAATCCACGGCGCACGTCGAGGAGAACGCGGCTATCGCCCAGCGCCCGCCAACGCCCTGGAGCGAGTTCCAGCGGCTCTTCAGCGCCGCCGGCGGGTGACGCCTGCGAAATATTGCACAAGGTGACGACGTCGGGTAGGTTGGTCGGGTGATCACGCTGGAGCCGAACTACGAGCGCGCGCTCGGGATCAGGCCCAGCGTGTCCGCCGTGATCTTCGACCGCCGCGGCCGGCTCCTGCTCCAGCAGCGTTCCGACGGCGGGCAGTGGGGACTGCCCGGCGGCTCGGTGGAGATCGGCGAATCCGTCCGGGACGCCGTTCGACGCGAGGTCCGGGAGGAGACTGGCCTGACCGTCTCCATGCGCCGGCTGGTCGGCGTCTACTCGGAGCCCGCGCGGCAGGTCGTCCGGTATCCGGACGGCAACGTGTGGCACTACGTCAACGTGTGCTTCGAGTGTTCGGTGAAGAGCGGCGCGCTCACGACCTGCGACGAGACCCTCGCGCTCGAGTACTTCCCCGTCCGACGGCTGCCGCCGAACGTGTTGTCCAATCACAGGATCCGAGTCCGCGATGCCTGCATGCACAGGGCCGTGCCATTCGTCCGTTGAGGAGGGATCGCCCGTGGTGCGACGGATTCATCACGTGGGCATCGTGGTCAGGGATCTCGCGGCGGCGTATCGGTTCTACCGGGACACCCTCGGCCTCCCGCTCCTGAAGGAGGCCTCGATCCGGGACCAGGGCGTCCGCGCCGCGCTGCTCGCGGCCGGCGACACGGAGATCGAGCTGCTCGAGCCACTTGACGCGTCGTCGAGCGTCGGGCGCTTCCTCGCCCGGCGAGGCGAGGGACTCCACCATCTGTGCTTCGACACGCCGGATATCCACGCGGCGCTGACGATCCTGAAGGAGCAGCACGTCGAGCTGATCGACACGGCGCCCCGACCCGGGCTCGCCGGAGCGATCGCGTTCCTGCACCCGAAGGCGTGCTGCGGCGTCCTCGTCGAGCTTGCGACGCCCGCGGCGGACGCGGCCGCGAAACCATCGCCGGTGAGGCTCAAGCGACTGGTCATCGGCGCACGCGACGTGAAGCAGACGGCCGGCGTCTTCCGGTCGCGCTTCGGCTTCCCGGAGCTCACGATGAACGACGGGCCGCGCACGATGCTGGCCGTCGGACGCGGTGCGATCCTGATCGTGCCGTCCGAGGAGGTCGGCGGGACCGAGGGCATGGTGGCGCTCTCGCTCGTCGCCCTGGACTTTGAGGCGCTCATGGCCGCCTTCGACGACGCGGGCACGAAGTGCCTGCGTGGGACCGGCGAGGTGACGCTCGAGCCCGAGTCGAGTCACGGCGTGCACCTGCACATCAGCCGGTATGAGTGACGTGGAGCTCCGCGGCAAGGTCGCGGTCGTCACCGGCGGCGCCACCGGCATCGGCCTGGCCACGTCGCTCGCCTTCGCGCGGGCCGGTGCGGCCGTGGCGGTCAACTATTCGCGGAGCGCGCAGGCGGCCGACGCGGCGGTCGCGGAGATCGGGAAGCTCGGCGTCGGCGGCGTCGCGATCCGGGCAGACGTGTCCAACGACGGCGAGGTGCGCGCGATGATGGCCCGCGTCGCCAAGGAGCTCGGCGGCGTCGACTTTCTCGTCAACAACGCCGGCTGGACCAAGCGTGTCCAGCCCCACGGAGACCTCGAGAGCCTCACCGACGACGTCTGGGATCGGGTGTGGGCCGTCAACGTGAAGGGCGCCTTCTATTGCGTCCGGGCGGCCGCTTCGCACATGCGCCAGCGCGGCGCGGGCTCGGTCGTCAACGTCACCTCCGTGGCCGCGTTCGCCGGCGCCGGCTCCTCGATGGCGTACGCCGCCTCAAAGGCCGCGCTGACGACGCTCACGAAGTCGCTCGCCCGCGCTCTCGCGCCGGCGATCCGCGTCAACGCGGTCGCTCCGGGTCTGGTCCCGACGGGCTTCGGCGGGTGGACCGACGTCCACTGGAAGGCGACGTCCGCGCGAACGCCGCTCCAGCGTCTCCCCACGGCGGAGGAGACGGGGGCGGCGATCTTCTATCTCGCGACGGC
>MNCR01000070.1:3930-30659 GCA_001914535.1 Candidatus Rokubacteria bacterium 13_2_20CM_69_15_1
CGCATGCCGACCTTCATCGCCTGACGATAGCGCGTTTCGACCTCGGCGCTCTTTGGCCGCCGGGCCAGGATGTCCTCCAGCTCCTCCTGGAGGAGCTTCTTCACCAGGGCGAAGTCGTGGGCGACATCCTCTTGCGCGTCCCTCGCGTGGTGGCGGATCCGCTGGGCGATCTGGGCGACCGACATGCGGCCGGTGGCGAGATCCTCCATCAGCGCCGGGTGCACGCCGGGCTTGCCCTCGAGGCTGTCGATCCCTTTGGCGCCGCGGCCGTTGAGCCAGCCTTCGACGTACTCGATGAGCATGCGGGCGTTGCGCCGCGTGCCCTCGACGGTGACGGCGCCGGCCGGCACCTCGATGCGCACCGGATAGTTGTCGGGCTTCGCCATCTCGGGTGTCGGCGTCCAGCCGGAGCCGATGAGCTTCCTGAACGGATCCGCCGCGGTCTTCATGTGAAAGATGTGGGCGACCCAGGCGCGGATGAAGCCCTGCGCGGCCTCCCATTCCTTGTCCTTCCTGATCGTCTCGCCGGCCACCCGGTTGACCTCGGGATCGTTCGACGGGAGCGCCGTGGCCATGCCGCCGATCGGGACGGCGCCGCGCGCGAGGCAGATCGCGACGAGGCGCCGGAAGATGTTCGCGAGGAACGGCGTCGTCTTGATGTCCACGCCGAAGCGGTCGGGCCACACCTGCGTCGGGTCGGCCATGACGAACTCGAAGATCGAGGCCTTGAGATCCCAGCGGGCGGCGTTGAGGCCGGCGGCGTACGGACCGAGCTCCCAGAGCATCTCGTCCATCTCGTAGACGCACGGGAGCGACTCCACCAGGACGATCGCGCGGATCGTCGCGTCCCGAAGCGAGGGCAGGTGCTCGCGCGAGCGATCGAAGAGGTCCCGATACCAGCGCGCCTCGGGCGCGTGCTCTAGCTTCGGGAGGTAGAAGTAGATGCCCTGGCCGCGGTCGGCCTGCGCCCGTCCCGCGTAGAAGAGTGTGAGCGCGGTGCCGAGGATCGCGGCGTTCACCGGCTTGCCGTCGATGGTGACGTCGGGCTCGTCGAGATGGAGCCCGCGTTCGCGGTGCATGAAGAACGGCAGCTCCCCCGGCGCGAGCCGGTAGCTCCGCCCGCGCTCGCGGTCCTCGAACGCGAGCTCGCGGTTGACCGCGGCGAGGCGGTTATGCGTGGCGCGGACCGTGTCGACGAGCCGGTGGCCCCCCGAATCCTCGTCGTCGTCCAGGTCGCCCGCGGCGCGCTCGCCTTCTGGCCCGGGATTGAGCGCGTTGATGAACATGGACGTGATCGAGCACGGGCCCGAGATCTCGATCCCGGGCCGCTTGAGATCGTCGGGAACGGCCGGAACGCGCCAGCTCCCGCGCGTCGCCGCGCCCACGGGCGGGTGGCCGGGCATCACGTGCTGCTGGAGCGCACGCTGGAGCACCTCGTCGCGCCTCTCGCGCAGCTCCAGGGCGCGCGCCCCGAGCGCGTCGTGCAGGCGGACCACGTACTCGCAGAACGCCGGAGTGAAAAGCCGCGCGGCTCCTTCGACCGGGACGAACTCCGCGCGCGTCGCGTCGGCGGCCATCGTCGCCCTTTCTCGCTCGTGTCCGAAACGGTTTCTTTTCGCATGGCGACCGAGAGGTGTCAATGGCAGAATGGCGGCGTTCGATTCCGCGCATTCGGGAGATCCGCGATGGCCACGGTGCTGTTCGTCGTGAAGGCGACCATTCGAAAGGATCGGGAGGACGCGTTCAACCGCTGGTACAACGAGGAGCACGTGCCCCAGGTCTTGCAATTCAAAGGGCTGGTGAGCGCGCGGCGCTACCGGGCGCTCGAGGGCGAGGATACCTACCGGTACATGGCGGTGTACGAGCTCCAGGACGAGGCGACGTACCGGCGGCTCATGGCGTCGGACCACATGAAGGCGCTCCGGGCGGACTACGACGCGAAATTCGGGGACGTCAGCGAGCGGGCGCGGTTCGCGTACACTCAGGTCTGGCCATAACCGCGCGGCGCTTCCGCGGGATGGGCCGCGGGCGCAAGCTCCGGCGCACTCTCGCGCGCGGTGGCGCCGGCGCCGCGCAGCGCTTGAATCAAGCGCTCGGCGGGTGGGCCGGCGTGCGCGTCACGCCGATGTTCGGGCGGTGGGGTTACTTCGTCGGCGAGATGCTCTTCGCGTGCTTCCCCCTGCGGGAGAAGGAGCGTGATCTCTGGGTGCGCCTGTCGGCCGCCGACCAGGCCCGAGCGCTCGGCGACGCGCGCATCCGCCCCCACCGGCGCTTTGCGCGGCGGGGCTGGGTCGAGCTCGACATCGAGGGGCCGGACGACATCGGGCGCGCGCTCTCCTGGCTCAAGCGCGCGCACACAACGGCGACGCGGGGCGCGCTCGTCAACGACGACGGGGAGGCATGATGGCCAACGTGCTGACGGTAGTCGCGAAGCTCTCGGCGAAACCGGGGAAGGGGGACGAGCTGGCGGCGATCCTGCGCGAGCAGGTGGCGGCGGTGCGCAAGGCGGAGCCCGACTGTCTCATCTACCGGCTCCACCGGTCGAAGAAGAACCCGGACCTCTTCCTCTTCTACGAGCAGTACCGGTCGGAGGCGGCCTTCGATCTCCATCGGAAGGCGCCCCACCTGGCGGGCTTCCGCGAGCGCCGCGACCCGCTGGTCGCCGGCCCGGCGGAGGTGGAGTTCTACCTCTCGGTCACGGACTGACTAGGACGCACGCACGGTGGTCTCCGGGGCCTCGCGCGACGTCGCCTCGATCCGGTCGATGTTGACGAGCGGCACCAGGAGCCACGCGGCGGCCGTGAACGCCGCCGAGATGAACACGAGCGGCTCGTAGCCGAGCCGATCGTAGAGCCGCGCGCCGAAATTCTGCGAGAGCTGGGAGCCGCCGTTGTAGACCGACATGAGGAGGGCGAAGAACGTCGCCTCCACCCGCTTCGGGCACGCCTTGGCCGCGAGGTCGAGCAGGGCGAGCTGGGCGATCATGCCGACGCAGCCGAAGACCGTGTCGATGATCAGGGCTGAGGCCACGTCGCGATAGAGGAGGTACGCGAGGGTGCCGGCGACCCCCAGCGCGATCAGCGCATTGATGGTGCGCTTGAGGGGGAGCCGCCGTGAGATCGGCGCATAGATCATCGCGCCGATGACGCCCGCGACCGCGGCTAGCGAGCTGAGGGTGCCGATGAACTGCTGGCTGAACCCGAGCGTGTCCGTCTGATAGTAGAGGAAGGCCGGCCCGAAGGACGGGCTGAAGGTCCAGAACAGGATGAAGCCCGCCACCAGCCACATGTCCCGGTGCACCAGCGCGCCGCGGAGGGTGAGCAGGGTCTGCCGGAACCCTTCGCGGTCGAAGCTGACGCGCGGCTCACGGACGAACCCAGCGCCCATGAGCATCGAGATCGCGGGAAAGCAGGCGGCGAGGAGGAACGCGGCGCGCAGGCTCCGCGTCTCGGCGAGGTAGCCGCCGGCCACGCCGACGAGGACGGACGCGACCGTGATGCACGCCCACTGCACAGACTGGAACGCGCCCGTCAGGCCGCGAGGACGGCCGCTCTCGACCATCATCGCGTCCACCAAGACGTCGGTGAAGGCGAGGCCGAGCCCCATGAGCGTGAACAGCACGACACCCGAGACGAGCGTGAAGCTCACGGCGCCAACGACGGGCAGGGTGACGGAGAACGTCTCGATTGGCCCGTGGGAGATCCGCGAGCCGGAGGCGAGGATGAGCCCCGCGAGCGCGGCGAGCCCGGACGTGATCAGAAAATAGCTCTTCCGGCGGCGGCCGAAGAGCGGCACGAGGTCCGAGAGCAGGCCGTAGGCGGGCTTGATGAGCCAGGGGATGGTGCTGATCAGGAAGAAGTCGGCGACCTGGCCCGCCGAGAGCCCGCGCTCCTTCAGCACGATGGTGATCGCCTGGTTGGGCAGGTACCACATGCCCTGGGCGAAGTAGACGATGCCGAAGAGGATGGCGAGACGCTGGGTGTCGGCGGTTTTGAAGGGGTTCAGCCGCACGACCCAGCCGAACATGGCGTGCGCCATGATACCTTTAAACGCGGCATGCTGTCCGTGTGTCCTCACGACTGCCCGTCCTGCTGCAGCCTGCTCGTGACCGTCGACGGCGGCCGCCTCACGAGCGTCACGGGCAACCCCGACCACCCGTTCACCCAGGGCGTCATCTGCGGCAAGGTGCGCGAGTACGCCGAGCGCGTCCACTCGCCGCTTCGAGTCCTCGGGCCGCTCCGGCGCGTCGGCCCAAAGGGGGCGGGGGAGTTCACGCCGATCTCCTGGGACGACGCGATCGCCACGATCGCGGCGCGGTGGCGCGCGATCGTCGCCGCGGAGGGCGCCGAGGCGATCCTGCCGTTCTCCTACGCGGGCTCGATGGGCCAGGTGCAATACTACGCGGGCCACCCCCTCTTCCACGCGCTCGGCGCCTCCCGGCTCGACCGGACGATCTGCGTCAACACCGCCTACGCGGGATGGCGCGCCACCCTGGGCGCCGTCACCGGCAACGACTCCGAGGCGATGGTCGGCGCGGACCTCGTCATCCTCTGGGGCGTGAACGCCGCCTACTCGACGATCAACGTGATGACGCTCGTCAAGCAGGCGCGCGCCCGCGGTGCCGCCGTCGTCGTCGTCGACCCGTATCGCACGCCCACCGCCCAGCAGGCGGACCTACACCTCATGGTTCGCCCGGGCACCGACGCGGCGCTGGCCCTCGCCGTGATGCACGTCCTGATCACCGAGGCGCGTGTCGACCGCGACTACATCGAGCGGGCGACGCTGGGCTTCGAGCGGCTCGCCGAGCACGTGAAGGCCTACCCGCCGGAGAGGGTCGCGCCGATCGTCGGCCTCGACGCCGAGACGATCGTGAGGTTCGCCCGGCGCTACGGCGCGAGCCCCCGGACGTTCATCCGGATCGGCATCGGAATCTCGCGTCACGACAACGGCGGGATGACGTGCCGCACCCTCGCGTGCCTGCCCGCGCTCACGGGCGCCTACGCCGATCCCCACGGCGGCGCGCTCCTGTCGTCGAACGCGGGCTTCGGCTTCGACTACGCGGTCCTGGAGCGCCCCGACCTGCTCTCCACGCCGCCCCCGCGGATCATCAACATGATCCACCTCGGCCGCGCGCTGACCGACCGTGACCTGGCACCACCCATCCGGGCGCTGTACGTCTACAGCTCGAACCCGGCGGCCGTGTGTCCCAATCAGACGCTCGTCCTCGAGGGACTCGCGCGCGACGACCTCTTCACGGTCGTGCACGAGCAGGTGCTGACCGACACCGCGTACTACGCCGACCTCGTCCTGCCCGCGACGACCTCGATGGAGCACCTCGACCTCTACCGCTCGTACGGGCAGTTCACGCTCCAGCTCGCCCGGCCGGTGCTCCCGCCCCAGGGCCAGGCGAAGTCCAACTGGGAGGTGTTCCAGCTCCTGGCGCGCGCGATGGGCGTCGGCCAGGACCACTACGCGAAGAGCCCGGAGGCGCTGATCCGCGAGTTCCTGGCCAAGGGCGACGAGACGGTGCGGGGGATCACCTTCGAGGAGCTCGCCGCCCGGGGCTGGGTGCGGGTGAATCTGCCGCGTCCCTACACGCCGTTCGCCCGCGTCGCGCCGACGCCGTCGGGCAAGGTCGAGTTCTACTCGGAGCGGCTCGCGCGCCAGGGGCTGCCCGCGCTGCCCACCTACGTGCCCCTCAGGGAAGGGCCCGCGAATCGCGAGCTCGCGGCGCGCTACCCGCTCCAGTGCCTCGTGCCGCCGAACCGCTTCTTCCTGAACTCGTCCTTCAGCCAGTCGGCACTCCTCCGGCGCCGGCAGGGAACACCGACCGTGATGATCGCGCCGCCGGACGCCGGAGCGCGCGGGATCCTGGACGGCGACGCGGTCACGGTCGAGAGTCCGCGCGGCGCGGCGCGTCTCACCGCCCGGGTGACGGACGCGACGCGACCAGGGGTGGTCGTCATCGAGGGGATCTGGTGGCACCGCCTCCATCCGGGGGGGCGTGGCGTGAACGTGCTGACGAGCGACCGCGTGACCGACCTGGGAGGGGGTCCCGCGTTCCACTCGAACCTGGTGGAAGTGTCGCGCGCATCATGAGGACGCTCTTCCTGCACCCGCCGTCGTACGAGGGATTCGACGGTGGCGCGGGCTCCCGCTACCAGGCGCGGCGGGAGGTCCGGTCGTTCTGGTACCCGACGTGGCTCGCCCAGCCCGCCGCGCTCGTCCCCGGCTCGCGGCTGGTGGACGCGCCGCCCGACGGCCTCACCCTGGAAGACGTGCGCCCCCTCGCCCGCGACTACGAGCTCGCCGTGCTCCACACGAGCACGCCATCCTTCCCGTACGACGTGCGGGTGGCCGAGGCGCTCAAGGCGGAGAATCCGCGTCTCCGCGTCGGGTTCGTCGGTGCCCACGTCGCCGTCGACCCGGAGGCGTCGCTGGCCGCCTCGCCCGCGATCGATTTCGTCGCCCGCGGCGAGTTCGACTTCACGATCCAGGAGGTGGCCCAGGGCCACCCGCTGGGCCGCGTCCTCGGCCTGAGCTACCGGGACGAGGGCGGGCTCCGGCATACTCCGGACCGGCCGACGCTCGAGAACATGGACGCGCTTCCGTTCGTCGTCGAGGTCTACAAGCGCGACCTGACGATCGAGAACTACGTCATCGGCTACCTCCTCCACCCGTATGTGTCGCTCTACACGGGCCGCGGCTGCCGATCCCGGTGCACCTTCTGCCTGTGGCCTCAGACCGTCGGCGGCCACCGCTACCGGACGCGCTCGGTCGAGCACGTCGTGGACGAGATCGCGCTCGTGCGGCGCTACTTCCCGCAGGCGCGCGAGGTGTTCTTCGACGACGACACGTTCACCGACGACCCGCCGCGCGCCGAGGCGATCGCGCGCGGACTCGGCCGGCTCGGCGTCACGTGGTCGTGCAACGCGAAGGCGAACGTGCCGCAGGCGACACTCAAGATCCTGAAGGACAACGGTCTCCGCCTCCTGCTCGTCGGCTATGAGTCCGGCAACCAGCAGGTCCTCACCAACGTGAAGAAGGGCGTCCGCCTCGACGTCGCGCGGCGGTTCACGCGGGACGCCAAGGCGCTCGGCATCCGGATCCACGGCACGTTCGTCCTCGGACTTCCCGGCGAGACGCGCGAGACGATCGAGGAAACGATCGGCTTCGCCTGCGAGCTCGATCCCGACACGATCCAGGTCTCGATCGCGGCGCCCTACCCCGGCACGGCGATGTACCGCCAGGCGCTCGAGCACGGCTGGCTCGACGACCGCGAGCTCGTCGACGGCCGGGGTGTCCAGCGGAGCGTGCTGAGGTACCCGCACCTCGCCCATACCGAGATCTTCGACTCGGTCGAGGCGTTCTACCGGCGCTTCTATTTCCGCCCGCGGAAGATCTTCGCGATCGCCGGCGAGATGGCGCGGGACCGGCGCGTGCTCGCGCGGCGGCTGCGGGAAGGCGTCGAGTTCTTTCGCTTCCTGGCTACGCGGCGCTCGGCGCGCGCCGGCTTTGCGGGCGAAGCCTTCCTCCGAGGCGCTCGAGCCGTAACCGAGACGCGCGCTCAGCCGCGGGCGTCGCGGCGCTGAGCCGCGGCGACGGGCGGGGCTGCGGGCGCCTCCTCCCGCCGCGTGGGCGGCGCGGCCGGCGCCTGGTACATCAGACGCAGGAGCACCGGCAGCACGACGAGGGCGGCGATGAGGCTCGTCGCCGTGCCCAGCGTGAGCAGAAGCCCGAGGCCGAAGATCCCGCGGTGGTCCGCGATCATCAGGCTGCCGAAGCCGACGATCGTCGTGAGCCCGGCGACGAGGACGGCCATCACCGTGCTCCGCGCGAGGAGAGGCCCACCGTGGTCCCGCGCCTCCATGGAGCGCAGCACGATGTTCAATCCGTATTCTGCGGCGGCGCCGAGGATCAGCGGCAAGCCGAAGACGTTCCCCATGTTGAACGTCAGATCGAAGAAGTACATGAGACCGAAGGCCCAGAGCATGCCGAGCCCGAGCGGCAGGAGCGCGAGCAGGATCTCGCGCGGACGCCGGAGCATGAGCGCGGTCACGAACGACACGAGGACGATCGCGTAGATCGTTCCCTGCTGGTAGGAACGCTCCATGAAGCGGATCGCCTCGAAGGTGATGACCGGGGTCCCCGTCACGTCGGGGTCCACCGACCGAAGCTCGGTGATGAAGCGGAGCGCGCCCTCCCGGTCCCAGATGTCCACGGCGGGATGGATCTGCAGCAGGAACCGTCCCCGGTCGCTGATGAACTTCTTCCGGAGCTCGGGCGGGATGTCCTTGAGCCCGACCGGCTGCGGCGAGAGGTTCGCCTGCAGCCGCTGGAAGTTGCGGACGAAATCGTTGTGGATCTGGGTCTGGAGGTACGCCAGCACCGGCTCGCTCGTCTCGGGGTCCGTCTGGCGCAGCTTGATCAGCAGCCGCTCGATCGCCGTGGTGACGTCGTGGAGCTGCCGCTTGGCCTCGCCCTCGGGCGCCTCGTTCGCGGCGATCGCGAAGCGCCGCTTGAGTGTCTCGAAGGCGGCGATGAGCCGGTCGAGATCGACGGGCGTCGCCGGGCCGATGCGCACCGGGGCGACGATCGGGGCGAAGTCGCGGATGATCTTCAGCTTCTCCGTCTGGTCGTCGGGGATGAGCAGGAGCGCCGAGTCGACCTCGGAGACGGTGGAGAGGTGGCTGAAGGCTCTGTGCTTGCGGCGCAGCTCGTCGAGCGACTCTGCGCTCGCCAGCGCGGTGAACCCCGAGCGCCGGGCGGTCGCGAGGATCTTCCGCTCCCAGACGACCGACTCGGTCCCCGCGGCCTGGAGGTGGAGCAGGTTGTAGTCGAACTGGATGTACGTGAGCCCCCAGGCCGACACGCCCGTGAGGACGAGGGCGAAGACCAGCACCGTCTTCGGGTACGTCATGATGCGCTCGACGAGGGGCACGTGCACGCGCTCGAGGGCGAGCGCCCGGGGGATCGTGCCCGTCGGCCGGCGCGCGTGGCGGTGGTCCACAAGGACGAGCGTTGCGGGGAAGACCGTCATCATCGCGAGCCACGACAGCAGGATGGCGCTGCCCGCGATGAACCCGAGCTCCTGGACCCCGCGGAACTCGGTCAGGCAGAGCACGTAGAACGTCCCGGCCGCCGTCACGGCGCCCAGCAGTATCCCGGGGCCGCTGCGCGCCGCGGTGATCTCGATCGCCTCCCGCAGACTCCGGCCGAGGAAGAGCTCCTCCTCGTATCGGAAGAGGAAGTAGATGCCGTAGTCGATCCCGATCCCGATCACGATCGAGATGAACATGACCGAGAAGAGCGAGAGATGACCGACGACGAGTGTCGCGATGCCGAGCGCCCAGCAGAGGCTCGTCGTCAGCACGAGCAGCATGAGCATCGGCTTGCCGAGCCGGAGAAAGGCCGCGAGCAGCAGCGCCAGCGTGAGCGCGAAGGCGAGGAGCGTCGCGCGCTCGCTGTCGCGGAAGGCCGCGGTCATCTCGTCGTTGGAGAGGGCCGGCTTGCCGGTGACGCCCACCTCAACGTCGGGGAACTCGGCCTCGAGCCGTCGAATGACCGCTCGGACGCCCTCGATCGCACGCCGGTCGCCGGTGAAGCTCCCGCGCTCGCTCTTGGGCTCGGCCAGAATGAAGAGGAGCCGCTGGTCCTCCGAGAGGAAATAGCCGGCGCCGGGCCTCTCCTCGCCCACGGCGAAGAGCGTGCCCCAGGGCGAGCGGTAGGGCGCCGGCCGGTCCAGCCGCGTGGCGATCTGGGCCACGAGGTCCTCGACGAAGCGGACGTCGAGGGAGGGCTTGGTGTCCGAGAGGCCCAGGTCGATGAAGCTCGTGACGAACGCGGAGGCGACCTGGGTCGCGACGCCGTCGATGAGCTGGTCGAGCGTCGGGCGGCCCGCGAATGTCTCCATGAGCTCCTGATAGTCGAAGATCCGCTCGCGGATCGAGGCGAGCTTCTCCTTGGAGAGGTAGAGGAGGGCGCGCCCCTCGAACTGCTTGGGGTCGATGCGGTAGGCGATCCGTGCGAGCGGCACGTGGGCCGCGCGCAACTCGCGCACGAGACGCTGCGCGTAGAGCGTGGCTTCGGACAGCGAGGGCGCCTGGACGACGATCGCGAGGTCGTCCAGGTCGCCGAACTCGCGCTCGTATTGGCGGTACCGCTCGGCGTAGGGCTGGCCCGGGGGCAGGAGCTTGAGCGTCGAGGTCTCAAATGTCAGCGTCGTCAGCGTGAAGACGACGGAGACGACGCCGAGGGCGAGCGCGACGGCGACGGTGACGGTAGGGCGCGCGCACGACAGGCGCACCAGCCAGCGGAGGGGGCGACCGATCCGTCGGGCGAGCGCCACCTACTCTTCGCCGGCGATGAACCGCTCGAGACGCTGGCGGGCGGCGTCGTCCGGCCACTGCTCCGGCGGTGACTTCATGAGGTAGGCCGACGGCGCGAGGAGGGCGCCCTTCAAGCCGCGGTCGAGCGCGATCTTGCACGCGCGGATCGCGTCGATGACGACGCCCGCGGAGTTCGGCGAATCCCATACCTCGAGCTTCAGCTCGACGTTGATCGGCTGATCGCCGAAACCGCGCCCCTCGAGGCGGATGTGCGCCCACTTGCGGTCCAGGAGCCACGGCACGTAGTCGCTGGGGCCGATGTGGACGGCGTCCGCCGGGAGCTCGTGACCGAGCTGGGAGCGGACCGCGTCGGTCTTCGAGATCTTCTTGGAGGTGAGCCGCTCGCGCTCGAGCATGTTGTAGAAGTCGGTGTTGCCGCCGAAGTTGAGCTGGCTCGTCCGATCGAGTCGCACGCCGCGGTCCATGAAGAGCCGCGTGAGGACGCGGTGCACGATCGTGGCGCCGACCTGGGACTTCACGTCGTCGCCGACCACCGGCAGGCCGCGCTCCTCGAAACGCCGACGCCAGTACGCCTCGCGTGCGATGAAGACCGGGATGCAGTTCACGAACGCGCAGCCCGCCTCGAGCACCTGCTCGACGTACCACTTGGTCGCCATCTCGCTGCCCACCGGGAGGAAGTTGACCACGACGTGTGTCTGCGTCTCACGGAGGATGTTCGCGATGTCGGCGGTCGAGCCCGGCGCCTTCCGGATCATCTGCGACAGGTACTGGCCGAGACCGTCGTGTGTCATCCCCCGCTGGACGGGCACGCCGAGCGTCCGGACCTCCGCAAAGCGCACGGTGTTGTTCGGCTCCTGCGCGATCGCCTCGGCGAGGTCGCGCCCGACCTTGCGCTCGTCGATATCGAACGCGGCCGAGAACTCGATGTCGCCGACGTGGTAGGGCCCGAGCCGCGGGTGCATCAGGCCCGGAATGAACTGGCCGTCCGGCGCGTTTCGATAGTACTCGATGCCCTGGACGAGGGCCGACGCGCAATTGCCGACGCCGACGATGGCGACTCGAACGGATCCCACAGGCTCCTCCTAGTCGGGGGTGATCAGCGGGGATGGTTGCTCGCGTCAGTGTAGCATAAGGGGTCCGACGAAGGCCCCGAAGCGATCGCCCGTGCGCCGAGAGGCGCGCCGCGCGTTCAGCGCTGCGAGGTCCGCTTCTGCTTCTCCACGCCGTAGAACTCCTCCTGCTTGTCCCGCATCTTCTTGACGAGCTCCGCGTAGGACGAGGTGACGATGATCTTGTTGAACTGGGAGCGGTAGTTCGCGACGAGGCTGACGCCCTCGATGATGACGTCGTAGACGAGCCACTTGTCGCCCCGCTTGAGCATCCGGTAATCGATCGGGATCTCGGTCCCCTGCTTGGTCGTGATCTTCGTCTTGATGGTCGCCTGGTCGCCGTCGATCGTCTCCCCGACGTAGTCGACCTTCTCGCCGCCGTAGAGCTCGATCTTGGAGATGTAGGACCGCTCGAGGAGGTCGGCGAAGAGCTGGACGAACTCCTCACGCTCCATCGGGGTTCGTGACGTCCAGTGGCGCGCCAGCGAGCGCTTCGCGGTCTCGCCGAAGTCGAAGATCTCGTTCGCGATCCGGCGGACCGCCGCGCGTCGCGCGTTCGCGTTGCCGTCCTTCTTGAGCTCCGGGTCGTCGAGGACCTTGATGACCTGCTCGATCTCGACGCGAAGCTGCTCCGTGGGCTGGCCTGCCCGGACGGGAGTCCCTGCGAGGAGGAGCGTCGCGACGGCGACGAACGCGAAACCGCCGCGACCCAACGTCGCCATCGACGCCCCTCCTAGACCTTGCCGAAAATGTACTTCGACAGCAGCTCCTCGAAGTCGACGGGTGCTTCGACCTCCCGGATCCGTCCGCCGGGTTCGATGATCTTGTCGGAGCCGCCCGGGCTGAGGCGCAGGTACCGTTCGCCGATCAGCCCCTTCGTCTTGATCGACGCGATCGAGTCTTCCTGCAACTTCACGCCCGAATCGATCCGAAGCGTCACGAGCGCCTCGTAGTTCTTCAGGCGGATGGACTCGACGCGCCCGACCTCGACGCCCGCGATCTCCACCGTCGAACCCGGCTTCAGTCCCCCGACCGACGGGAACTCGGCGAAGACGACATACCCGCCGCCTCCGAGGAACGAAACGCGTCCGAGTTTAACTGAAAGGTAGCCCAAAGCCAAGACGCCGAGCACCACGAACAGCCCCACGGTGATGTTGACGCGTGTTCGCTCCATCAGGATCCCTCCGCGCCTTCCGGCTCCCCGCGAATGAACTGCCGGACGACCCGATTCGTCGAGGCCTGGATGGCCGCCGGGGGCCCGACCTCCACGATCCGTCCCTCGTGCAGCACGGCCACAGTGTCGGCAATCTCGAAGATTTCTGGAATCTCGTGGCTCACCATGACGGCGGTGAAGCGGAGCTTCCGGTGGAGGTTGAGGATCAGGTGGTGGATGGTGTTGACGAGGATCGGGTCGAGGCCGGTCGTCGGCTCGTCGAAGAAGACGATCTCGGGCTCGGTGACGAGCGCCCGCGCGATCGCGACGCGCTTGCGCATGCCGCCGGAAACCTCGGCCGGGTACTTGCGCTCCACGCCCTCGAGTCCCACCTGGGCGAGCGCCGCCTCGACCCGCCTCGCGACCTCCGCGCCGGGCAGACGCAGCTTCTCCCGGAGCGGGAAGGCCACGTTGTGCGCGCACGTCATCGAGTCGAACAGCGCGCCGCCCTGGAAGACGACCCCGTAGCGCCGCCGCACCTCGTCGAGCGCGCGCCCGCGAAGGCCGGTGATCTCGGCGCCATCGACGAGCACCCGGCCCCCGTCGGGGCTCAAGAGGCCGATCAGATGCCTGAGGAGGACCGATTTGCCGCCGCCGCTTCGGCCGATAATGACCGTGATCGAGCCCGTGGCGACCTCCAGGTCGAGCCCACGCAGCACCGCCTGCCGGCCGAACGACTTGACCAGGCCCTCGACCTTGATCACAGACTCGCCTCGCCTCCGGCTGCGGCTCGCACCGCCACGATCACAGACTCGCCTCGCCTCCGGCTCCGTTCCTCCTCCGGGCTCTCGCTCGCCCGGCCGCGCTCACCGGAGCACCGAGCCCATGAAGTAGTCCCAGACCAGGATGAGGACGGAGGACAGGACGACCGCGTCGGTGGTGGCCTTGGCCACGCCCTCGGCGCCGTGGCCGACCGTGAAGCCCTTGTACGTGCAGACCCAGGTGACGATCACGCCGAACGAGAGCGACTTCCAAAACCCCATCATGATGTCCTGCATGTCGACGAACGTCTGCATCTCGCCGAAATACGTGCCCTGGGAGAGCCCGAGGAGCTCCACGCCGACGACGTAACCCCCGAAGATGCCGACGGTGTCGAAGAGCGCAGTCATCAGCGGGAACGTCACGAGGCCCGCCAGCATGGACGGCGCGACGAGGTAGCGGACGGGGTTCAGCGCCATCACCGTGAGCGCGTCGATCTGCTCGGTGATGCGCATGATACCGATCTCGGCGGTGAGCGCAGAGCCGGCGCGCCCGGTCACCATCAGCGCCGACAGGACCGGGCCGAGCTCCCGGATGAGCGACAGCGCGACGGCGGGGCCCAGGAACGCCTCGGAGCCGAACCGCACGAGCGTCAGGTAGACCTGGAGTCCGAGCACCATCCCCGTGAACCCGCCCGTCAGCAGGATGATCAGCAGCGACCGGTAGCCGATGAAGTTGATCCGGTCGATCAACGCCCAGAACTTGAACGGCGGCGTCAGGATCACGCCGACCGCTTCGCCCAGAAACGTGCCGAACCGGCCCAGCGCCTCGACGCTCGCGATCGCCCAGCGGCCGATGGCGTCGAGCGGGCGCAGCGCCAGCGGGAGCGGCTGCTCCGTCATGCCTGGGCGCGCCGGTAGATCCCGAGGGCCCAGAGGGGAAAGTACTTCGCGTAGAGGTGATACTTGAGGTAGAAGACGCGCGGAAATCCGGTGCCGTTCCAGAACGCGTCGTCCCACGATCCGTCGCGCCGCTGCGTCCGGAGAAGGTACTCGACTCCGCGCTCGACCGTGGCGCCGCTCGTGCGCCCGGCGGCGAAGAGGCCGAGCAGCGCCCAGGCCGTTTGGCTGGGTGTCGACGCGCCGATCCCGGCGAACTCGGGATCATCGTAGCTCTCGCACGTCTCGCCCCAGCCGCCGTCCCGGTTCTGCCGCTGCTCGAGCCAACGCACCGCCCGCTGGACGTACTCGTGGCGCAGATCCTCGCCGATCGCGCTGAGCCCCCGGAGGACGGACCAGGTGCCGTAGATATAGTTCACGCCCCAGCGCCCGTACCACGGCCCGTCGTGCCGCTGCGTGTGGCGGAGGAAGTGGAGCGCGCGCTGCGCCGGCTCGAAGTCACGGCCGTAGCCGAGCGTGCCGAGGAGCTCGAGGCCACGCCCGGTCAAGTCTTCGGTCGACGGGTCGAGCAGGGCGCCGTGGTCGGCGAAGGGAATGTTGTTGAGGTAGAGCCGCTTGTTGTCGGCATCGAAGGACGCCCAGCCGCCGTCCTCGCCTTGCATGCCGAGAAACCAGCCGAGCCCGCGCTCCTTCGCCAGCCGCGCGGCGTCGGTGTCGACCCCGCGGACCTTCTCGAGCGCCATCAGCACCATCCCGGTGTCGTCGAGGTCCGGGTAGAAGTCGTTGCGGTACTGGAACGCCCAGCCGCCCGGCTTCAGGTGTGGTCGCTTCACCTGCCAATCCCCCGGAACGAGGATCTGACGGTCGATGAGCCATTCCGTCGCGCGTCGGAGTGAGGCGTCGTCGGGCGCGAGCCCGCTCTCGACCAGCGCGTTGACGGCCAGCGCGGTGTCCCACACGGGCGAAGGGCACGGCTGATAGTGGAGCTCTCCGTCTGTCTCCACGGCGAGCGCCTCGATCTCCTTGAGCTGCCCGAGCACCAGCGGGTGGTCGTCGGGGTAACCGAGGAGGCGCATCGCGACGATCGAATTCGCCATCGCCGGGTAGATGCCGCCGAGGCCGCCGGGCACGGCGAGCCGCTCCTCGAGCCACACGCGCGCCGCCTCGACCGCGCGCTTGCGGAGCGGGCGCGGGGTGAAGCGTTCCCAGATCTTGAGGCCGTCGTCGACCGCGATGAAGAAGTTCTTCCAAAAGAGCTTTCGCCAGGTGAACGGCTCGGGCACGCGCGGGAAGCGCAGGCTCGTCTTCTCCCGCGGCTCGGGCCAGAGCTCGTCGAGCGCGAGGTAGGGCGGCAGCCACTTCACCGGCTTCCGGTCCATGATGATCAGGAGCGGGACGATGACCGTGCGGGACCAGTACGAGACTTCGTAGATGTTGAAGAGGAAGAACGGCCGCGGCAGGAGCATGATCTCGACGGGCATCGCCGGCACGCCGTTCCAGTCGTACTCGCCGAAGAGCGCCAGCAAGATCTTGGTGAAGACGTCGGTCCTGACGGGCCCGCCCATCTCCCGGATGCGCTCGCGCGCGGAGACCATTCCGGGATCGTCGACGCTCACGCCGGCCAGCTTCAGCGCGAAGTACGCCTTGATCGTGGCCGACAGATTCGCGGCGCCGCCCTCGAAGAGGCTCCACCCGCCGTCGGGAAGCTGCGCGCGGCGGAGATAGAGGACGGCCTTGGCCTCGTTCACACGGTCGACCCGGTCGATCAGATGGCAGAGCAGGAGATACTCGGAGGTGATGGTGGTGTTGGCCTCCAGCTCACCGACCCAGTGACCGTCCGGGGCCTGCTGCGTGAGGAGGTAGGCCTGGGCGCGCTTGATGGCGTCGTCGAGGACCGTCACGTCGGCAGATGGTAACATGCTGACTCGGCCGCCGAAAGCGGCTCTTATGGATCTCGTCACTGGCACGCTCACGCTCCGCCCCTACGTCTTCGCATTCCTCGTGCTGTTTCTCGCCGCGTCGTGCGCGGACCTCGGCTGGCGGCGGACGCTCGCCTTCGGTGGTTCCGTCTGGCCCGTGGCGTGGCTCGCGGAATTCGCGTCCACCCGCATCGGCGTCCCGTTCGGCCTCTATCACTACACGGGGATCACGCGCGGGCGGGAGCTCTACGTCGCGAACGTCCCGTTCATGGACTCGCTGTCGTTCGTCTTCCTCGCCTACGCCTCGTTTTGCCTGGCGCGCGCGGCGCTCGCGGGGCGCCGCACGCCCGCGTGGATGCCGGCGCTGGTGACCGGGGTACTCATGACGGCCCTCGATCTCGTCATCGACCCGCTCGCGGTGCGCGGCGACCGCTGGTTCCTCGGGAGGATCTTCTATTACCCCGACGGCGGCGTGTACTTCGGCGTCCCGCTGTCGAACTTCGCGGGATGGACGATCGTCGGCGCGGTCTCGGTCGGACTGTATGTGGCGCTCGCCGGGTCTGCACGGCCGGCGTCTGTTGGAGCGGGGTCCCCGCGGCCGGCGTGTGCCGAGGGTGGCCCGAGAGAGGCGCGGCCGGCTGCGACACGCCCGAGCTCGCCCGGCGCGGACGTGTTCGGCGGCCGTGTGTGGCCGGGAGTCGCGCTATACTACGGTGTGCTCGGATTCAACCTGGCCGTGACCGCGTGGCTCCGCGAGTGGGTGCTGCTGGCCCTCGGCGGCGCGCTCCACGCCCTGATTGCCGTGACGGTTCGACTGACGCGCGAAAAGCCCGGCACGCTGCCGGGGCTCCGGCGTCGGGGAGTTCAACGGGCATGAGCGTTCCTCTGTCGCAGATGTGGGCGGTGGCAAGCTATGTCGTCACGCAACGGCTCGCCGGCCGTACGCGCTACCCACTGGTGCTCATGCTCGAGCCCCTCTTCCGCTGCAACCTCGCGTGCGCGGGCTGCGGCAAGATCCAGTACCCGGCGCAGATCCTCCGCAAGCACCTCACGGTCGAGCAGTGCCTGAGCGCGGTGGACGAGTGCGGCGCGCCCATCGTGTCGATCCCGGGCGGCGAGCCCCTGATGTATCCGGAGATCGGTCGCCTCGTGAAGGAGCTCGTCGCGCGGAAAAAGTACGTCTACCTCTGCACCAACGCGCTCCTCCTCACGGCGAAGCTCGAGGACGGCGTCTTCGAGCCGTCGAAGTACCTCTCGTTCAGCATCCATATGGACGGGCTTCGCGACGAGCACGACGAGGCGGTCTGTCGTGATGGCGTCTACGACGAGGCGGTGGCCGCGATCCGCGAGGCGCTCCGGCGAGGCTTCCGGGTCACGACCAACACGACGCTCTTTGACGGCGCCAACCCACTCCGTGTGCGCGAGTTCTTCGACGCGATGATGGATCTCGGCGTCGAGGGCATGATGGTCTCGCCCGGTTACAGCTACGCGAAGGCGCCCGACCAGGAGCACTTCCTCCGCCGCCGGCGCGCCCACGAGCTCTTCACCCAGATCCTGTCGGGGCCGAAGCGCCGCTGGAAGTTCAACCAGTCGCCGCTGTTCCTCCAGTTCCTCATGGGCAAGCGCGACTTCGAGTGCACGCCGTGGGGCAACCCGACCTACAACATGTTCGGCTGGCAGCGTCCCTGCTACCTTCTTCAGGAAGGCTACGCGGCGACGTTCCAGGAGCTGATGGAGACCACGCAGTGGGAGCACTACGGCCGCAAGAGCGGCAACGAGAAGTGCCGCGACTGCATGGTCCACTGCGGCTACGAGCCCACGGCCGTCAACCACACCTTCGCTTCTTGGCGCGGTTTCCGCGACACCGTCGCGGCGACGGTGACCGGACGCTTCTGAGGGCGGCATGACGGACCCGGAGAGCCTGGAAGGCTGGGTGCCGGAGATCGGCACCCGCGTCTCGCTCGAGGAGGTCATCGACCGGGCCTTCGACTACCGCGGCAACGTCACCGTGGTCCGGGCCGACGGTTCAGAGCTCGAGGGCTACGTGTTCAACCGCAACCGCGACGTGCGGGTACCTTTCATCCAGGTGTTCGACCGGGCGGGCGACGGCCCCTACGACATCCTCTACTCCGACATTCGCGCGATCCGCTTTACCGGCAAAGACACGGCGGCCGGCGGCTCGTACGCGGCCTGGCTCCGCGCCAAGCAAGCCTCGAAACAGCGCCCAGGCACGACGCCAGCCCCCGGCGCGTGACACGCGTCGCCGTCTTCACCGCGGTCGATCTCGAGGCACGCAGCCTCGCGCGCTTGCTCGGCCTCACGCGCGTCGCCGGGAGCGAGTGGCCTCACTACCGATCCGGCGCGCTCGAGCTCGTGTGTGTGGGCCCGCGCGCCCGTGCGCTCGACCTGCGCGCGTCGCGTGTGGCGCCGCCCGCGCTCGTGGTCTCCGCCGGCGTCTGCGGCGCGCTGTCCCCCGACCTTGCCGAGGGTGACCTGGTCGTGCCGGCGCTCGTCGCGGCTCCGACGGGCACGCCCTACACGACCGCGGAAGTCGGAGGCCTCAGACGGGCCGGGACGCTCGTGACGGTGGACGAGATCGTGGCGACGCCGGGCGCGAAGGCGCGGCTCTGGGTCGAGACCGCGGCGGTCGCCTGCGACATGGAGTCGGCGCCAATCCTCGAGTGGGCCCGCGCGCGTGGGATCCCCGCGGCAGTGATCCGCGCCGTCAGCGACACGGCCGAGCGCGGCGTGCCCGCCGACCTTGCCGCCGTCGTGGAGCCAGACGGACGGGTGCGGACGATCCGCGCAGTGCGCGCAGTGCTCGCGCGTCCGCGCGCGTTCGCCGACGCGCTGACGTTGCGGAGCGGGACGAACGCGGCGCTGAAATCGGTGGCCAGAGCGCTCGGCCGCATCGCGAGACAACAAGTGGAATGAATAGCGACATGCGGAACGGAGCCGGGGCGCACCTCGTCTCGGGCCACCCCCCGATGGCGCCGGGCGCAGAGGCGTCGATACAATGATCGACGCGCTCGTGACGGGCGGTACCGGCTTCGTCGGCGCCAACGTCGTCCGCGAGCTCCTCGCCCAACGCCGCTCCGTGCGCGTGCTCGCGCGCCCACGCTCGGACCGCCGCGCCCTCGCGGGGCTCGACGTCGAGATCTGCGAGGGGAACCTGCTGGATCCCGCCTCGTTGCGTCGCGCCGTGAAGGGCGTCCACCTCGTCTTCCACGTTGCGGCCGACTACCGTCTCTGGGCGCGTGACCCGGAGGAGCTCCATCGCGTCAACGTCGGCGGCACGCGCGCCGTCCTCGAGGCCGCGGGCGAGGCGGGCGTGAGCCGCGTGGTCTACACCTCCACGGTCGGCGCGCTCGGCATCCCGGCGGACGGCACGCCGGGGACGGAGGAGACGCCGGTCTCCCTCCGCGACATGATCGGGCCTTACAAGGCCTCCAAGTTCCTGGCCGAGCAGGTGGCGCTCGGATTCGCCCACCAGGGCCTCCCGGTCGTCATCGTGAACCCGTCGGCGCCCGTCGGCCCCTGGGACGTCAAGCCGACCCCGACCGGTCAGATGGTCGTGGACTTCCTCGCCGGACGGATGGTCGCAACGTTGGACACGGGGCTCAACCTCGTCCACGTCCGCGATGTCGCCCGCGGCCACCTTCTCGCGGGGGAGCGGGGGAAGATCGGTGAGAAGTACATCCTCGGGAGCCGGAACCTCTCCCTCGCCGAGATCGGAGCGCTCCTCTCGGAGATCACGGGGATCCGCCCGCCTCGCGCGCGGATCCCATACTGGGTGGCGTGGTGCGCCGCCCTCTCGATGGAGGCGGTCGCGCGCGTCACCGGGAGGCCGCCCCGGGTGGCGCTGACGGCGGTGCGGATGGCGAAGAAGCGCATGTACTTCAGCTCGGCCAAGGCGGTGCGGGAGCTCGGCCTGCCGCAGACGGACGCCCGCACGGCGCTCCGCGACGCGGCCGAGTGGTTCCGCGCGCACGGATACGTGCACGCCCGATGATCACGGACCTCGCGGCCCGGCTCACGCGGAGGAGCGGCTCGAATTTCTACTACGCGTTCCTCACGCTGCCGCGCCCACGCCGCGAGGCGCTCTACGCGGTCTACGCGTTCTGTCGCACCGTGGATGACATCGCGGATCTCGGCGGCGCGGGCGGAGCCGACCCGCCGGCCCAGCGCCGGGAGCTCCGACGCTGGCGCGAGGAGGTGGCGCGGTGCTACGATGCGCGCGCGATCCCCGAGCACCCGATCGCCGTGAGGCTCCAGGCCGCCGTGCGCGCGTACACGATCCCGCGCGCGGCGCTCGAGGCGATCGTCGACGGTGTCGAGATGGACCTCGACCGCGTGACTTACGAGACGGCGGACGATCTCTACCCGTACTGCTACCGCGTCGCCTCCGCGGTCGGGCTCGCGTGCATCGAGATCTTCGGCTACACGGACCCGCGCGCGCGCCAGTACGCGGTGGACCTGGGTACCGCGCTGCAACTGACGAACATCATCCGCGACGTGGGGGCCGACGCGCGGGCGGGGCGCGTCTACGTCCCGCAGGCGGACCTCCGGGCGTTCGGCGTCACCGTGGACGACCTGAAGGCGGGCCGCTACACGGAGCAGTTCGTACGCTTGATGACCCACCAGGCGGCACGCGCGCGGCGGTTCTACCGGTTCGCGTGGGAGAGCTTTCCCACGGTCGACGCCCGTACGCTCGTGGCCGCCGAAATCATGGCGCGGATCTATCTCGCGCTCCTTGGGGAGATCGAGGCGCGGCGCTTCCGCGTGTTCGACGAGCGCATCACGGTACCCGTCGCCAGGAAGCTCGCGATCGCGCTCCGCTGCTGGATCGCGGCCCGGCTCGGGCGCCCGGCCCAGATGGTGGCCGCATGATCGCGGCCGTCTTTCGCGGCGGGGGAAAGCTCGTCGCCGAGGAGTGGCCTCGGCCGGCGATCGGCGAGGGCGAGGTGCTGCTGCGCCTGCTGGGCTGCGGGCTCTGCGGCTCCGATATCGCGAAGATCGTAGACCCGACGACCTCGGCGCCGGTCGTCCTTGGTCACGAGGTAGTCGGCGAGGTCGTCACGCTCGGCGCCGGCGTGACGGACTGTGCGATCGGCGACCGTGTCGTCGCCGCCCACCACGTGCCGTGCGGCGAGTGCCACTACTGCCGGCGGGGGAGCGAGTCGATGTGTCGAGCCTTCAAGGCGTCGAACCTTGACCCCGGCGGCTTCGCGGAGTACGTGCGGGTACCGGCGGCGAACGCCCGTCACGCCATGTTCCGGGTGCCCGGCCACGTGAGCGACGAGGCGGCGTCGTTCGTCGAGCCGCTCGCGTGCTGTCTCAGGTCCGTGCGACGCGCCCGCGTCGAGCCCGGCGACACGATCGTCGTCGTCGGCCTCGGCTCGATCGGCTGCCTCTTCGGGATGCTGGCGGCAGCGCGGAAGGCCCGGGTCATCCTGGTCGGGAAGTCGGGCTGGCGGTTAGAGCGAGCGCGGAAGCTCGGGATCGGCGAATGCCTCGACACGACGCAGAGCGACGATACCGCGGCCGCGCAGCGCGAGCTCTCCGGGGGGCGCGGCGCCGACCAGGTCATCATCACCGGCGGCGGCACGGACGCGCTGCCGTGGGCGGTGGAAAGCCTCCGCGACGGCGGGACGGTCCACTACTTCGCGGGCGGCGCCGACACGCTCCCGCTCCGGCTCGAGACGCTCTACCACCGCGAGCTCACGCTCACCGCCACGTACTCGTCGTCGCCGGCGGACCTCGCCGAGGCGTTCCGCCTGATCGTCGCGGGCGCGATCGCGGTGGATCGGCTCGTCACCCACCGTGTCTCGCTCGGCGGCCTTCACCGCGGCGTAGACCTCGTGCGGCGCCGCGAGGCGCTCAAGGTGTACGTGACGCCATGAGGGCGATGGTGTTCTACGGACCGGGCGACCTCCGCGCGGAGGAACTGCCGACGCCCGAGCCGAGGACGGGCGAGCTGGTGCTCAGGATCGACGCCGCGCTGACGTGCGGCACGGACGTGAAGACGCTCCGGCGTGGCCACCCGGTCATGATCCCGAAGGTCCCCACGGTGTTCGGCCACGAGTTCGCGGGCACGGTCACGGCGGTCGGCCCCGGCGTGGCGGGCTTCCGCGAGGGTGACCGTGTCGTCGCCGCGAACTCGGCGCCGTGCGGCGCCTGCCGCCCGTGCCTGTCGGGCCGCGCGAACCTCTGCGAGGATCTCCTGTTCGTCAACGGAGCGTACGGCGAGTTCATCGCGCTCCCGCCGCGCCTGGTGGCGAAGAACGTGGTGGCGCTCGGGCCCGTGCTTCCCACCGCGCGCGCGGCGTTCGCGGAACCTCTGGCCTGCGCGCTCCTCGGCATCGAGCGGGCCCGCGTGGAGTCGGGCCAGACGGTGGTCGTCTTCGGCACGGGCCCGCTCGGCTGCCTCCTCGGGATGCTGGCGGCAGCGCGGAAGGCCCGGGTCATCCTGGTCGGGAAGTCGGGCTGGCGGTTAGAGCGAGCGCGGAAGCTCGGGATCGGCGAATGCCTCGACACGACGCAGAGCGACGATACCGCGGCCGCGATCCGCGCGACCATCGGAGGCCCGGGCGCCGACGTCGCGATCGACGCGACGGGCCGCCCCGAGGTCTGGGAGCAGGCGATCGACGCGACGGGCCGGGGCGGTAGCGTGGTATTCTTCGGCGGCTGCGCGCCGGGAAGCTCGATCCGGCTGGATACCCGCCGCGCGCATTACGAGGAGCTGACGCTGCTCGGCGCGTTCCACCACACGCCCGACCTGATCCGACGGGCCGTCGAACTGATGGACTCCGGTGGGCTCACACCGGACGACCTCATCACGCATCGGATGCGACTCGGCGAGGTCCGGGAGGCGCTCGATCTGATGGCCAGAGGGGACGCGCTGAAAGTGTTGATCGAGCCATGAACGGGCGACCGCTGCGGCTCGCGGGGACGGCGCTCCTCGCCGTGACGGCGCTCGCAGCGCCCGCGCGGGCCTTCGACTCGGGGCAGACGTTCACGAAGGGCGCGTACGTGGTCTCGGCGGAGAGCGGGTACGGCGCGCAGTTCAACCTGGAAGGCAAGCGCACCCAGAGCGACCTCGAGTTCTTCGACCTGGGGGTCCGGGTCTCGGTGCTTCCCTTCGGCACCTCGGGCGCTGGTCCGCTCTATGGCGCCCTCGAGGTCGGCCTCGAGCCCTTCTACCTGGGGTACACCGAGCCGAGGTCCGCGTTCTGGGCCGGCCTCGCGGCGGTGTTCCGGTACCACTTCCTGACGCTCGGACGAGTCGTGCCCTACGTCGAGCTGGCCGGCGCCGCGGGCGGGACCGACCTCAAGGTGCCGGAGATCGACTCGACCTTCGCGTTCCTCGTGTGGGGCGGCGTCGGCGCGTCCGTCTTCCTCACCGACTCGACCGCGGTCTACGCCGGCTACCGTCTGGCGCACAACTCCAACGGCAACACGTCCGACCCGAACCGCGGGTGGCAAGCCCATGTGGCCGCGGTCGGAGTGTCGTACTATTTCAAATGAGGCGGGGAGGGCGATGAGATCCACAATTTCCGAGATTCTCTTGGCAGGGCCGCGCGGCTTCTGCGCCGGCGTGGAGCGGGCCATCGACATCGTCGAGCTGGCGTTGTCGGTCTGCCGGCCCCCGGTCTACGTGCGTCGCGAGATCGTCCACAACCGGCTCGTGGTCGAGACGCTCCGGAAGCAGGGCGCGATCTTCGTCGACGAGCTCGACGAGGTGCCCGACCGCGCGACCGTGGTCTTCAGCGCCCACGGCATCTCGCCGGAGGTGCGCCGGGAGGCCGAGCGCCGCGGCCTGCGGGTGATCGACGCGACGTGCCCGCTCGTGACCAAGGTGCACCTCGAGGCGATTCGCTACGCGCGCGAGGGCTACTCGATCGTCCTGATCGGCCACGAGGATCACGACGAGGTCATCGGCACGCTCGGCGAGGCGCCCGATCGCATCTTCGTCATCGCCGACGTGGACGAGGTCGAGAAGCTCGAGGTGCCGAACCCGGACAAGATCGCGTACCTCACCCAGACCACGCTCTCCATGGACGACACGCGCGAGGTCATCGAGGCCCTCCGCCGCAAGTTCCCGAGGATCGTCGGCCCGTCGCGTAACGACATCTGCTACGCGACGCAGAACCGCCAGGCGGCGGTCAAGCGGCTCGCGAACGACGTGGACGTCCTGCTGGTGATCGGCTCGGCCAACAGCTCGAACGCGATCCGGCTGGTCGAGGTCGCGCAGACGGCGGGCACGCGCGCCTACCTGATCAACGACGTGGGCGACATCCGCGCCGAGTGGCTCACGGACGCCCGCCGCATCGGCATCACCGCGGGCGCCTCGACGCCCGAGATTCTGGTCACCCAGACGGTCGAGGCGCTGCGGGGTCGGGGCGGCGCCGTTCGCGAGGTCCACGTGGTCGAGGAGGACGTGCGATTCGCCCTTCCCCAGGAGCTCGCGCACATGGCCAAGGAACGCGGCATGACGCTGCCCTCGCGAACCGCCATGCGCCAGTCGATTTAGCGGGGCCGACTACCGGGAGTCGTCAGGAGGCGCGGCGGGCTTCGAGAGCGGCGAGGCGCTCGCGGACGTCGACCGCGGTTCGTAGCTCTCGATCGACGCCGTCGATCCTGACGTCGACCCGCCGGATCTCGGCGATCAGTTCTGCCTTCATAGAGACCGTCTCGGTCCGGAGCGAATCGATCTTGACCGTCAGCCGTGCGTCGACGCCGTCGATCTTCAGGTCGAGGCTGTCGATCTTCTGGCTCAGTTTCTGGTCGACGGCGTCGATCTTCTGGCTCAGCTTCTGGTCGACGCCGTCGATCTTCAGGTCGAGACCTGCGATCCTCGAATCGATGACGCGGATGTCGCCGCGGAGCGCGTGCAGCTCAGGGGCGATGACGTCCTGGAACGCCTTCTTGATCTGGTCGTAAACACCCACCGCCGTCATTCAATCAGCTCCGCCTCGGCGCGTCAATGTCGCTCAATGGATGCACGTCGGCGCCGCGAGCTCCTGCCGCTCTGGTCTGGCTCCCGCCCTAGAGTCCTGCGTTCAGACTCCTCCTCCTCTCCGAACGACCCGCGTCATCCTCGCTGGATCTCCAGTGGCATCAGCGTGTCTACCAGCGAGGCGCCGCCGTCGGCATGGATGAGCTGCCCTGTGATCCAGCCGGCGTCGGGCGAGCAGAGGAGCGCGACAACGTTGCCGATGTCCGAGGGCGTCCCCATCCGGCCCATCGGCGTCCACCCGCTCGCGTGCCACGTGCGCGCAGTCTCCACGACCGGGTCCGGCAGACCGTTCAGGACGCTATCGTCGGTCAGCCCGGGGCTCACCGAGTTGACCGTGATGCCGCGCGGGGCGAGCGTGACCGCGAAGTAGCGTACGAGCGACTCGAGGGCCGCCTTGGCCGAGCCCATCGCGATCCAGGGCTGCCAGGTGCCCTTCTGGGCTCCGGGGGCGTAGGTGACGGCGACGACGCGCCCCCCTTGTCCCATGAGGCCCACGGCCTCGCGCACGCCGACGAGGAACGCCTTCGCCTGTGAATCGAGCGCGTGATCCCAGGCCTCGAGCGAGATCTCCATCGGCTTCGCGTAGAACTTGGCCAGCTCGGGCCTGGCATTGGCGACGAAGATGTCGAGCGAGCCGAACTCCTGCCGCGCCCGGGCGAACATCCGCTTCACGTCGTCGACGCGCGAGACGTCGCCCTGGACGAGGAAGCCGTCGGCCCCGTGCTTGCGCACCCGCTCGAGCGTCTCTTTCGCCGCCGCCTCGTTGACGTAATAGTGGATGCCGACCCGCGCGCCGCTCTCAGCGAGCTTGAGCGCGATGCCGCGGCCGATGCCCCGTGAGCCTCCCGTGACGAGCGCGTGCTTCCCCTTGAGTGTCATGACCTTGCCCTCCTCGGGACCGTCGCCGCGGTCACGCGGGCGACGTCCTCGACCGTCTGAGCCCGTTCCCCTCGGCCCGTCTTGACCCGCTCGATCACGGTGCCCCGGTCGGGCCCCGCCACTTGGCGCAGGCCGGCCGCGCGCGGTCGAAGACATACCGCCGTGTCGCCCGGCATGTCAAGCGCAACGGGCGGTAGCCCGTCGGTGAGGTCGCGGCATCCGCGAGTCGGCAGCGGGTGTCGCGCCGCGCGGCACGTCAGCCGAGCAGATCCTCGACGGTGACGATCAGATCTGGGAAGGCCTCGGGCGCAAGCGGTTGTCCGCGCTCGAACGTGACCACCTGCTGATATCCCCGCGCCGTCGGCGCGCGGTAAACCTCCACGCGATCCACGGTCAGATCCAGGATCCAGGCCTCGCGGATGGAGGCGCGCGCGTAGAGCGGCATCCTCACCCGGCGGTCCACGGCAAGAGTCGAATCGGCGACCTCGATGAGAAGCAGGACGTCATCCGCCAGGGGATGGGCGGTCGCGTAGAAGTCCGGGCGCGGACGGAGCAGCGTCACATCCGGCTGGGGCTCGGAGTCCTCCTTCGGCAGCTCGATGGGGTTCTGGATCTGGACGACGGCGCGCTCGGCCAGCCGCGA
>MNCR01000022.1 GCA_001914535.1 Candidatus Rokubacteria bacterium 13_2_20CM_69_15_1
CAGGCGATAGTAGAGGTCCTCGCGGAACTCGCGCGCCCGCACCGCGGATCGGAGATTCACGTTGGTCGCGGCGACCACGCGCACGTCGATCGAGATGGGCCGGAGCCCGCCGAGGCGCTCGATCTCGCGCTCCTGGAGCGCCCGGAGGAGCTTCGTCTGGAGGTCCAGGCGCAGCGAGCCGATCTCGTCCAGGAAGACCGTGCCGCTGTGAGCCAGCTCGAATTTGCCGAGCTTCCGGGCGTGGGCGCCCGTGAACGCCCCCTTCTCGTGGCCGAACAGCTCGGACTCGATCAGCGCGTCGGGAATGGCGGCGACGTTCACGGCGACGAAGGGCTGGTCGCGGCGCTCGCTCCGGCTGTGGATCGCGCGCGCGACCAGCTCCTTGCCCGTCCCGCTCTCGCCCGTGATCAACACGGTCGTCGGCGTGTCGGAGAGCCGCGTAATCAGCTGATAGATCTTCACCATCTCGGGGTGGCGCCCCACCAGGCCCTCGAAGCCAGGGCCCGACCCGGGCTCGGGCGTGTTGCCCGCCAGCGCCGAGCGCAGACACAGCACCTCGCGCTCGAGCGCGCGCTTCTCGAGCGCGCGCTGGGCAAGCAGGAGGATATCGTCGACGTCGAAGGGCTTGGTGAGGTAGTCGTAGGCGCCCCGCTTGAGCGCCTCGACCGCCGTGCGCACCTCGCGCACCGCCGTGACCAGCACGACGACCGTGGTCGGATCCAGGGCCTTCACGCGAGGCAGGACGTCGATCCCCGGCTCCCCCGGCATGCGCTGGTCGAGCATGACGAGGTCGACCTCCCGCGTGCGGAGCACGTCGAGCGCCTCCGCGCCGTTCTCGGCCACGAGGACGTCGCACGTCTCTTCGAGGATCGCCCGCACCGACGCCCGGACGCCCTCCTCGTCGTCCACGACGAGGACAGTGCCGCGGCGCGCGAGCAGCGGCTTCTCGGTGATCACGGCTCGCGCGACCGTTCCATGACGAGATATTCCGCGCGCCCGCCGCTCGACGGGCGGTGGACGAAAACGAGGACGCGGTCGCCCGGCTTGAGCTGCGCGAGGGTCCGGAAGAAGGCGGTGGGATCGGTGACGGGCTTCTTGCCGACCTCGACGATGACGTCGCCACGGCGAAGGCCCGCCTTGTCGGCCGGGCTGCCGGACACCACCTCGGTGACGAGGAGGCCCCCCGGGCTCGGGAGATTCAGCCGGGCCGCCGCCTCGCCGGTGAGCGGTTCGACGCTGAGCCCCCAGCTCTCGTCGTCCGGCGCGCCCGCGAGCACGGGCTCTTCGGCGGGCATCTCGGTGACCGTCACGCTGACCGTCACGGGCTTCCGCTCGCGGATCAGCTTGAGGCGCACCGGTTGCCCGGGCGCGACGGCGGCGACGCGGCGCTGAAGCTCGGGCACCTCCTTGATCGGCGCGCCGTTGAGCTCGACGATCACATCCCCCTGGCGCAGGCCGGCGGCCTCCGCCGGCCCGCCCTTCACGACCTCGGCGACCAGCACGCCCTCACGCACCCCGAAGGTTCCCGCCAGCTCGTCGGTCACGTCCTGAATCGCGATGCCGAGCCACCCGCGCACCACACGGCCGGAGGCGATCAGCTGGCGCATGACCTCCTTGGCCTGGTTGATCGGGATCGAGAACCCGATCCCCTGTCCCGCTGCCACGATCGCGGTGTTGATGCCGATCACCTTCCCGTCCAGGTTCAAGAGCGGCCCGCCCGAGTTCCCCGGGTTGATCGACGCGTCCGTCTGGATGAAGTTCTCATACGTCGCCACGCCGACGCGGTTGCGCGCCGTCGCCGAGACGATCCCGACCGTCACCGTGCGATCGAGGCCGAACGGGTTGCCGATCGCGATCGCCCACTGGCCGACGCGGAGACGGTCGGAGTCGCCGAGCTCCGCGGCCGGCAGCGGCGCCGGCGCGTCCACCTTGAGCACCGCGAGGTCGGTCTTCGGGTCGCGCCCCACGAGCTTCCCGGCGAGCTTGCGCCCGTCCGACAGACGCACGGTGATGTCCTGAGCGTTCTCGATGACGTGGTTGTTCGTCAAGATGTATCCTTTGGGATCCACGATCACGCCGGAACCGCTCGCGCGCGCGTCGTCGCGCGGTCGCCGGCGGAAGAAGCGCTCGTAGAACTCCTCTCCGAAGAACTCGCGGAACCGCTCGGGCGTCTCCTCGGCGGACGGCTTCTTGGGCACGGTGCTGACATTCACGACCGCCGGCGTGACGCGGTCGGCGACGATCGTAAACGCATCTTCCAGGGCGTGGAGCAGGGCGCGCGGCTCGATCGCCGGCTGCGTCCGCGGCTCGGCGTGTGCCGACAGCGCGGGCACGAGGAGCAGGAGGAGCACCAGTCGCGTCTTCATCAACGACCGCGACCTACGATTCTACCGGGCGGCGCGCGGCTCCGCCAGCGGAGAGGAGCGCCAGCTCGAGGACGCGGCGCGTGCGCGCAACGACCGGCGCCGCCGCGCCCCGCCGGAGCCCCCCGACCCACACGATTTCCCCCGCCGCCTCGATCACTGGCACCCGGTCGCGCTCCCAGCGGGGCACCTTGGCGTCGATGAGGAAATCCTTCAGCTTCCGCTCGGCGCTGCCGAAGGGCGTGAAGCGGTCGCCCTGCTGCCGGGGACGCACGACCAGCTCACCCGGCAGCAGGTCGGCGTCGAACACGACGCGGCCTGGATCGTCGGGGATCGCCCACGCCGGAGCGTCGTGGAGCGTCGCCTCCAGCACGAACCCGATCTCCGGTAGCGCCAGCCGGCCGGGCGCGATCAAGACGCGCGGGGTCAGCGGTGGTTGCGGACCGAGCGCCAGGCGCAGTCGTGGACCGCTCACCTCGAGCGTGACCGCGCCGATCTTGAAGGCTTTCCGCGGCGGCGGTGCGGCGAGGATGCGGCGCAGCCCGCGATGCGCCCACGCGCGGAGCGGGGCGTGGCTCCCGAGCCGCGACGCCGCCTGGCGCAGAATCTCCGCGGCCACGTCGCGCGGCAACGCGCGGAGCGACGCGACCGGGAGCGTCACCGCGACGTCGCCGAACTCGGCGAGCCGCTCGAGCTCGGAGGCCGCGATGCGATCGAGCGCCCCGACCGTGGTGCGCGCGGCCGCCGCGACACGCACGAGCCCGTCGGCGATTTCCGGGCTGACGGACTCGGTCAGCCACGGCAGCAGCTCGTGGCGGATCCGGTTTCGCAAGAACTTCGGATCCCGGTTGGACGGATCCTCGACCCACTCGAGTCCGGCCCGGTGGAGCTCGACCACCAGGTCGGCGCGCCGGCACTCGATCAGCGGGCGGATGATCCGGTCGCGGACCGGAGGGATCGCGGCGAGGCCCCGCAGACCGGCGCCCCGGAGGACCCGCATCAGGACCGTCTCCGCCTGGTCGTCCGCCGTGTGGCCGAGAGCGATGCGCGCCGCCCCGACGCGGTCGGCGGACGCCGCGAGCGCCGCGTAGCGCGCGGCGCGCGCGGCGGCCTCGAGGGAGCCACGCCGCTCGACCGTCACCGTCGCGACGTCCACGGGGACGGAGAGCCGCGCGCCGAGTCCCCGCACGAAATCGGCGTCCCGCGCGGACTCGGCGCGCAGCCCGTGATCGACGTGGAGCGCGTGGAGCTCGAGGCGCCACGCGGGGGCCAGCGCGGCGAGCGCGTAGAGGAGGGCGACAGAGTCGGCGCCGCCCGACACCGCGACCAAAACACGTTCGCCGCCCGCGAGCATCGCGTGGCGGCGAATCGTGCGCTCCACCCGCTCCAGCAGGGTCACGACGCTACCCGCCCTGGAAGCCCACCCAGACCTCGCCGTCCTCGAAGTGCTCTTTCTTCCACACGGGCACGGTGCGCTTGAGCGTGTCGATCGCGTGCTTGCACGCCTCGAACGCCTCCTGCCGATGCGCCGCCGACACGGCGATCAGCACGCTCGACTCGCCGATCTCGAGCCGGCCGACGCGGTGGAGCATCGCCACGCGCCTGACCCCGGGCCAGCGGGCGCGGATTCCGTCGCCGATCTCGCGCATCTGCGCCTCCGCCATCGGCGCGTGCGCCTCGTACTCGAGGAACTTCACGGACCGCCCCTCTGTCTCGTTGCGCACGACGCCCGAGAAGATGACGATCCCGCCGGCGCCGGGATCGTCGACGGCCGCCGCGATCGCGTCGGGCGAGAGCGGCGCCGTGACGACCCGGTAGGTGTCGCCGCCGGCGCCGCCGCTCACCGGTGGGAAGAGGCAGAGCTCGTCGTCGGGGTGGAGCCGCTCCTCGGGGGTGACGTACTCGTGGCCGACCGCGAACAACGTGAAGGGGCGGTATCGTGCGAGCTCGGGATGCCGCTCGGCCACGGCCGACCACGCCGACTCGACCGTGCCGCCTTCGGGCAGATCGAGGTCGATCCGCTCCCGCCCTGCGGCTTCACGGTACCGGGCGAAGAGGCGGACCCGGACACGCACGGCGGGGGATTGCGTCTAGAACCGGTGAGACTGGCCGCAGCCGCAGCTCGACTTCACGTTCGGATTCTTGATCGCGAAGCCGGCGCCGAGCATGCTGTTGTCGACGTAGTCGATCTCGCTACCGCTGAGATACGCCGCGCTGTGCTTGTCGACGTAGACCTTGATCCCGTGCGCCTCGACGATGTCGTCGTCCTGCTGCTGCGCGTCCTCCCAACCGAGCTCGTAGGACATGCCGGAGCACCCGCCGCCCACGATTCGGATTCGGAGCCCCCACTCGGGCTTGCCTTCCTCGAGGCGCAGCTCCGAGATCTTCTTCGCGGCCGTCTCAGTCATCGTCAGCATTCGATCCTCCGGAAATTCGCGAGCGGTTTCGGTACTCGCGACCAACGTCATGGTATCACAGGATGCCACCGGCAGGCAGCAGCGTGAGATCCTCGAGCGCGGCACCGGGAGGGAGCGTCACCATGAGGACGGCGGCCCGGGCCACGTCCTCGGGTCGCAGCATCCGGCTCCGGTCCGGTCCCTGCGGGACCGCGTCCCAGAGCGGCGTGTCCACGGCGCCGAGCACGAGGACGCCCACGCGCACGCCCTCGGCGCGGACCTCCTCGCGGAGCACCCGGCTCCAGACGACCACGCCTGCCTTCGTCGCCGCGTAGGCGGCGGACCCGGGGATGAAGCGCTGTGCGGCGACGGAGGAAACGTTGAGGATCGTGCCGCGCCGCTGGTGGACCATCACCGGCAGCACGGCGCGGCAGCACACCATCACCCCGCGGAGGTTCACCGCGAGCATGGTGTCCCAGTCGTCGGGCTTCGTCCCGGTGACCGGGCCGAACGAGGCGGTGCCCGCGGCCGTCACCAGCACGTCCAGGCGCCCGAACTCGGCGATCGTCTGCTCCACGGCCGCCTCCACCGCGGCGTCCTGCGTGACGTCGGTCGGGACCGCGAGCGCCCGGCCGCCGTGCTCGCGGATCTCCGCCGCGACTTCCGCGAGCTGCTGACGGGTGCGCGCGGCCAGCGCGACGGCGGCGCCCTGCGCCGCGAGCGCCAGGGCAATCGCGCGCCCGATCCCGCGCCCCGCGCCTGTGACGAGCGCGACCTGCCCCTCGAGCGCGCGCTCCGCCGCGGTCAAATCTGGAGCCCCCGGCCCGACTTGATCAGCTCCATGAACTCGGCCCGCGTCTCGGGCCGGTCACGGAAGGAGCCGAGCATCGCGGAGGTCACCGCCTTCGAGTTCTGCTTTTCCACGCCACGCATGAGCATACAGAGATGGATCGCCTCCATGACCACCGCTACGCCGCGCGGCTGGAGCGCCTCGTTCAGCGTGTTCGCGATCTGTGTCGTGAGCCGCTCCTGCACCTGTAGCCGCCGGCTGTACATCTCGACGAGCCGCGGGATTTTCGAGAGCCCGACGATCCTCGTGCGCGGCATGTACGCGATATGAGCCTTGCCAAAAAACGGGATCATATGATGTTCACAGTTATGCCCCAAGTGCCCGGCGATGAGGAACGTCGGGTACGGCTCGCACGTGAAGCTGTACACGGTGTGCGGCTTCATGGCGGGCGGAAGACGACGCACGTCGATCACCGTAGTGTACGTGCTGTCGAGCGGGACGTAGAACTCACTCTGCTGGCGGAAGCCGTGTTTGCCATACCATCCCGCTTCATGCCAATGGCTCGAAACGTAGATTCTCGCACCGTCGTCGGTTCCAGTCCTCGCGAGTGGAGTCTGCAGGTATTCCGCCAGAGACGCGAGGAACCGGCGATTGTGACTGACGATGAACCTACCACCCGACCCGGTTGCGTAGCCGTCACCGTCACAATAGCCGTCCAGGAACCCCTGCATCATCTCAGGTGAGGACGTGACGACCTTTGGAAATTCGAACGTCTTCGTTTTACTTCTCGAACCATCCTCCGAAATTCCTAGCCAGCGGCAAAGCTTCTCACCAATCGCACGAGATACCGTTCGAACCCGAAGCATCGGGATGTCTCTCTTCAGAAAACTCGAGGGAACGGTCACCCGCTCGATCCTGGGCTCTGAGCCCGGGAAGGCTTCAGCAAACATCACGCGGTACTTCTCGGCGAATTCCGCGCGCTTCACGGTCAAGTTGACTCGCCGACCTTGTTGGATGCTCCCGTCCGCTGCCACCGCTCCGAGGACGTACCCCAACGCGTAACCCTGCGCTGCCTGATAGGGCCTGCGACAGAGCGATTTCGGGTTGACCCACTCCACTTTCATTCCCGGTGCTAGCTGCTGAGCTTCCACCCACCTCGACTCGGTCATAATCGGATGATCCGGCGTGACCTCGAAGCGGCCCGCGGTCGTCCGCACCTCGACGATCTCGCGAGTCTTGCGTGACGTGACCTGTGTGACCACGGTCTCCTTGAGATGGCCCTGCTCCAGCGTCCAGAGGCGGTCTCCGACGCGGACGAGGCGCGCCGGCTTCGCGCCGCCGACGGCGTTAACGGTCTGCTTGCTCGGCACGCAGAGGCTGAAAAAGTCGATGTCCTTCACGATCACCATCTCGTCGTAGTCCTCGACGAACATGGCGTCGTTCAGGACGTCCTTCACGTCTCGGTCGTAGCCCGAGGTGAGGTAGCGCAGCGCCTTTGCGACACGCTCCGGGGTCTTCTCGAGCCCCTCGCGGTTCACGTCCTGGCCGAGCTCCTTCAGGAGCTGCGCGATCAGCTTTTCGATCATGCCTCGCCGCCTTCGTAGTGGAACCGGTTCTTCGCCGTCTCCACGACGGTCACCCGCTTGAGCGCCCCCGCCGGCAGCGCCGGCGCCAGGATCCGCCAGAATGCACGCGCGAGGCTCTCGCCCGTCGTGACGATCCCGGAGAGCGCCGGGACCTCTTCGAGCGCGCGGTGGTCCACCTGGGTGAGCACGGCGCCGCTCACCGCACCGTCCAACCGTACCAGGTCCACCGCCATGCCGGTCGTCGGATCGGGACGCCCGGCCACCGTGACCTCGAGGTAGTAGTTATGGCCGTGGGGGCGGTGGCAGTCGCCGTAGAGCGTCGCGTTCTGCTCGGGAGACAGCGCGGCGCTCGTGAGCCGGTGGGCCGCGCTGAAGTGATAGACGCGCGTCAGCTCGACCATCAGGCACCCCGGTAATCGACGTAGAGCGTGGGGTCCTCCCATACACGGACCTGCCAGAGGCGCTCGGCGCCGAGCTTCGGTACCAGCAGCTCCCACACCACGACGGCGAGATTCTCGGTCGTCGGCACCCGGCCGCGGAAGAGCGGATCGGCGCAGAGGTCCGCGTGGTCGAAGCGTTCGACCACGGTCTCGCCGACGACCCGCTTGAGCTCGCCGAGGTCGAGCACCATCCCCGTCTGCGGATCGATCGGCCCCCGAATCGTGAGATCGAGCGTGTAGGTGTGCCCGTGGACGACCGTGAGCCGGCCGAACACACGCTCGTTCTCCGCCGGTGACCACTCGTCCACCCAGTAGCGATGGGCGGCGGAGAACGTGAAGCGCCGGGTGCTGTACGCCAGACCGTCGCTCACGGCAGGATCCCGAGGAAGCGCTGCGCGACGCGCTCGAGGTCGAACGCCTCCACCCGCCGCGCGCCGGCGGCGCCGAAGTCCTTCCGCAGCCCCTCATCCATCAATAGGGTCTCCATGGCCGTCGCGAGCTCGGCCGGGCTCCCCGGGCTCACGAGTAAGCCCGTTCGCCGATCCTCGACGATCTCGGGCACGGCCGCCGCCCGGCACGCGACCACAGGCAGCCCGGCCGCCATCGCCTCTGCGAACACGATCCCGAACCCTTCCTGCACGGTCGGCAGGCAGAAGCAGTGCGCGCTCACATATTCTACCGCCAGCGCCGCCAACCGGATCTCCCCTAGGAACACGACCGTGTCGCCAAGGTCGAGCCGGCGGTGGAGCGCGCGCAGACGGGCAGCCTCCGGTCCCCCTCCTACGATACGGACCTGGACCCCCGGGATTCGCTCGCGCAGGACCCGCGCGGCGTGCAGGAGATCCCCGAGGCGCTTCCGAGGGTACATGCGCGCCACCGCCAGGACCGTGGGCCGCCCGGACGCGCGCCGCTCGGCCCGGGCGAGGCGTCGGCGCCACTCGGCGAGGTCGATCGGCTCGGGCACGACCGCGAGCTTCTCCGGCGGGATCCGGTAGACCTCGGCGGCCACGGATGCCGAGTATCGGCTCGCCACGATCACGCGATCGGCGCGCTCGGTGTTGAGCCGCTCCCAGCGGGCCTGGACCGTCAGGAGCGCCCGGACGACCCCGCGCTCGTTCGTGAGCTCGTCGGCGATGACCCCCTTGAGCATCACGACGAAGGGCACCCGTCGGCGTCGCGCCCAGAGGAAGCCGTCGAGATCCACGCCCACGACGACGTCGCCCGCGGGCGGCCAGAGGAGCCCGCCGGCGTTGTAAAGCCAGCGGTCGAGGGTATGAAAGTGGGTCCGCGTGCGAAGGGGGCGAACGCGCGCGACGTGACCGAGGCGCTCGAGGCCGCGGACGAGGCCGTGGAGGCCGACGAAGGTGCCGCTGCCCTCGATCGGGCTCTGCGGCGTCGACGTGAGAAACGTGAACCGCAACGCGGGGGCGTTAGCGCCCCTGGAACTTGGGCGCCCGCTTCTCGAGGAACGCCCGCGTCCCCTCCTTGTAGTCCTCGCTCTCGAACGCCTCGAGCGCGAGGTCTTTCAGCTTCGTCCGGCGCTCCTCGGTCAGCCCGAGCAGGTACGCCTCGATCGTCCCCTTCGCGCCCCGAACGGAGAGGGGCGCGTTGTCGGCGATCTTGCGCAGATAGTCGTAGGTGGCGCTCTCGAGCTCGTCCGGCGGCAGGAGCCGTTGGATGAAGCCCATCGCCAGCGCCTCCCGGTCGCCGACCGTCCGCGCGGAATAGAGGATGTCCTTGGCGTAGGCGGGACCCACGAGGTCCACGAGCTGACCGACCGCGTCGGCGCCGTAGATGATGCTGAGCCGCGCCGCCGGGATGCCGAACTTCGACCCCTCGGCGGCGAAGCGCAGGTCGCAGGCCATCGCGACGGCCATCGCGCCGCCCATGCAGAAGCCGAAGATCATCGCGACCGTCGGCTTCGCGCACTCGCGGATGGCGGTGTAGGCCGCCGACGTCTGGGCGTTGTAGCGGAGCGCGGTCGCCGTGTCCTTCCGGTGCTCCTTGAACTCCGAGATGTCGGCGCCGGAGGCGAACGCGTCCCGGCCGGCGCCCCGGTAGACGACGGCGCGGACCGAGTCGTCCTTCGCCAGGCCCTCGGTGACGCGCGCGATCTCCGACCACATGGCCAGGCTGATCGCGTTGCGCATTTTCGGCCGGTTGAAGACGATCGTCGCGATCGGACCCTCGTGCTCCACCAGGATGTCGGTCATGGCGTCCCAGAGTGTAACACGCGCGATCGAGCGGAGAGGTGGTGGCGGTGGGAGGAATTGAACCTCCGACACGGGGCTTATGAGACCCCTGCTCTGCCGCTGAGCTACACCGCCGGCCAGCGTCTTTGGAAAGTCCCGCACGATTCTACCTCACGCCTCGCGCGCGCGCAGGCAGCGGTCCCGATTCGGCCTTGACACCGGGGATGTTTGTTATAATCCCGGCCGAGCGAACCATTCGGAGGAGCTTGCACATGCAGTTCCGGACACGCTCGTGGCATGCGTATGCCGAACTCCGTCAGGACACCGACGACGACGCGGACGAGGACGACGATGACGAGGAGTTCGACGACGACTTCGACGACGACGACCTCGACGAGGACGAACCCGACGACGAAGATGAGGCCGACGGCGACGCTGAGGACCTCAGCGAGCTCGACGACGCGGCGGACCTCGACGAGGCAGAGGAGGCGGACCCTATCGACGACAAGGCAGACGAGGACGACGACAGGGGTAGTGCCCCCAACTAGGAGGCGGTGAAATGGCGCTGTTCAGTGCGGAAGGCTGGCTGTTTCTGTTGCGCTGGTTTCATTTCCTCGCTGGCATCACCTGGATCGGCCTGCTGTACTACTTCAACTTCGTCCAGACTCCATTCTTCGCGACGGCTGAGCCTCCGGTCCGGACGGGCATGCTCGCCGGGAGCCTCGTCGGGCGGGCGCTCTGGTGGTTCCGGTGGGGCGCGATGCTCACCTTCATCACGGGCTGGCTGTACATCCTTCACATGATGTTTCACGGATACGGCGGCGTGCGCGAGTTCTTCGCGAGCGCGTACGGTTGGAAGATCTTCTTCGGCGGCATGCTTGGCAGCCTCATGTGGTTCAACGTCTGGTTCGTCATCTGGCCGGCGCAGAAGATCGTGATTGCCTCCGCCACCCAGGTCGCCAAGGGCGGCCAGGCGATCGCGGAGGCCGCCGCCCGCGGTCAGCGGTCCGGCTTCGCCTCGCGGACAAACACGCTCCTCTCGATCCCGATGCTCTTCTTCATGGGCTCGGCCAGTCACCTCTCCATGGGGGACCCGAGGGGACCGGGCGCGAAGATCGGCGCGCTCATCCTCCTGGCCATCGTGATGATCGCCACGGAGGTCAACGCAATGAAGGGCACGACCGGGCCCGGCAAGAAGATACTGGCCACGCTCAACGGGACGTTCTGGGGCGGCTTCATCCTCACGGCGATTCTGTATTTCGGCCTGGCCGGGCTGATGCGCTGAGCCCCGCCGCGCTCCAACCACCACGGCCCGGCGCGACGCGCCGGGCCGTTTTTATCTGAGGAAATCGGCGAGCGCGCCGATGTCGGACGCGACCTGCGGCTGAGGAGGCATGATCGCGGTGGGCCGCCTGGGCGTGTAGCCCGGCGGGTAGGTGCCCTTGAGCAGCTTGGCCTCGAGCAACTCCCGTGAGGCGCCCTTCACCGGAGGGCCGACCGGACCGGGCTTCGACGGGTCCATCGCGTGGCATGCGATGCACTGGGCCAGGTAGACCTGGCGGCCCCGTGCGGCGCTCGGCGAGAGGCCCTCCTGCCCGCACCCCGCATGAGCGAGCGCCATTGACAGCAGAGCGGAGCCGAACAGCGCCTTTCTCAGGCCACCCGCGGTCGTTCCGTGCAAGCGAGCCCCGTTACAGTAGACATCGTTACAGTAGATCGTGGAGGAGGGCGCGCTTCGTCTCATCGGTGAGCACCGTCCGCGCGCGCTCGTTGGGGTGCTCGACGACCAGGGCCACGGGGGCCTCGTGGAAGCTCCGGCGCGCCTCGGGCGGGAGCTTGAAGCGCACGAAATGGACGGCGGAGAGCTTGCCGCGCTCCTCGTCGGAGTGGCCGCTCTCGAAGTCGCCGACGAGGACGTGCGGCCCGACCGTCAGCGTCACATAGTCGCGCGTGTCGATGCCGAGGAGCTTGTCGAGGACAGGCTTGATCTGCGACGCCTCGGTGATCTCGATGAGCATCGTCGCCGCGAGCTCACCCGGCCCCGGCAGCAGCGCGTTGTAGACCTCGACCTCGTCGGCGATCCTCGCCGCCTCCACGATGCGCTCGGCGCGGACCATCTCCTGGACCTGGAACCACACGGTCTCCCGGTTCTCGAAGACGAACGTCAAGTAGCGGCCCACGGAGACGCGGCGACGGCGCTTCAGGTCGATGATCTCGCGCCGGCGCGTCTCCCGCACCCGCTCGTACTCGACGAGGTTCAGGATCTCCGAGGTCTCGAGGAGCCTCACGGGCTCACTCCTCGATGCCGTACGCCGCGGCGAGGACCCGGATCGGGTGCTTCGCCTGTCGGCCGGTCCCCTGCTCGATCTGCAGCGCCGCGAGCGGGCAGTCGGTCGCCGTGACGGGCGCGCCCGCGCTCGTGATCGAGTCGAACAGCGGCTTCGCGAGCTTCAACGAGAGCTCGTGGTACTGCTTCTTGAAACCCCACGTGCCGTCCACGGCCGAGCACTTTTCCACCACGTTGACCTCGGCACCGGGGATCAGGCGCAGGATCTCCGCCGACTTGAGGCCGATGTTCTGGGCACGGAGATGGCACGGCACGTGGTAGGTCACGGCGCCGGTGGATCGCGTGAAGCGCGTGTCGAGCTTCCCGCCGGCGTGCAGCTCGGCGAGGTACTCGAAGAGGTCGCGCGTGTTGCGAGCGACGAGCTTCGCGTCGTCGGAACCGTCGAGCCACGGGTATTCCTGCTTCAGCATGTAGCTGCACGTGGGCCCCGGCACGACGATCGTCCGCCCCTCCCGCACCGCGGCCGCGAGGCTCTTCACGTTGTCGCGGATCAGCGCCTTGGCCTCGTCCACCGCGCCGCCGTCGAGGTAGGGCATGCCGCAGCAGCGCTGAGGGGGCACCGTCACGTCCACGCGGTTTCGCTCGAGCACGCGCACGGCCGCGCGGCCGGTCGCGGGGTCGTTGTACTCCACCGTGCACGTATGAAA
>MNCR01000079.1 GCA_001914535.1 Candidatus Rokubacteria bacterium 13_2_20CM_69_15_1
GACCAGTCGCGGGTCGGCTTTCAGGTAATCCACGTAGTAGAACGGCACGAACGTGGTGAATCCGAGCTGGGCCCACGCGCGGATCGCCACGAGGAAGATCAGGAGCGCCATCGCCCCGGGCATGTCGGTGCCGCGCACGGACGCCGCCGTCACGGCCCGGGGCACCGTCGCCCGGTCGATGTGCGGCAGGAGCGCGAGAATGAGGCCGCCGACGACCACGGTCGGTGCCAGCATGCCGAGCGTGCCGGCGATCGAGAGTCCCGTGACGAGGCTCGTGATGACCGGAGGCCCCAACGCCAGGCCCAGGTTGCCGCCGAGCGAGAACCACGAGAGCGCGGTCGCCTTCCGCTCACCGGCGACGCCCGTCGCGGTCTTGTAGCCCTCCGGGTGCCACGCGGCGACGCCGAGTCCCATGACGAGCACGAGGCCGAGCACCGTGAGGTACCCCGGAGCGATGCCGATCAGCGCGACGCCGGCACCCGAGAGGAACACCGACGTCGGCAGGATCCAGCGCCGCGCGAACTGGTCGGAGAGGTAGCCGAAGAGGGGCTGGATCAGCGACGACGTGAGATTGGCGACGAGGACGATCGTCGCCGCCTGCGCGTACGACAGACCGTGCGCGCTCCTGAGGAACGGCAACACCGCGGGGATGGCGCCCTGGTTCAAGTCGATGACGAGATGGCCGAGCGCCAGGAGCGCGATGAGCTTGGTGTGGGGCTTGACGCGCTCGGCTGCGACGACGAACGAGGTGGCGGCGACCTCGCCGAGGGCCGCCGGCTTCGAATCAGCCATGACGGGCCAATGGTACACTACTCGTCGACGTGGACGCATCCTCGCGCCTCAAGATCCGCGAGCTCGGTCACGTGTCCCTCTTCGTCCGCGACCTCGAGGCGACGCGACGGTTCTATCGCGACATCCTCGGGCTCGCCGAGACCGGCACGGGCAAGGGCGGGCGCATCGTGTTCTTCTCCGCCGGCGTCCACCATCACGACGTCTCCTGCGAGCTGGCGCGCGCGGAAGGGGCCGGGCGGGAGCCCAAGGGCGTGCCCGGTCTCTACCACATCGCGTTCGACGTGGGGAGCTCGCTCGCCGAGCTCGCGGCCGCGCGCCGGCGGGTGGAGGCGCACGGGCTCACGCCGTTCGGCGAGACGCCGCGCTCATTCTGCGTCCGCGACCCCGACGGCCACGAGATCGAGCTCTACGTCGATCCCGGGACCTGACCTGAGCCGCCGCGTCACTCACCCAGATCCACTCGCCGCTGCGCCAGCGCCGCGTCGATGGTCTGGAGCAGGTGGGGAGGGTCGATCGGCTTCGCCACGCAGTCGAACGCGCCGAACGCGAGGCTCCGCTTGGCGAGCTCCGCGTTCGCGCGCTCGTTCACCATGATCACCTTCGTGTCGGGAACCAGCGCGACGATCGTGGGCAGCACCCCGACACCGCTGAGGCCGGGCATCTCGACGTCGAGCAGCACGATGTGGGGCGCCTTCTCCACGATTGCGCGCACGCCGGCGGCGCCGTCGCCCACGAGACGAACGGCGTGGCCCCTCGCGGTGAGGAGCTCCCCGAGCCTGACGCGCAGCTGCGGCTCAGCAACGACGACCAGCACCTCGGGCGTCGGGGACGCGTGCGCCACGGCGCGCCGAGCCTCGGGCACTGGCGCCTGCGCCGTGCTGGAGGTCGGCATGGGCGGGACCGTCCCGGCGCGGAGCGCCGCGAAGAGATCGGGCGTCGAGAGCGGCTTCGCGAGCACGGCCACCGCGCCGAGCGCCCGAGCCTGCCGCGCGAGCTCGGGGTCCGGCGATCCCGTGACCACGACGATCTTGATGGCCCGGTCGAACGCGCGGATCCGCTTGATCGCGTCGAGCCCGCCGAGGCGCGGCATCATGAGGTCGAGCACGACGGCGGCCGGCCGCGACCGCTTGACCTGGAGGAGCGCCTCCAGCCCGTTCGCGGCCTCGACGACGTCGAACCCCTCGGTCTCCAGGAGCTCGCCGATCGCCTCGCGCACGTCGCGATCGTCGTCCACCACCAGGACCCTCGGGTCAGCGCTCACAGACCGAAGCCGTCGAGGCCGGTGATGTCCCGGCCGATGATCAGCGTGTGGATGTCGTGGGTGCCCTCGTACGTATTCACGGTCTCGAGATTCAGCATATGGCGGATCACGGGGTGCTCGTCGACGATGCCCGCGGCGCCCATGATGTCGCGCGCCATCCGCGCGGTGTCGAGCGCCATCTGCACGTTGTTCATCTTGGCCATCGAGATCTGCTGGGCGCGCGCCGTGCCCTGGTCCTTGAGCCGGCCGAGCTGCAGCGCCAGGAGCTGCGCCTTCGTGATCTCGGTCAGCATCCAAACGAGCTTCTGCTGGACGAGCTGGAACGAGGCGATCGGCTTGCCGAACTGGACCCGCTGCTGCGCGTACTGCAGCGCCCAGTCGTAGCACGCCATCGCCGCGCCCACGGCGCCCCACGCGATGCCGTAGCGCGCCTGCGAGAGACACCCGAGCGGCCCCCGGAGCCCTCGCACGCTCGGCAGCTTGTTCGCGAGCGGGATCCGACAATCCTGGAACGAGAGCTCCGAGGTGATCGAGGCGCGCATCGAGAACTTGCCGTGGATGTCGAGGGTGGAGAAGCCGGGCGTGCCGCGCTCGACGAGGAAGCCCCCGATCTCGCCGTCGTCCTCCTTGGCCCAGACCACGGCGACGTCGGCGATGGAGCCGTTGGTGATCCAGAGCTTGGTGCCGCTCAGGACGAACGCGTCGCCCTGGCGCCGGGCGCGCGTCTTCATCGAGCCCGGGTCGGAGCCGTGGTCGGGCTCGGTGAGACCGAAGCAGCCGACCTTCGCGCCCGTGGCGAGGAGCGGGAGCCACGCCTCCTTCTGCGCCTCCGAGCCGTACGCGTGGATGGGGTGCATGACGAGGCCCGACTGGACCGACGCCGCCGAGCGGAGGCCCGAGTCGCCGCGCTCGAGCTCCTGCATGATCAGGCCGTACGCGACGTGGTTGAGCCCGGCGCACCCGTAGCCCTTGAGCGTGGCGCCGAAGACGCCGAGCTCGCCGAGCTTCGGGATCAGGTGGACGGGAAAGGTCCCCGCGCGGTGGTGCTCGGTGACCACGGGGAGGAACTCGGCCTCCACCCAGTCGCGGACCGCGTCACGGATCATCCGCTCCTCGTCGGAGAGGAGCTCCTCGATCCCGTAGTAATCGACGCCGTGGAACTTCTCCATGGCCTAGTCCTTCCGACGCAGCGCCGACCGGGGCACCGCCAGAAGCGCCCCGAGCGCCGCCGTCAACGTCGCCGCATGAAAGAGGTGGATCGGAATGTTCAGACGGAGGAAGCTCTCACTGACGTCCACGGGCACCTCGCCCGTCGCCAGAACGACCTTCCGCTCGAGCGCTCCAAACCCCGACGCAGAGTGCGCCACGAGCCAGAGGACCCCCGCTGCCGCCGCGAGGGCGGCCGCGCCTCGCGCGCGTCCCGACGCGAGCGCGAGCACGAGAAACGCGACGACCGAGATCACCTGGAGCCCGCACACCGCGTAGAACACCGTGAGACCGCCGCGACCCGACGTGGCCCGGAACGCCGGATACAGGAGGCCGTGCGCCGGCGCGCCCGCCGTCAGAAGCCACTCGACGAACCGTCCGAGGACCAGCGCGTGACCGAGCATGAAGCCGGCGACGAGCCCCGTGAGGACGGTCGCCAGGACCCAGCCGGGCCAGTAGAGGCGGGCAGCGAGCGCGCGGGCCATGCTCAGAGCCTGATCGGGTTGAAGTCCGTCCCGTAGTCGTAGACGTCCACGTGCTCGCTCGCCTTGAGATAGCCGACGGCGGCGTAGGTGAGCGGCGTCGCCGCCGCCTCGTACGCGACCTTCACGGCCCACTGCGCGACGATGATGGCGCCCAGCGCGCCCGTGGGCACCGTGCCGACGAAGGCGAGCGTCACAAAAATCACCGTGTCGAATCCCTGACCGACGAGCGTGGAGCCGATGGTCCGCGTCCAGAGCCATCGCCCACGCGTCAGGATCTTCAGCTTGGCCAGCACGAAGGCGTTCGCGAACTCACCCGCCAGGTACGCGACGAAGGACGCCAGCAGGATCCGCGGCGTCTGGCCGAGAATCTCCTCGTAGGCGCCCTGCCCCTTCCAGAACGGCGCGGCCGGGAGCTCGGCACCGACCCAGATCGCCGCGACCATCAGCGCGTTGCACGCGAAGCCGAGCCAGATCACACGTCGCGCCGCGGTGTACCCCCAGACCTCCGTCAGCACGTCGCCCAGGACGTAGGAGAGCGGGAAGATGACGATGCCCGCCGTCAGGACCACGCCGCCGACCAAGATGAGCTTCGTCGCGATCGTGTTCGCCGTCACCAGGCACGTGACGAACAACGCGGTGCACGTGATGAACCGCCAGCTCATGGCCGTTCGATCATACTATGGAGCGCCACCATCGATGGAGGGTCGCCATGCCGGGGAAGCCGAACGCGGTCGTGCTCCTGTCGGGCGGCGTCGATTCGGCGACGACGCTCGCCATCGCCAAGGACCTCGGGTTCGAGGTGTACGCCCTCACCTTCCGCTACGGCCAGCGGCACGAGGCCGAGATCGCCGGCGCGCGGCGGGTCGCCGCAGCGTTGGGCGCCGCACGGCACGAGACCCTCACGTTCGACCTGCGCACCTTCGGTGGCTCGGCCCTCACGGACGACATCGCGGTGCCCAAGGGTCGGGCTCCAGAGGAGATGACGAAGGAAATCCCCGTGACGTACGTGCCGGCGCGTAACACGATCTTCCTCGCGTTCGCGCTCGCGTGGGCCGAGACGCTCGCGGCGCGCGACATCTTCATCGGGGCCACGGCGATCGACTTTGCCGGGTACCCCGATTGCAGGCCCGAGTACATCGAGGCCTTCCAGCGCATGGCGAACCTGGCGACCAAGGCGAGCGTGGAGGGGCGGCAGCGGCTGACGATCCACGCGCCGCTGATCCGCCTGCCGAAAGCCGAGATCATCCGGAAGGGGCTCGCGCTCGGCGTGGACTACGCGCTCACCGTGTCGTGCTACGACGCCTCGCCCGCGGGCGCGTGCGGACGCTGCGACGCCTGCATCCTGCGTCTCAAGGGCTTCGCCGAAGCCGGGGTCACCGACCCTATCGCCTACCGTTAACTGGCCACGCGTCGTCGGCTACACGTTCGTCAGGATCGCGGGCGGCTCTTCGCCGAGCGCCCGCTCGAGGGCCCGGGCGAGCTCGGCGTCGTGCTCGTGGTTCATCGCGAAGATCCGGCACTGGGCGACCTTGCCCGGCAGGTACTTGAGGATCTCCGTCAAGGGCTCCTCCGAGACGGTGCCGGTCGCCGAGTCGTAGACGTAGATCTGGCGGTCGCCCATCTTGAGCGGGTTGAGTGGCCGCGGATCCTGCAGCGCCATGTCGATCTTGAACGGGAACCCCTTGAGTGCCTTGGGCAGAAACGTCCGCACCCGCTCTTCGACGTCCTCCGCCTTGAGGAAGGCCTGGCCGCGCTTGGGCTCGAAGAGGTCGAGGACGACTTCGTGCGACATCCGCCACTTGAGCTTCCGGTCGAGGATGTGCCGCCACTCGACGCCGAGTCGCTTCCGCGACGCCTCCTCCGCATCATGCCAGCGTCCGACCTCTTCGAGCAGCGTCCACTCCGTCAGGTGCAGGTACGGGTGGAGCTCCTTGCGGAGGTCGTAAGGGAACGCGATCCGCATCGTGTCGCGGAAGATCTCCTTGAGGTGCAGGTCGATGCCGCGCGTCGTCCGGTGGTAGTAGACGTTCGTGTACATGTAGAAGCGGGCATTCAGGAACATCGTGAACGCCTGGAGACCGCTGCGGTCCAGCGTCAGCCCCTTCTCGGAGAAGAACGAGTAGTACATGATCCGCTCGATGTCGATCGGGCCGACGGCGACGCCGCACATGTAGGAGTCGCGCAGGACGTAGTCCATGTTGTCGGCCGTGAAGACGCCCGAGAGGAGCGGCTTCAGGAACGCGAGCCATTTGGGGTGCGACTCGAGCGGGTGCGTGTACGTCTTACCCATCAGGTAGCAGATCCACTCGGGGTCGATGGCTTCGTCGGCGTTGAAGCGTCCGCTCGGGCTCCGGCGGAGGTCCCGGAGGATCTGGGCCAGCTCCTCGCGGATGATCCGCTGGCCGATCAGCTCGTGGGTCAGGTCGTAGTCGACGAGGAAGTTGTCGTCGAAGAAATGCCCGAACGGCCCGTGGCCGACGTCGTGCAGGAGCCCCGCCATGCGCAGCAGCTCCTCGATCAGCGCCGGTGAAGGAGCCTGGGGAAAGATCGCGTGAAGGGACGGGTAGAGCTGCTGGGCCATACGGCCCGCCAGGTGCATCGCGCCGAGCGAGTGCTGGAACCGGCTGTGCTCGGCGGCGGGGAACACCCAGCGCGCCGACTGGAGCTGCGGCACCCGGCGCAGGCGCTGGACCCACGAGGTGTCGATCAGGTCCTGCTCGGTCGCCTCGCCCGGGATCGCGCCCGGGCGCGTGTAGAGGATGTAGTGGTGGATGGGGTCGGCGATGAGGCCGCGCCCCTGATACGTGTCGGCGGCGCCTTTCACCGCGTCACGGCTCGTGCCGCCGGTAGAGCGTGTGGCGGTCGATCGAGGGCACGCTGATGACGCGCACGCGGTCGTCACGCCGCACCGCCACGTCGATCAGGTCGCCCGCGCGCCGGGACCAGAGCTCGGTCGCCCCGCACGACGCCCGCGCGCGCCGCGGGCCCGAGGGGCGAGACCTCGCTGACGAGGAGCCCGCCGTGGGCCTCGACCGTGTAGAGGCCGAGCCACGGGCGCGGCGGCCGGCTCACGATCCGCCCCGCCCCGATCAGCTCGTCCTTCCCGGCCACGAACTTCTCGATGGGGATGGCGAGGTTCTCGTACGGCGGCTCGCCGAGCCGGAGCGAGGCGACCCCGACGACCTCCCCCCGCTCGTTGACGACCGCGCTCCCGCCCCACTGCGGGCTCGCCGGCGAGATCACGAAGGCGCGATCGAGCATGTATTCCCAGTACGCGGAGAAGCGTCGGATCGCCTCCAGCTTGCCGACGACATGCACGAGGTCGCCGTCGTCGTCGATGCCGACCGTGCCGGTACGCATCCCGGTCACGGCCTCCTCCGACCGCCCGAGCGTCGCGGCGGGCCACGGCCCCGGTCCTTCGAGCTTGACCACGCCTAGCCCCGCATCGAGGTCGAGCCCCACGAGCCGTGCGCCCACCGTACGGCCCTCCAGCCCGTGCGCCTCGATCGCGACGGCGTCCAGAAGGAGGTAGCTCACGGTGAGAACGTAGCCGCGCGCGTCGAAGATGATGCCGCTCCCTGACCGCCGGGCGCCGAGCCGAAGCGACGAGGGGGCGCCCTCGGCGTTCCGGACTTTGAGCGCCACGATCGAGGGCGCGACACGCTGGACGTAGGACGGGAGCGCCGAGACCTCCCCGGGGGGCACGCGGTGCTCGCTCGTCGCGGGCGCGGTCAGCGCCCGGCCCGGGAGTGCCGCCGCCAGCGCGAACGCCAGCAGCACCCGTGGCCACGTCGACCCGTGGATGTCCATCACCGCTGCCCGTACTGCTTGGCGTAGTACGCCCGGAACTCGCCGGACTTGAGCGGTCGCCACCACGCGGGGTGCTCACGGTACCAGGCGACGGTCGCCGCGAGCGCGTCGCCGAACCGATGGCGCGGCGACCAGCCAAGCTGGCGCATCTTCTTCGAGTCGAGCGAGTACCGCCGGTCGTGGCCCGGTCGATCCTTCACGGGCTCGATCAGGGTCTCGGGCTTCCCGAGCAGATGGAGGATCTGGCGCGTCAGCACGATGTTCTCCACCTCGTGGCCGCCGCCGATGTTGTAGACCTCGCCCTCCGTCCCCTTCCGAAGGACGAGGTCGATCGCCGCGCAGTTGTCGAGCACGTAGAGCCAGTCGCGGACGTTCCGCCCGTCGCCGTAGAGCGGCAGCGACCGGTCCTCGAGCGCGTTGGTGATGAACAGCGGGATCATCTTCTCGGGGTACTGGCACGGCCCGAAGTTGTTGGACGAACGCGTGACGAGCACCGGCGTCCGGTGGGTGTGCCAGTAGGCGAGCGCCAGGAGGTCGCCGCCCGCCTTCGAGGCCGAATACGGATTCGAGGGACGCAGGGGGTCGCTCTCCCGCGACGAGCCGCGCTCCACCGAGCCGTACACCTCGTCGGTCGAGATGTGGACGAAGCGCGGAATCCTGAGGTCCTTCACCGCCTCGAGCAGGGTGAACACGCCGAAGACGTCGGTCCGCAAGAATTCGTCGGGCTCCATCAACGAGCGATCGACATGGGTGCAGGCGGCCAGGTTGACGACCGCGTCCACACCGTGTGCGACGTCGCGGACGAGCTTGGCGTCGCAGATATCGCCGTGGACGAACGCGTAGCGCGGGTCGGACTGGACGTCGGCGAGGTTAGCCGGATTGCCCGCGTACGTGAGCTTGTCGAGGTTGACAACGGTGTCGTCGGGGTGGGACGCGAGGAGGTACCGGACGAAGTTGGAGCCGATGAATCCGCTGCCGCCGGTGACGAGCAGCCTCACTCACTACTCCCGCGTCACGTCAGCCGGCATCGCTCTCCCCCCGTCACGTCTGCCCGGTGCGATGCCAGACGACGAGCATCGCGAGGCCCGAGGGAGGAGCCGACGCGAGCGTACGTGGTTGTACGTGAGGGTCGGCGACGACCGAGAACGAAGCGAGGCGACGTCACCTGGCATCGCCCTACCCCCGCGTCACGTCCCACACGTCGGCGCCCGCGTAGTCCCACGGCAGGCGTCCCTCGTCGCACGTCGCGGGCTCGGGCGAGAAATGGAGATCGGTGAAGTAGATGACCCGCCCCCTCGCCTCGCCGAGATTCCGCAGGCCGTGGGCCACGCCGGGCGGGATGCGCAGGAGCCGCGACGCACCGTCGCCGAGCATGAGGCGCATGCGCGCGCCCTCTGTCTTTCCGCCCTGGCGGACGTCGACGAGGACGACGAGCATGCGGTCACCCGGGGGCACGTACCAGACGTCCGTCTGGCGAGTGTGGAGGTGAAACGCCTTGATCGCTCCGGGGCTGAGCTCGCTGTAGTTGATCTGGCGCAGCGTGAAGCCCGCGAGGGCCGCGGTGCGTCCGTCGCTGAGCCGCACGAGCTCGGTCAGCGTCCCGCCGTCGTCGGCGAATCGCTTGAGCTCGACGACCTCGACGCCGTCGATGGACGGCCCGGGCCCGTAGGACTGGACGTGGAAGGCGCGCTTCGCGTGGGGCGTGAATTCCATCGGCCCGGGCTCGATCTTACGGCTCCGACTCGATCAGGCGCAACAGGTACTGCCCGTAGGAGTTGTCCTTCATCGGCTTGGCGACGCGGACGACGTCGTCCGCCGTGATGTAGCCCATGCGGTACGCGATCTCCTCGATGCAGGCGACCATGAGTCCCTGGCGTTCCTCGATCGTCTGGATGAACGTCGAGGCCTGCAGCAGCGCCTCGTGCGTCCCCGTGTCGAGCCACGCGATTCCCCGGCCCAGCTTCTCGACGTGGAGCTGCCCGTGGCCGAGGAAGGCCCGGTTGACGTCCGTGATCTCGAGCTCGCCGCGCGCCGACGGCGTGAGACCCGCCGCGATCTCCACGACCCGGTTGTCGTAGAAGTAGAGCCCCGTCACCGCGTACGGCGAGCGTGGCCGGGCCGGCTTCTCCTCGAGACCGACCGCCCGGCCCGTCGCGTCGAATTCGACCACGCCGTAACGCTCGGGATCGCGGACCCAATACGCGAACACCGTCGCCCCCGAGGCACGACTCGACGCATGCTTGAGATAGTCGGGAAACCCGTGGCCGTAGAAGATGTTGTCGCCGAGCGCCAGCGCGACGCGATCGCGACCGATGAAACCCTTGCCGATGATGAAGGCCTGGGCCAGGCCTTCGGGACGCGGCTGCACTTCGTACTCGATCCGGAGGCCGACGTGGCTGCCGTCGCCGAGCAGCCGCTGGAAGGCGCCCTGATCCGCGGGCGTGGTGATGACCAGGATGTGACGGATTCCCGCGAGCATGAGCGTCGAGAGGGGGTAGTAGATCATCGGCTTGTTGTAGATCGGCACGAGCTGCTTGCTCATCGCGAGCGTCAGCGGGAAGAGGCGGCTGCCCGAGCCGCCGGCGAGGATGATCCCCTTTATGGAATTCGCCATGGATTTTTGAGAGTATAGCAGCCGTTTCCGTCCGACCGGAAATAGGGATAATATCGGAACCATGAAGACCCTGAAGGAGATGCTCGCGGAGGCGCGGCAGGTCGTCCCCGAGGAAGGCCCCGCCGAGCTCCAGCGCCGTCTCGCGTCGGGTGAAAAGCTCGTCGTCATCGACGTTCGGGATCCCGACGAGTACCGCGACGGCCATCTCGAGGCGGCGACCAACATCAGTCGCGGCTTCCTGGAATTCAGGGTGGGCACCGCGGTCACCGACCCATCGACGCCGATCGTCCTCTACTGCCAGACGGGGCTCCGCTCGATGCTCGCGGCGAAGGCGCTCAAGGAACTCGGCTACGCGACCGTCATCAACCTGCAGGGCGGCTACCAGAAGTGGGTGCAGTCGGGACTCCCGGTCGTCCGCGAGGTCCCGATGACGGCCGACCAGATCCAGCGCTACAGCCGCCACTTCCTGCTCCCGCAAGTGGGGGACAAGGGGCAGAAGAAGCTCCTCCGCTCGAAGGTACTGCTCATCGGCGCGGGCGGGCTCGGCTCGCCGATCGCGCTCTACCTGGCGGCCGCGGGCGTCGGGACGCTCGGGCTGATGGACGGCGACGTCGTGGATCTCACGAACCTGCAGCGCCAGGTGCTCCACACGACGGCGGACATCGGCAAACCCAAGGTCGAGTCCGGCACGCGCACGCTCAAAGCGCTGAACCCCGAGGTGAACGTGATCCCGTTGCCGATGCGCATCACCGCGGCCAACGTGATGGACGTCATCCGTGACTACGACCTGATCGTCGACGGTTCCGACAACTTCGAGACGCGCTACCTCGTGAACGACGCGTGCTTCCTCGCCGGCAAGACGAACGTCCACGGCTCGATCTTCCAGTTCGAGGGTATGGCGACGGTCTTCGCGCCGAACGAGGGGCCTTGCTACCGCTGCCTTTATCCCACGCCGCCGCCGCCCGGTCTCGTGCCCTCCTGAAGCGAGGCTGGCGTCCTGGGCGTGCTCCCAGGAGTGATCGGGCTGGTGCAGGCGACCGAGGTGGTGAAGCTCCTGCTCGGGATCGGCGAGCCGCTGGTCGGGCGCCTCCTCACGTACGACGCGCTCGGGATGCGGTTTCGCGAGGTCAAGCTGCGCCGTGACCCGAAGTGCCCGCTCTGCGGCACGGCGCCGACGATCAAAGACCTCTCCATCCACGGCAACGGCGGCGGGGCCTGCGAGATCACGAGCGAGCACCACGCCGCGGTCGGCGTCGCCCCTAAAGCCGGCGGCTGATCCTCAGTCCGCTGGATCCCGTCGACCCTTTGGCCCACCGCGACGCGCTCGACGCGTGGCGGGCGGCGGGACGGCGGGGTCGACGGCATCGACCGGTTTGCCGTCGCGCCCCGAGTCCTCCACCTGCTCCGCTTGGCGGCGAGCGAGCCTTTGGGCGATGTCGTCGCCACCACGCGCGGAGGTCAGCTGAACGCGCAGTCGTGTGCGGCTCTTGGCCATGAGTTGAGCGTCGTGCAAGTCAAACTCCATCGGTGCGAGACCAAGCGAATCCGGAGCTTGGGCCGCCCAGCGAGCGCCCACTTTGGCACCCCCCCGCCAGCCCGGCGCGTCCGCCTGGCACCCCGTCACCGGCGCGTGAGCGCGCGATGACCCGCTCCCTCGGCGCGTCGCTCCCATCCCGGCTCGTCGAGCGCCTCGGACAGCGCGACCCGGCTGCGCATCTGGGCGTCGCGCTCCCCTTCGTCACGGTCGACGGGAATGGCCGCCCGCACCCGATGCTGCTCTCCTACCTGGAGGTGCGCGCCTACGACGCGCGGACGGTGGGTCTCGTGATCGGTGGGAGGAGCCGCAGCGCCCAGAACCTGGCCGAGCGCCGTGCGGGGACGCTCCTCGTGATCGAGCCGGACGCGACCGTGTACGTGAAGCTCCGCGCCGTGGACGGGCCGCTTCCGGTAGACGGCGGCGGCGAGTACGGGCTCGGCTATTTCCTCCTCGAGGTGGAGGAGGTGCTCGAGGACGCGGCCGCAGATTGGGAGGGCGGCATGCGGATCACCGGCGGGATCCGGTACTCGCCGCCGCCCGCGCTCGACGCGCCGTGGGCGCGGGCGACGCTCGCGGCGCTCGCCACGCCCCGCGCGCGCGCCTGACTACTCCTTCGGCGCCTCGGGGCGCGGCGCGTCGGGCTTGGGCTCGTCGGGCCGCGGCGGCCGCCGGGGCCGCTCGGGCCGCGGGCCCTCGCGCTCCTGGTAGAGCCCGATCGTCACCTCGACCTCGGTCTCCAGCCCGTCCCGCAGCAGCGTCATGCGCACCTTCTTGCCCACCGGCGTCGTCGAGACCACGCGCTGCAGATCGCGCGGCCCCTCGAGCGCGGTGCCGTCGAACCCGACGATGACGTCGTTCGCGCGCACCCCACCGCGCTCGGCGGGCTCGCCCGGCATGACGTCGCGGACCAGCACGCCGCGCGGCTCGCGCAGCTTGAGCCGCTCCAGATCGTCCTCGGTGACCTCCGCGATGGACACGCCGAGCCAGCCCCAATCGACCCTGCCCTTCGCGGCGAGTTGCGGGATGATCTGCTTGACCAGATTCGCCGGGATCGCGAAGCCGATCGAGCCGTTGCGCGCCGCCATGCTGTTGACGCCGATCACCTCGCCCGCCATGTTCACCAGCGGGCCGCCGGAGTTCCCGGGGTTGATCGCGGCGTCGGTCTGGATGAAATCGAAGCCGGGCGCCGCGACGACGAGGGGCGCGCCCTTGCGGCTGACGATGCCGAACGACACGCTCTGCTCGAGGCCGAACGGGTGGCCGAGCGCCAGCACGAATTCGCCGACACGCAGCCGGTTCGAGTCGCCGAGCGGCAGCACGGTGAGGTTCGTCGCCCCGTCTATCTTGATCAGGGCGAGGTCCACGCGCGTGTCGCGGCCCGCGACGTTCCCGGCGAAGCGCCGTCCGTCGGAGAGCCGCACCTGGATCGTCTCGGCACCCTCGACCACGTGAGCGTTGGTGACGATGAGCCCGCTCGGCTCGATGACGAAGCCCGAGCCGGTCGCGCGCTGTGGCTCGTCCGGCTCCTCGCGCGAGGCCTCCCCCGGCGCGCGGCGAACGCGCACGTGCACGAGCGCGGGCTTGAGATGCTCGGCGAGGTCCGCGAGCAGCGCGTTGACGCGCTGGAGCTCCGGCGCGGCGGCGGGATGGGCGGCCTCACGCCCGCGCACGCCCCGGCTGTCGGCACCGGTCGGGCCGGCGCACCCGAACGAGAACGCGACGGCGAGCATCAGGACGACAACCGCGATCGGTCGGGACATCGCCATCCGGACCCTCCTCATGGCGGCGCTTCTCCGAGTATACGCTGGCTCGTCGTAACGTCCGCCCCCTTCGACGAGCTAGCGCGAGACTTCACGAACGAGGTGGGGGAGCTCCGGAATGAGGAGCTTCTCGAGCGCCAGGCGGCAGGCATTCGGCGATCCCGGGAGCGAGACGACGATCCGCTGCGCACGGACGCCGAGCTGCGCGCGCGACAGCATCGCCGCGGCGCCGATCTCCGCGTAGGAGAGCATGCGGAAGAGCTCGCCGAAGCCGGGCAGACGCTTGTCGAGCAGCGCCTCGATCGCCTCGAACGTGGAGTCGCGCGACGTGATCCCGGTACCACCCGTCACGATCACCGCCTGGACCCGCCCGTCCGCGCACGTCTCGCGCACGACGCGCTGAACGTCGACGGGCTCGTCGCGCACGATCGTCGACCCGACGACCTGGTGGCCGGCGCCGTTGAGGAGCTCACGGATCAGCGCGCCGCTCGTGTCCGTCTCGGACGTCTTCGTGTCGGAGACGGTGAGCACCCAGCAGCCGATGCTCTTCGGCGCGTGGGACTTGTGCTCGCGTGGGGTGGCCGCAGGGTCGGTCATTGGGCGCCATACGCACGGTCGAGCAACTCCACGAGGTGGAGCACCCGGACACCCGACCGGTGAGCGGCGAGCCCGGCCTGGATCTGGAGAATACAGCCCGGATTGGCGGTGACGACGGCCCCAGCGCCGGTCGCGAGAATGTGACTCACCTTCCGGTGCAGCAGGCGCGTCGCCATCTCGGGCTGCGTGAGGTTGTAGATGCCAGCCGAACCGCAGCACCAGTCGGACTCGGTGAGCTCGACGACCTTGAGCCCGGGGATCTGAGCGAGGAGCCGGCGCGGCTCGTTTCGGATTTTCTGGCCGTGCACGACGTGGCAGGGGTCGTGATAGGTCACCGTGATCGGCACGGGCGAGAGCGGCCCACGAAGCGGCTCGCCCGCCAGGAACTCCGCGAGATCGCGGACCGAGGCGGCGAAGCGCGTCGCGCGCTCCGCATACGCCGGATCGGCGGCGAGCAGGTGGCCGTACGCCTTCATGTGAGCGCCACAGCCGGAGGTGTTGACGATCACGGCATCCGCCCGCACGGTCTCGAAGGCGTCGATCGTTCGGCGCGCCAGATCGAGCGCGCGCGCGTGGTCGCCGCCGTGGGCGTTGAGCGCGCCGCAGCATCCCTGGCCCTCGGGCACGACGACCTCGCAGCCGTTCTTCGCGAGCACGCGCGCGGTCGAGCGGTTGTGGGCGCCGAAGACGACCGCCTGGACGCACCCGGTCAGCACGGCGACGCGGGCGCGCCGGGCACCCTCGGCGGCGATGCGCGGCGGCAGCGGCGCCCGCTCCGCCCTCGGGGGCAGCGGGGGCAGCAGCGCCTCCCACGCCGGGAGCGTCCCCGGCAGGATCCGCACGATCCCACTCGAGCGCACGAGGAATTGCAGACCGCTGGCCTGATAGAGGCGGAGCCCCGCTGCGGCGAGGGCGAGGATCCGGGGATGGCCGAGGAGCAGACCGAAGTTGAGCCAGCGGAAAAGACGGCGGAGGGGGGAGCCCGGCCGCACGCGCTCCATCTCGGCCTTGGCGGCCTCGATGAGCCGACCGTAGGGCACGCCGGCCGGGCAGACCGTCTCGCACGCGCGGCAGTCGAGGCAGAGCGAGAGATGGCTCGCCACCGAGTCTGTGAGCGCGATCCGCTCCTCCGCGAGCGACTTGATGAGGAAGATGCGCCCGCGCGGCGAGTCCATCTCCGTGCCGAGCTCGGCGAACGTGGGGCAGGAGGCGAGGCAGAGCCCGCAGTGGACGCACTGGTTGACGCCCTCGACGGAGAGCCCGTGGAGCGCGAGCCGTCCCGGGCTTTGCGTGGGCGACCCCTGGATCGTGTGCGCCATCGGTCCCTTTCTATGAAGGCGGAGCTGACCTAGATGCCGGCGACGAAGCGACCCGGGTTCAGCACGTTCTTCGGGTCGAGCTCGGCCTTGATCCGTTGCATGATGCGGCCGGCCGCGCCCGCGTCGTCCCAGACGGGCACCTGCGCCTTCACGGCGAGCGGCGCCCACTCGAGCGTCGCGTGGCCGCCGCCCGCACGCGCCATCTCACGCCACTCGGCGAGCACCGCCGCGATCGGCGCCGGCTCCGCCGGCTCGTGGCCCGTGGCGAGCGCCGCGCTCACCACGCCGACACCCGCGCGCGCCGCCCACGCCGTCCCGAGCCCGCGCGCCCGCGCGACACCCGAGCCTTGCTCCATCAGCTCGGCGACCTGCGTCGGCAGCACGCCGAACGCCATCACGGCCGTCGCGACCGGGAACGCCGCGCGCGCCGCCATCGCGAGCCTCGACCACGCGGCCGCCTCGAGCGGCTGAGCCTCCCGCCCGCCGCATGCCCGGACCAGACGCGTGAGCTCCGCGCACTGCCAGACCACTTGCTCCTCGAGCCCGTCGAACCCCACGACCAGCGCCGCGCCGCCTGGTGCGACGGCGGCGGCGGCGGTAGCGTCGAGAAGTTCGACGGCGTTTGGGATCAGGTCGCTGGCCATGACGGCCTTCACGGCGGCCCCCGCGTCCTTGAGACGATCGAAGCCGACGCACACCAACCGCTCGTCGTCCGGAATTGGCCGGAGCTTGAACGTCGCCTCGACGATGACTCCGAGCGTGCCGTAGGAGCCGATGAAGAGCTTCGGCAGGTCGTAGCCCGCGACGTTCTTCACCACCTTGCCGCCGCCCTTCACGACCGTACCCTCGGCCGTCACGACCGTGACGCCGATGAGCAGATCGCGCGCTGTCCCGTAGAGGTGCCGGCGCGGCCCCGACGCGTCCGTCGCGAGCACGCCACCGATCGTCGCGCGCTCCGCATCGGCCGGATCGAGCGAGAGCCACTGGCCGCGGTCACGGAGCGCCGCTTGGAGCGCCGCCACCGTCGTGCCCGCCTCGACCGTGACCGTGAGGTCGCCCGGCGCGTGCTCCAGGACGCGGTCCAGGCGACGGAGCCCGAGCACGAGCCCCGCGCGCGCCGAAGGCATGCCGACGGACGCCGCCGTGCCGCCGCCCCACGGAGTCACCGACAGCCCGGCCTCGGCGGCCAGCGCGATGGCCGAAGAGACCTCCTCGATCGAGCCGGGGAAGACGGCGGCGTCGGGCGTGCGGCCCTCGACCACGTAGGGGGAGAGCTCGACACCCGTCAGAACGTTCGACGGGCCGACGATCGTGCGTAGTCTCTCGAGCAGGCCGTCCTGCACGAGCCGAAGCCGCCCGCGCTAGAAGCGCTGGGCCAAGCCCTTTTCCTCGATCGCGTGCGGCCGATAGGCGACCGGCCCGACCTCGACGCAGGACTTCTTCGTGGGGAAGACCTTGCCCGGGTTGCAGAGCCCCGTGGGGTTGAACGCGTGCTTGAGCCGCTGCATGAGCGCGAGGTCGGCCGTGGAGAAGATGAACGGCATGAAGTCGATCTTCTCCAAGCCGATGCCGTGCTCGCCGGAGATCGAGCCGCCGACCTCCGCGCAGACCCTCATGATCGCGGCACCCGCCGCCACCACGCGCGCCTCCTCGCCCGGCTTGCGCGGATCATAGAGGATGTTCGGGTGGAGGTTGCCGTCGCCGGCGTGGAAGACGTTCCCGACGCGCAGGCCGTGAGCGGCGACGATCTCGTTGACGCGGCCGAGCACGTACGGGAGCTTCGTGCGCGGGATCACACCGTCCATCACCATGTACGCGGGCGACACGCGACCGTAGGCGCCGAACGCGGACTTGCGCCCCTTCCACAGGAGCGCGCGCTCGGCCTCGTCCCGTGCGGTGCGGATCTCGCGGGCGCCCGAGTCGCGGCACGCCGCGATGATCCGCTCGGCCTGCGCCTCCATGCCGACGGCGAGGCCGTCCAGCTCGACCAGCAGCGCGGCGGCCGCGTCGCGCGGATAGCCGCAGCCGAACGCGTCTTCGACGGCCTGGATCGTCAGCTGGTCGATCATCTCCACGGCGGCGGGCACGAGCCCGCGCGCGATGATGGCCGACACCGCCTCGGACGCCCGGTCGACGTGGTCGAAGACCGCGAGCACCGTCTTGACCGCCTGCGGCTTCCGCAAGATGCGCACGACGACCTTCGTGGCGATCCCGAACGTGCCCTCGGAGCCCACGAACACGCCGGTGAGGTCGTAGCCGGGCGCCGAGCGCGTCTTCCCGCCGAGCCACACGATCTCGCCGTCGGGCATCACGACTTCGAGACCGAGCACGTGGTTGGTCGTGACGCCGTACTTCAGCGTGTGGGGGCCGCCCGAGTTGTTGGCGATGTTCCCGCCGATCGTGCACGCTTGCTGGCTCGAGGGATCGGGCGCGTAGTAGTAGCCCTTCGGCCCGACCTTCCAGGACAGGTGGAGGTTCACGAGGCCCGGCTCGACGACCGCGAGCTGGTTGTCGTAGTCCACCTCGAGGACGCGGT
>MNCR01000038.1 GCA_001914535.1 Candidatus Rokubacteria bacterium 13_2_20CM_69_15_1
GTGCGCTGGCAACCCTACTCGATGGAACGAGGGCCGGGCGCGTAGGCGTCCCCGGGGAGGTGGACCATGGACTATGACGTCCTGATCAAGAACGGGCTCGTCGCGGACGGATCGGGGATGCCCGCCTACCAGGCGGACGTCGGGATCGCCGGCGGGCGGATCGTCGCGATCGGGAAGGTCGACGGTCGCGCAGGCGAGGTGGTCGACGCCACCGGCCGCGTGGTGGCGCCCGGATTCATCGACCCGCACACCCACTACGATGCCCAGCTCTTCTGGGACCCGCTCGCCACCCCGACGTCATGGCACGGCTTCACGAGCGTGCTCATGACCAACTGCGGCTTCGGCATCGCGCCGCTCAAGCCCGAGCATCGCGACTACATCCGGACGATGCTGGCGAAGGTGGAGGCGATGCCGCTCGCGTCGTTGGAGCAGGGGGTCCCGTGGAGCTGGCAGAGCTACGGAGAGTACCTCCACGCCCTCGACCGTGGCCTCGGCGTCAACGTCATGTCCCTGGCGCCGCACTCGACGATCCGGTACCACGTGATGGGCGACGACGCGCGCAAGCGCGCCGCCACCGCCGAGGAGATCCAGGCGATGGCGGACGTCGTCGCCGAGTGCATGGACGCGGGCGCCTTCGGGTTTTCGTCCTCGTACGGCCCCGTCCACTTCGACGGCGACGGCCTGCCCGTGCCGAGCCGCTGGGCCGACGGCGACGAGATCATCGCGTTGGCCCGGGCGCTCAAACCCTTCCGGCGGGGCGTCGTCTGCTTCATCCCAAAGGCGGTCCCGCTCGTCGGCGCCGACGATCTGCGCTTCATGGCCCAGCTCTCGACTGCGAGCGGGCGCCCCGTCCTCTGGAACCTGTTATTGCACTCCTGGAACGCGCCGGACCACTGGCGGCAGGTCCTCGACTGGACCCGGAGCCAGTTCCGCGCGGGCGCCCGGATCCACCCGCTCGCGCTCTGCGAGCGCTTCGACCTGAGCTTCTCGCTGCGCGGCGGGATCTTCGGCGACATGCCGGCCTGGAAGGATTTCTTCGAGACATCGCGCCCGCGGGCCGAGAAGCGCGCGCGCCTGCGCATGCCTGAGGTGCGTGCGGCGCTCCAGGCCGACCTGGACGACCCGACGCCGCGCGTGTTCTCCAAGCGCATGCAGGACGTCTTCGTCGACGCGGTCACCCACGAGCGGAACCGCCCCTGGCTCGGGAAGAACGTCGTCGACATCGGGCGCGCGCAGGGAAAGAGTCCGCTCGACGCCATGCTCGATCTGGCGCTCGACGAGGAGCTCGCGACCGATTTCCGCATCGTCGGATTCCAGAATGGTGACGAGGACGCGCTGCGGGCGATGATCGCCGACCCGTACGTCATCGTCGGCGGCTCCGACGGTGGGGCGCACGTGGCCTTCATCTGTCAGACGGCATATTCGAGCCACCTGCTCGGGTATTGGGTGCGGGACAAGGGCGCGCTCTCCCTCGAAGCGGCGGTGCGGCGGCTGACGTTCGAGCCGGCGCTGCTGCTCGGCGTGCGGGACCGCGGGCTCGTGCGCGAGGGACTCGCCGCCGATCTCGTGGTCTTCGATCCGGACCGTGTGGCGGCGGGCGACCGGGAGGACCGGCGCGACCTTCCTGGCGACGCCACACGGATCGTCCGGCGTGCCGTGGGCTACCACGCGACGCTCGTCAACGGCGAGGTGGTCTTTCGCGACGGTGAACCGACGGGCCGCCTGCCGGGTCGCGTCCTGCGTGGCTCGAACTGACGGAGGGACCCCGTCTGGATGGCCCGTCGTCTCATCGGACCCGTCGCGGCGCGCTGGGCGCCGTACTTACGGAGCCTGCTCCGGATCGACGCCGCGTTTCTCTTCATGGCGCACGGCACCCAGAAGCTCTTCACCGTGCCCGCGGGCCAGCCGCGCGACCCCGTCCCACTGGCCTCGCTGCAGGGCCTGGCCGGCGTACTCGAGACGTTCGGCGGCTTGCTGCTGCTCGTCGGGCTCTTCACTCGGCCTGTGGCCCTGCTCCTGGCGGGAGAAATGGCGGTCGCGTATTTCCTCCGCCACGCGCCCCGGGGCTTCTGGCCGATCCTCAATCAGGGCGAGCTGGCGGCGCTCTTTTGCTTCGTCTGGTTGTACCTCGCTGGGGCGGGCGCCGGCCCGTGGAGCCTCGACGCTCGCTGGCGCCGGGCCGATCGAACGCCGTAGGCGGCGAGCCGAGCCGACCGCGAGGAGACGGGCGTCGCGGACCTCGACCGGGGCCGAGGCCGGCGTGGGGAGTATAGTCTGGGGCTGACGCACGTTCCCTCGTGGAGTGATATGACGCTCTCTCCGCAAACGATGTTCGAGAAGATCTGGTCGCGCCACGTCGTGGCCGAGGGGCCGGGCGGGCACGTCCTTCTGTATATCGACCGGCACCTGCTGCACGAGGGCTCGACGCGCGCCTTCGGACGGCTCCAGAACAGCGGGCGGCGGGTGCGGCGGCCCGACCTCACGTTCGCGACGGCGGACCACTATGTGCTGACCTCGCCCGGGTCGCCCGCGCCCGACGAGGAGATCCGCGCGATGGTCGCCTCGCTCGGCCAGCACACCGCCGCGCAGGGGATCGTCTACTTCGGCGTCGGCGACGCGCGGCGGGGGATCGTGCACGTCATCGGGCCGGAGCTGGGGTTGACGCTCCCGGGCATCACGCTGGTCTGCGGCGACTCGCACACGGCGACGCACGGAGCGTTCGGGGCTCTGGCCTTCGGCATCGGCTCGACGGAAGTCGAGCACGTGATGGCGACGCAGACGCTCTGGCAGAAGACGCCCAAGGTCATGCGCATCACGGTGGAGGGCCGGCTGCCGGCCGGCGTCGGCGCCAAGGACGTGATCCTGGCGATCATCCTCAAGATCGGCGCGGCCGGCGCCGTGGGGCACGCGATCGAGTACGCGGGGTCGACCTTCCGCGCCATGTCCATGGACGAGCGCATGACGGTCTGCAACATGTCGATCGAGGCGGGCGCGCGCGCCGGCATGGTGGCGCCCGACGAGACGACCTTCGCCTATCTCGAGGGCCGGCCCTGGGTGCCTCGGGGCGACGCGTGGGGCGACGCCCTCGCCGCCTGGAAGACGCTCCCGAGCGATCCCGGCGCCCCGTTCGACCGCGACGTGCAGCTCTCCGCGGGTGAGATCGCGCCGACGGTGACCTGGGGGACGAGCCCGCAGGACGCCCTGCCCATCACGGGCCGCGTGCCAAATCCAGCGGACGTCGACGACGCGGCGCGCCGGGCCAGCATGGAGCGCGCCCTCGCCTACATGGGGCTCAAGCCCGGCACGCCGCTCACGGAGATCAGGGTGGATCGCGTCTTCATCGGCTCCTGCACCAACAGCCGGCTCGAGGACCTGCGCGCGGTCGCGCGGGTGGTGAAGGGGCGCCGCGCCACGGTGCCCGCGTGGATCGTGCCGGGCTCGGGGCTGGTCAAGCGCGCGGCCGAGGCCGAAGGGCTCGACCGCGTCTTCGTCGCGGCCGGCTTCGAGTGGCGCGAGGCGGGCTGCTCGATGTGCGTGGGGATGAACGGCGAGACCGCGCGCGAGGGCGAGCGCGTGGCCTCCACCTCGAATCGCAACTTCGAAGGACGTCAGGGCAAGGGCGCGCGCACGCACCTGGTGTCGCCGACGATGGCGGCCGCCGCCGCGGTGACGGGCCGCCTCACCGACGTCCGCACGCTTCAGAGCTGAGGTGGAGCCCTTCACCAGGCTCACGGCGGTCGCGGCGCCGCTCGATCTGCCCAACATCGACACCGACCGCATCATTCCCGCGCGCTTCCTGGTGAAGCCCAAGGGGGCCCCGGGGTACGCGGGCTTCCTCTTCCGCGACGTGCGCTTCAACGCCGACGGCTCGGAGAAGCCCGAGTTCGTCCTGAACCAGGCGCCGTACCGCGGGGCGAGGATCCTCGTCGTGGCCGAGAATTTCGGCTGCGGCTCGTCGCGAGAGATGGCGGTCTGGGTGCTCGAGGCGTACGGGATCCGATCGGTGATCGCGCCGAGCCTGGGCGACATCTTTCATGCGAACTGCTACAAGAACGGGCTGCTGCCGGTGATCCTGCCGGGCGAGATCGTCGCCGGGCTCCGGCGCCAGCTCCACGAGCGGCCCGGGGCGGCGGTCACCGTGGACCTCGACGCGCAGACCGTGGGCGCGCCCGGCGGCGCGCAGCACCGGTTCGAGGCCGATCCGTTCCGTAAGGAGATGCTGTTAACCGGCCGCGACGAGCTCGGCCTGACGCTCGACTTCGAAGCGCGCATTGGCGAGTTCGAGGAGCGCCACGCGCGTGCGATGTCTTGGGTGGCGCCGCCACGGCGGTAAGATCGGGAGGAGGGTCGATGCTCACGTTGGAACGTCCAACGGAAATTCTCCACCACGTCGGGCTCGAGCTGGGTCCCTCGGAGTGGATCACGGTCGATCAGGCGATGATCGACCAGTTCGCGGACGCCACGGGCGACCACCAGTGGATTCACGTGGACGTCGAGCGCGCGCGCCGCGAGATGCCCGGGGGCAAGACGATCGCCCACGGCTACCTGACGCTGTCGCTGGTGCCGCGAATGGCCGCCACGCTGCTCGAGGTCACCCGGCGGAGCCGGTCCATCAATTACGGCTCGAACAGGATTCGCTTCATCAGCCCCGTGCCGGCGGGCTCGCGGATCCGCCTGCGCCAACGGATCGTCGGCGCCGAAGAAGTGGCGGGCGGCGGCGTGCGGGTGACGTCCGAGATGACCGTCGAGCTCGAAGGGCAGGAGCGCCCCGTGCTGGTCGCGGAGCTCATCGGCATCCGGTACGCCTGACCTCCCTCGGCGGTCCCCGGTGTCTACCTGCCGCGCTACGGCCGCATGGGGTGCACGGACGGACCCGGCTGTCGGAGCGGGGCCGTCAGGTTCGCGAACTCGCAGAGGAGCGGCCGCGTGTCGCGGGGGTCGATGATCTCCTCGATCCAGAACGTCTCCGCCGAGCGGAAGGGCGAGCGGAGCTTCGTCAGGCGCGCCTCGATCTCGGCGAGCTTTTCCTTCGGGTCGGGCGCGGCGTCGAGCTCCGCGCGGTAGGCCGCCTCGATCCCACCTTCGAGCGGGAGCGAGCCCCAGCGGCCCGAGGGCCAGGCGTAGCGCGTGCAGTAGCGGCTGCCGTTGCGATGGGCGGCGCCGGCGACGCCGAAGACGTTGCGGACGATCACCGCGCACCAGGGGACGGTGGTCTGCCAGATCGCGGACATCGCGCGGACGCCCTGCTTGATGGTGCCGGTCTGCTCGGCGTCTCGGCCGATGAGAAAGCCGGGGCAATCCACGAGATAGACGACCGGCAGGTGGAAGGTCTGGGCGATGTCCACGAAGCGCTCGACCTTCTGGCAGGTGTCCGCCGTCCAGGCACCGCCGTAGAAGAGCGGGTCGCTCGCCATCAGCGCCACCGGCCATCCGTCGAGGCGGGCGAACCCCGTGATGACGATCGCGCGCATCTTGTACGGTTTCCGGACGTCGTGGGGGATCGCTTCGAAGAGCCAGGGCTCGCGGCGCTCGGGCTCGTCGGTCCGCGGCCCGCGCGCCGGGAGCTCGTCGACGGATGACGGCAGGTACGAGAGGAAGCGACGGGCGCGGGCGAAGGCCTCGTCCTCGGTGTCCACGGCGTCGTCGACGGCGCCGGCCTTGAGCTGGATCTCCCAGCCGCCGAGCTCGTTCTTGGTGAGCTTTTGACCGAGGCGCTCGACGACGGGCGGCCCGGCGACGAAGAGCGCCGACTTCTCCTTGATCATGATCGAATAGTGCGCCGCGGCCAGGTGCGCCGCGCCGAGGCCGGCCACGGAGCCGAGGCCGAGCGCCACCCGTGGGATCGTGCCCATGTTGGCGACGACCCACTCCCAGCCGTCGACGGCGGGGACGTTCGCGCGGCCGGTGGTCTCGATGGTCTTGACCGAGCCGCCCCCGCCGGAGCCCTCGACGAGACGGATCAACGGGAGCCGCAGGTCGTGCGCCATCCGCTCGCACATGGTGTGCTTGCCCTTGATGGTCGCGTCCGCCGAACCGCCGCGCACGGTGAAGTCGTCGCCGCCGACGACGACGGGCCGCCCGTCCACGGTGGCGCGCCCGAACACGAAGTTGGAGGGGACGAGGCTCTCGAGGTCGTTGTGCTCGTCGTAGGTCGCCCGGCCGGCGATCTTGCCGAGCTCGTGGAAGGTGGAGGCGTCCACGAGCTTGGCGATGCGCTCGCGGATGGTATAGCGCCCGCCATCGTGCTGGCGCTTGACACGCTCGGGTCCGCCGAGCTGCTCCGCGAGCTCCTCGCGGCGCCTCAGCTCGTCCATCTCCTTCTGCCAGTCCATGCCGGCCTCCATCCGACCTTCTCGCGCGGCGGTACGGCGACCTCTGGTGTGGGCCGAGAGTAGTCCCGCGGGTGGCGTGCGGTCAATGGAGCGGTCTGTCTTATAGCACCGGCACACGACCCCGGCGGGTGGGGTGGGCGTGATCCGTTCGATCTGCTACAACAGGGGGGTGCCGCGGTGCCATCGCTCCCAGAAACCGGCGCCATGGAGGCCTGCCCATGCTCTGCAAGAACGCCGTCAGCTGGCGGTACCGGCTCGACCACGCGTACAGCTGGCAGTCCCCATACCGATTCGAGCGCGACTGGGCCTTCGAGGATCGAACGGGCGTCGTCCGTCTTATCGTTCGCACCGACGGCACCATCATGGTCCCACGGGACTACGCGTGGGACGGCTGCACGCCCAAGTTCTGCCTTCTGGACTTCTCCTTTGGCGTGCCGGATGGCGTCGTCCACTCCCGCACCGGCAGGCCCAAGACCTACTACGCTTCGCTCATTCACGACGCCCTGTACCAGTTCCTGCCCGATGACCTCCCCCTCACACGACGCCAGGCCGACGATTGCTTCCTGCGCCTCATGGCACGGGACGAGTTTGCGTCGCGGTACATCTACTATGCGGCGGTTCGGCTGCTCGGTGGGCTCTTCCGCCGGGGAGGCCGCGTGATTCGCAAGACTGCGGGGCGTCGCGTCGTCTACACGCCACGGACCGGCAACGAAAAGGAGACGCCGTGAAGGCGGCCCGCCCCGCGTCGGCTAGCGCCGGCTCCCGATCGCGCCGGCCCGGCGCAGCCGCGCGATCTCGTCGTCGCCGAGCCCGAGGCGCTCGCGCAACACCTGGTCGGTGTGCTGGCCGAGAAGCGGCGCCGGCTCCCGGATGGCTCCGGGAGTCTCCGACAACCGCACGGGCGGGCCCACGATCCTGACCTTGCCCGCGATCGGGTGCTCGCACTCGACGAGCATGCCCCGCGCCTTCACCTGAGGATGCTCCACGACCGTGTCGATCGTGTTGATGGCGCCCATCGGAACTCCGGCCGGTAGCAGGAGCGCCTCCCACTCCTCGTAGGTCTTCGTGAGGAAGACCTCCTCGAGCCTCGCGATCAGCGACGCGCGGTTCGCGGCTCGGGCGGCGTTGGTCCCGTAGCGCGGGTCGTCGAGCATATCGTCGAGACCCAGGAGTGGGCAGAAGATCCGCCAGAGCTTGTCGCTTCCCACCGCGAGCGCCAGGTCCCGCGTCCGCGTTCTGAAGGTCTGGTAGGGGAGGAGGGCCTTGTAGGCCGTGCCCATCGGCTCGGGCACGATGCCGTCGGCGAGATAGGCACCGATCATGCCGTGGAGGAGGGCCAGCTGGCCCTCGAGCATCGAGACGTCGATGGCCTGTCCGCGACCCGTGTTCTCCCGGGCGTGGAGCGCGGTGAGGATGCCGAATGCCGCGTACAGCCCTGCGGTCATGTCGGCGATCGAGACGCCGCAGCGCACGCCGCGTCCGCCGGGCTCACCGGTGACGCTGAGCATGCCGCTCTCGGCCTGCACGATGAGATCGAGCGCCGCGCGGTCGCGGTACGGCCCCGTCTGTCCGAAGCCCGAGACCGAGCAGTAGATGATGCCGGGGTGACGCGCGCGAGCGCGCGCGTAGTCGATGCCGAGCTTCTCGAGCGTCCCGACCCGGTAGTTCTCGAGCACCACGTCGGCGCGCTCCATGAGGCGGAGGAACAGCTCCGGGCCCTCCGCGTGCTTGAGGTCGATCGCGACGCTCTGCTTGTTGCGCTGCAGGTTGACGAAGTACGCGGGCTCGCTGCCGTAGAACGGCGGCCCCCACGCACGCGCGATGTCCCCGCTGCCGGGTGGCTCGACCTTGATCACGCGGGCGCCAAAGTCCGCGAGCAGCGTCGACGCGAACGGGCCGGCGAGGGCGTGGGAGAGGTCGAGTACCGTGATGTCGTCGAGCGCCGTCGGCATTCCGGGCGTTCCTCCCTCAGTCCACGGGGACGAAGAGGCAGCGGCGCGGCTTGCCGTCGAGCGCCTTGGAGCGATGCCCTTTGCCCCACGTGTCCTCGACGAGGATGACCTCGCCGGCGCCGATGCGGCGTGTTTCGCCGTCGCTCGCGGTGATCTGCACGCCCGCGTCGAGATTGATGATGTACTGTCGCCGCGGGGCCGGGTGCCAGTCCAGGTCGTAGTCGGGCGACACCTCACGGAAGATGATCCCCGTGGCGGGAAGGCGCGCCGACAGCCGCCCCGCGCGGGTCGACTCCGTGAGCGGGATCTCGACGTCCTCGAAGTGGGACTCGCCGTTCGTGTCGACGTAGAGCCGGTGGATCTTCATGGGCCCCTTTGCCTGAGCGTCCGCCGCGCTGGCGAGCGTCTAGAGAAACGACGTGTCGGGCTCGAGTCCCAGCAGGAACCGGCCGACCGTCTCGAAATGCGCCTGACGGCCCTGGAGTTGCTGAGTCACCGCGTGCATGTCCCGGAACCTGCGCTCGAACGCGCCGCTCGCAAAGATCGCGGTCGCGCCGGCCGCGTGGTAGGCGGTCTCGACGACCTCTTTGGCCTGATGGATGGCATAGGTGGCGCAGAGTCGGATGCGAACCCGCTGGTCGAGCGTCAGGCTCCCCAGGCGTCCCACCTCACGCCAGATCTCCTCGAGCGAGGCCAGCAGGAAGAGTCGCGCGGAGCCGAGCCGAGCCTCGGCCTGCGCTACCTGGGACTGGACCACCGCGTTGTCACGGAGCGGTCGCGTGAATCCTCGCGGCGTCTTGGCTTTGGCCAGGTCGACGAACGCATCGAGCGTGCGCCGCGCGATGCCGAGTGCGACGCCGGCGAAGCCGGCCGCGAACAGGCTCCCGGTCGTGAAGCAGTAGAGCGGGCCCGAGTGCCGTCGCTCCGAGGGGTCGTCCCGGGCCACCGAGTGCTCGTCCGGGACGAAGAGGTCGGAGACCGAGAAGGAATCGCTCCCCGTTCCCTTGAGCCCGATCACGTGCCAGACGTCGAGCATCGTGGCGCTCGTGGCCGGGAAGAGCATCGTGCGGCCCACGGGCGTGCCGTCCTCGCCCCGGCGGAGCGTCCCGTCCGGCGCCCCGATCGGGCAGTAGCCGCCGAGCCAGGTGGCGTGACGCCCCCCACTCGCGAAGTTCCACGTGCCCGTCACCCTGTAGCCACCGTCCACGGCGATGGCTCGGGCCTCCGACGCCGGTCCCCAGGCGAGGATCGCCCGGGGATCGCGCCCGAAGATTTCCCGCGCGACGTCCGGTCGCAGGTACGCCGCGACCATCGAACATCCCGCGGTCTGACAGAGGCACCAGGCCGTGCTCGCGTCGGCGCTGCTGACGGCTTCGATCACCCGCACGAACGTGACCGGATCGACCTCGGCGCCGTCGAGCGAGCGGGGCAGGAGCAGTCGAAACAAGCCCGCGTCGATCAGCGCCGCGAGGAGCGCCGAGGGCAGACGTCGATCCCGCTCGATCTGATCGGCGCAGGCTTCGATCTGAGGGGCCAGCGCCTGGACGCGCTCCAGGTACTCGCCGCCGACCCCACGAGGGTCGGCGCCACCGGCGTTGAAAGGTCCTCGCATCGGGGCCCATCAATAGCGCCACCCCGGGGCCTCCGCAAGCGGTCCTTCCTGGGACGGCCTGGGCGGATTTCCAGGGGCCGGGGGCCCTGAGGGTCGGAGTAGGGCTTTTCCTCATTCGACTTGCGGTATTTTCCCAGTTTCCGGAAAACGGCAAAAAGGTTATTCTGGGCCCCGACATGCAGACAGTGACAAGACGGACCGGGGCAAGGATGGGTCTCGATCTTCAGCGCAGTCACGCGCCGGCGCGGTCGGACGAACCAGCTTTTGCCAGACGCAAAGGTATGGGTCGGAGACGGTCAGTCTCGGGGAGGTAGTGTGGCCCGTCTGCTCCTCATTGTCTCGCGCACAGAACCGGGACGATTCACATACCTCAAGCATGTGTTTGCCAGTGAGACCGTGGACGTCATCCTCGATCGTCGGTTGGGGGAGCGGCGCCAAGGCCCGATTCGAGCCGCGATGGAGCGGCGCCGCAGTGACCGGCGCGAACGGGACCTCACCAAGGATCTCCAGAGCTTCGGCTGGGCCCTCGTGAGGCACTAGCTAGGGGCGCGTTCTAGCGCTCGACCTCGTCGGCGCGCGTGTCGTCCGTGATGTCGACCGCGATGGCTTCGATGAGGCCATCGACCTCGCGGATGCTGGCGAGGACCGTCAGTGGCGCGCCGTCGACCCGCCGCCAGTGCAATTCCTGGTTCTCGACCATGGCTCCCGGTCCGAGCGAAGCCGTCAGCTTCTGCCACTGCGCCGGATCGCGGAAGATGTCTCGCATGCGTAGCGTGAGGACCTCCTCGGACGAGGGCGCGCCGAGGAGGCGCACGAAGAGCTCGCTGCACTCCACGATCCGTCCGTCGCGCCGCGCACGGGAGACCGCGGTGAGACTCCCGATCTGCTGCCGGGAACGGTCGACCGAGGTCTGGAGCTCCTCCACGACCGTCGCGAGCTTGGCGGCTATCGCTTCGACCGTCTTCCGCTCGTCGACCTCGCGTCGCAGCTCGCGGTCGAGCGACTCGGCGCGACGCTCGGCCGCGCGCAGCCGAGCGTTCAAGGCGCTGAAGAGAACGCCGACGCCGAGGAACAGGAGGAGCCCGATGAGATCCCCGGCGTCACGGACCATCGGCGCGGGCGTCGAAGGCAGGAAGAGACGGGTGACCGCGAGCGCGGCGAGGATCGTCGCAAAGAGCCCGGGGCCAAGGCCGCCTAACCAGGCGGCGAGCAGCACCGCGGCATAGAAGGGCCAGAGGAGGTGGCGCGGGCTCCAGTGCGGTACCACCTCCAAGCTGGCCAACAGCGCCAGTCCCGTCAGGCCGACGGCAGCTCCGTAGCGCGACAGCAGCGACGGGATTTGGCTCGAGAAGTCACGGAGAGGCTCCATCGCACCTCAGCGCCCGAGGCGGCGCCCACGCGGTGGGTTCGGCATGGCCCAGCATGGCATCGATCGCTCGTGAGATCTGTGACATTATTATTCTCACGATATTATTCTCACGATATTCGCGAGGCTGTCTAGGTGAGGGAGCGCAACGATGCAATTGGGTTGGGGGGTTTTCCCCTGATGGAACGGAGAGAATTGCCGATAGGATCAACACGGGGCCGGGCCTAGACTAGGCGCCATGGCTCTGCCGCGTCTGTCCCCGATGCCGTGGGGCCTCCTGGTCCTCACCGGCGTCTACTTCGTTGTCGGGAAGCTCGGGCTCATCCTCGGCTTCTCCACCTCGACGGCGGTGTGGCCGCCCGCCGGCATCGCGCTGGCGGCTCCACTCCTGCTCGGATACCGTGTCTGGCCCGCGCTCTTCGTGGGGTCGTTCCTGGTGAACGTCACGACCGAGGGATCCGTGTGGACCACGCTCGGTGTCGCCAGCGGCAACACGCTCGCGGGGCTCCTCGGCGCCTTCCTCGTGACACGGTTCACCGGCGGCAACGTCTTCGGTCGGGCGAGGGATATCTTCGCGTTTGCCGCCCTCGCCGGATTCCTCAGCACGGCCGTCAGCGCGACGATCGGCGCGACCTGTCTGTCGCTCGCGGGCTTCGCGAGCTGGGACCGCTTTGGAGCGCTGTGGCTTACGCGGTGGCTCGGCAGTGCGGCCGGCGTGCTTGTGGTGGCCCCGGCCCTGATCCTCTGGGGCGTGGACCGCACCCTGCGTCTCACCGGGGCGAGGGCCATGGAGCTGGCGCTGCTGCTCGGCTCCGTGGTGGTCGTCGGCTTGGCGGTGTTCGGCGGCCTGGGGTCAGCGTGGGTGAGGGTTTATCCACTCGAGTTCCTGTGCGTCCCGCTGCTCATTCTGGCCGCGTTCCGGTTCGGGCTGCGGGAAGCGGCGACGTGCGTCGTCCTCCTCTCGGTGATCGCGACCTGGGGCACGTCGCGGGGGGCCGGGCCCTTCGTCTGGGGCACAGAGAACGAGTCGCTCCTGCTGCTGCAGGCCTTCATGGGCACGATCGCGATGATGACGCTGCTCCTGGCGGCGGTGATCGCGGAACGGGGCCGGGTCGAAGAGGCCCTGGCCCGGGCCGCGTCGATCGTGGAGTTCTCGGACGACGCGATCATCGCGAAGACGCTCGACGGCACGATCACGAGCTGGAACGCGGGCGCCCAGCGTCTCTACGGGTACTCGGGCCGCGAGGCCATCGGGCGGCCGATCGCGCTCATCATTCCGCCGGAGCTCGGGGACGAGCTGCCGAAGATCCTCACGCAGATCGCACGGGGTGAGCGGGTCGAGCCCTACGACACGGTGCGGATGACGAAGGACGGGCGGAGGATCGACGTGTCAGTGACGGTGTCGCCGACCCGCGACGCGGAGGGGCGGATCGTCGGAGCGTCTGCGATCGCCCGTGACATCACGGACCGAAAGCGGATGGAGGTCGCCCTCCGGGAACGCGACACCCTCCGCTATGTCGCGAGCCTCGCCGCCGCGGCCGCGCACGAGATCAACAATCCGCTGGCCGCCGTCATGGGACATACCCATCTCCTGGCCGACGAGGTGGACGCGAAGGCGCGTGAGCGCATCGACGCGATCGCCGCGGCCGCTTCGCGAATCGCACAGATCGTGGCCCGGATGAGAGGGGTCACCCGGGTCGAGCTGACCGACGAGGCTCCGTATCTTCCTGAAATGCTTGACCTGAACAAGTCAAGTGAACGCCTACGCGAGCACCAGCGCTTGTGACACCACGACTTCATGGGGTTTTCCGCGAGCCAAGTCAGGTAAATACCTGATAGGATAATCCCGGCAACAGAACCTAAAGTGCAGTGGGGTCAACTCCGAACACCCGTGTTACGTCGAGCTGGCTAGGAGGTGTCCAAGATGAGTGACCGCCGGGAACTGGCCACCGCAGCCGAACCCCGTCTGGAAAGCACGGCCTCTCGCCTGAGAGAGCTGGTGGCGCACCTCAGAAACCAGCGCGCCCAGCTCCGCGAAGAGTGGGCCCGGCTCATCACCGAGGCCAAGCTGCTGACGGCGATGACGAAGGAAGAGATCTTCGCCGAGGCGACGTCGGTGTACGACAACTACGTCGAGGCTCTCGAGACGGGGACGTACGAGGCCCTGCAAGCCTACGCGCGGAACCTCTCGGAACGCATCATTCCGCGAGGCGTCGAGACCCACGAGGTCGTCGGGATCGTGCTCCTGCTTCGCGACGTGCTCGCGCGCTCGCTGTTCGCGACGTATCACGAGGACTTCAACAAGCTCAACCGGATCCTCGACGCCTACGAGCCCGCCGCCAACCGCATCGCGATCACGGTCGCCGTCGGTTTCGTCCAGGAACGCGAGCGAATCATCCGCGAACAGCAGGAGGCGATCCGCGAGCTGTCGACCCCGGTGCTCCAGGTCCGCGAGCGGTTGCTCATCCTGCCGATCATCGGCGTCATCGACCCTCAGCGCGCGCGCCAGCTGACCGAGCAGCTGCTCCGCGGCATCCGGACCAACCGCGCCAAGGTCGTCGTGCTGGACATCACGGGCGTGCCCTACATCGACTCGCCCGTGGCGAACCACCTCGTCCAGACCGTCGAGGCCGCGCGGCTCCTCGGCGCAACCGTGATCGTCACAGGACTGTCGCCGGAAATCGCGCAGACCCTTGTTAACATCGGAGTGGATCTCGGGAAGATGAACACGGTGGGCGACCTCCAGGGCGGTATCGAAGAGGCGGAGCGCTTGCTCGGCTACAAGGTCGTCCTGATTCAGGAGCCTACCACCGAGCCCGCGTAGCGCGGGGGGAGGGGACCGTGCAGGTTCCGATCCTCAAGCAGGGCGCGTATCTGATCGCCACGGTCCAGTCCGCGCTCACGGACGACGACCTCAAGCAGCTACGCGACACGCTGGTCGTGCAGGTCAGCAAGGTCCGGGCCCGGGCGGTCATCGTGGACGTTACAGCCCTCGACGTGATCGATTCGTTCGCGACCCGGACGCTGCGCGACGTCGCCCACATGATCAAGCTCCGCGGAGCGGAGACCGTCATCGTGGGGATCCAGCCGGAGGTGGCCTTCTCGATGGTCAAGCTGGGGCTCACGCTGGAAGGCGTCGCGACCTCGCTCGATCTGGAAGAAGGCCTCGCGTACCTTAACCGCAAGGGGAAGGGTCCCGAGCATCAT
>MNCR01000110.1 GCA_001914535.1 Candidatus Rokubacteria bacterium 13_2_20CM_69_15_1
TCTCGTCGAGCGCGGAGAGCGGCTCGTCGAGGAGGAGGAGCGAGGGCTCGAGCACGAGGGCGCGGGCCAGGGCGACGCGCTGCTGCTCGCCGCCGCTCAGGAGCGTGACGTTCTTCCCGGCCATGCCGGCGAGCCCGACGAGGGCGAGGAGCCGGGCGACCTTCTCGCCGATCTCGACGGCCGGCCGGCGGCGGACGCGGAGCCCGTAGCCCACGTTCTGCGCCACCGTCATGTGGGGGAAGATCGCGTAGTGCTGGAAGACCATGCCGAGGTTCCGGCGCCACGGCGGCACGCCCTCGACGTCCCGCCCCGCGATCAGGATGCGGCCGGCGTCCGGCCGCTCGAGGCCCGCGATCATGCGGAGGATCGTCGACTTGCCCGAGCCGCTCGGCCCGAGGAACGTGAAGAACTCGCCGCGGCGGACGGTGAGCGAGAGCCGGTCGGCGGCGGGCGTGCGCTCGAACCGCTTCGTGACCTGCTCGAGCTGGAGGATCGCCTCGGCCATCCGGGATCAGGCGGCCGCCGCGAGCGACACGCCGAGGACGATGCGCACCGCCTCCACCATCGTGGCGAGGCTCATCGACGCGAGGTCGGCGCGCTGGTGCAGCTCGAGCACCTGCTCCTTGCGCAGGTCCTCGAGGAGCGCCGCCACCTGCTCGGGCAAGTAGGGCAGGTGCACGAAGCCGCACGGGACGCCGCGCCCGGCCGGCTCGGTGTTGAGGAAGGTGTACATCGTCGCGTTGCAGAGAAAGGCGCCGGCCGTCATTGACAGGCGCGCGGGGATCCCGGCGTGCAGGAGCGCGCGCTCGATCGCGCGGAGGGGCAGCGTGGAGGCGATGGCCGTCGGCGCTGCCGCCGCAACGACGTCGTCGCGGAGGAGCGCGCCGTCGTTGTCGGGGATCTCGAAGTCGGCCAGGTTGAGGGCGACGCGCTCGAGCCGGATCGTGGGCTCGCCCGGCCAGAGGCCGAGGCTCACCACCACGGCGGGCGTCACGTCCCGCATCAGCTCGTGGATCTGCGACCGCAGCGCGCCGAAGGAGACGGGCAGGACGCGGCCCGCCACGCGCGCGCCCTCGATCTCGGCGCCGTCGAGCCGTGTGACCACCTCGGTGGCGGGGTTGACGCCGCGCCCGCCGTACGGCTCGAAGCCCGTCAGAAGGGCGACGCGGCTCATCGCTTCCAGAGCTGCTGCGATGGCACCCGCAGGGCGCGGTTGAACTTGCTGGACGCGTTCTCCCAGGCGATGACCGCCGTGAGCTCGACCAGCGCGTCGTCGTCGTAGAAGCGGCGCAGGCGCGCGAACAGCTCGTCGCTCACGTCCCGGCCGGTGATGGTGATGGCGTCCGCGTACTCGAGCGCCGCCCGCTCGGCCTCGGTGTAGAGCGGGCTCCGGACGTAGTCCGGCAGGGCGTCGATCTTCTCCGCCTCCACCCCGAGCCGGCTGCCCACGGCAGCGTTGATGTCCTGTCAGAACTCGCAGCCGTTCAGGGCCGCCACGCGCCGGTTGATGAGGGCGACGAGCTTGGCGTCGACGAGGCCGGAGGCGTCGAGACCAGTCCACATGGCGCGGACGCCGCGGAAGATCGACGGGCGCCGCGCGTAGAGCAGATGGTTCGCGAGCGGCGCCCCCCACGCGCGGGTCTGGGCGTCGAGCACCGGACGGATCCCGGGGTCCGCCGTGTCGGGCGCCACACCGTCGATCCGGGCCATTGCGCCTCCTCGCTCCCCAAGCTAATCCGGGGCCCCCGCCGGTGCAAGACGGCGACGTGCCGGAGAGCCTCACCGTCCTGATCCCGCGTTGGAGGACGATCTCGAGTCGGAAGAGGGCGGGCGAGGGCCTGATATGATCCCGGCCGACGCGTCCGTGGCGCCCGGGCCAGCGAGGTGATTTCGCGTGTTCTTCGGATGGAAGATCGTCGTCGTCGCGTTCGTGATCGCATTTTTCGCCTTCGGCATCGGCTTCTACAGCCTCGGCATCTATCTCGTCGCGCTGAACGCGCGTCATGGATGGCCGATCGCGTTCATCTCCCTGGCCATCACCGTCTATTACGTCCTGGGCGCGAGCCTCACCGCCTTCGTCGGCGACGCCTTCGAGCGCTTCGGCCCTTGCCGGGTCGTGAGTGTCGCGGTGGGGGCGCTGGGCCTGGGGGTCCTGGCCCTCCCGCTGCTCGAGCGTCCCTGGCAATTGTTCGTGGCGTTCGGCGTGATGGCGGTCGGATGGGCGGCCACGAGCGGAGCCGCCATCAACACGCTCGTCGCCCCCTGGTTCGACCGGAAGCGGGGCCTGGCCGTGAGCATCGCGATGAATGGAGCAGCGGCCGGCGGCGTGGTCATCGTTCCGCTGTGGGCCACCCTCATCGCCGCGCGCGGCTTCGCGACGGCGGCCCTCGTCATGGTGGGCGCCATGATGCTGATCGTGCTACCCCTGATCGCGCGCTACCTGCACCGGGGGCCGGAGGTCATGGGCCTCCGACCGGACGGAGCGATGGCCGGGCTGGGCGACCCGGCCCGGCGGCCCGAGACGATGCCGGCGCTGCCGCGCCGCGAATTGCTCCGGTCGATCCACTTCTGGACAATCTCCGCCCCGTTCGCGCTCGGTCTGCTCGCCCAGGTCGGATTCATCACCCACCAGGTGGCCTACCTGACGCCGCGGCTCGGAGCCGAGCGCGCTGCTCTCACGCTGAGCCTGACCACCCTGGCCGCGATCATCGGCCGGCTGGCGACGGGTGTGTTCATCGACCGGGTGGACCGGCGGCTGGCTTGCGCCGCCAACCTCGCCGTTCAGGCGGTGGCCGTGGTCACCATGATCGGCTGGCCCTCGCCGTCCGTCCTGTACGTCGCCTGCGCGCTCTTCGGTCTCGGCGTCGGCAACATGACGACGTTTCCAGGCCTCGTCGTGCAGGTGGAATACCCCAAGGAGCACTTCAGCCGTGTGGTGAGCTTCGTCGTGGCGATCAATCGGTTCACCTTTGCGTTTGGGCCGGGCCTCCTGGGGGCGATCCGCGACTGGTCGGGCTCGTACACCGCGGCGCTCGCCGTCTGTGTCGGATGCGAGGTCGTCGCCGCCATCGTCATCGTGATGGGGAGGCGACGCGGGCCGTGACGTCGCGCGCAATTGTCCCCGGCGACCGGGCGGCTCAGGCGGGGCCGAAGCCGACGGCGGTCTGGCTCCCCCTGACGAGCGGGCGGAAGCGGACGGGGACGCCGATGGCGATCTTCTCCAGGGAGATGTCCACGATCCGGCCGAGGAGTGAGACGCCCTCCGTGAGCTTCACGACTGCGATGGCGTAGGGCGCGTCCGCGGCGTGGGCGCGCGGCGCGACGCGGATCACCGTGAAGCTCTCGATCGCGCCCTCGCCGGAGAGCCGCACGGCCTCCCAGGCGCGCTCGCCGCAGGCGGGACAGAACTGCCTCGGCGGGATGGCGAGCTCGCCGCACTTCCGGCAGCGCACCGCGGTGAGCCGGCCGTCGCGCGCGCGCTCGAAGAAGGTCTGCAGCGTGATCGCGGGCTCAGTCACGGCCGAACAGGCTCACGAGCACGGTCGCCGTGTTGCCGCCGAGCGTGTGGGTGAGGCCGACGCGGGCGTCGGCCACCTGCCGCGGTCCCGCCGCACCGCGGAGCTGGGTGACGATCTCCGCGATCTGTGCCGCCCCGGTCGCGCCGATCGGGTGCCCCTTGGCCTTGAGGCCGCCCGACGGATTCACGGGGATCGCCCCGCCGAGGCTCGTGCGCCCTTCGGCGGCGGCGCGACCACCGGCGCCGGGCTCGAAGAGGCCAAGCCCTTCCGTCGCGACGATCTCGGCGATCGTGAAACAGTCGTGCAGCTCGACCACGTCTACGTCGGCCGGACCGAGCCCCGCCTGTCGGTACGCGGCGGCCGCGGCGCGCTCGGTGGCGGGCACGCGGGCGAGGTCACGCTTGTCGCCGAGGAGCATCCAGTCCGACGCGGCGGCGGCGGCGAGCACCCAGACGGGCCTCGTGCGCGTGCGCGCGACCTCTTCGGACGCGAGAACCACGGCGGCGCCGCCGTCGCTGAAGGGACAGCAGTCGAGGAGCTTGAGCGGATCCGCGACGTACGCGGACTTCAGCACCTGCTCGACGCTGATCTCTTTCTGGAACTGCGCCTTCGGGTTGAGCGTCCCATGCTTGTGGTTCTTCACGGCGACGGCGGCCATCTGCTCCTCCGTCGTGCCGTATTTCTGCATGTGGGCGCGCGCGATGAGCGCGAAGACGCCGGGAAAGGTGAGGCCGAGCGTCTGCTCCCAGCCGGCGTCGGAGGCGTAGGCGAAATACTCGGTCGACTCGGGCGTGGGAACGTTGAGCACGCGCTCGGCGCCGCCGACGAGGACGACGTCGGAGACGCCCGCGGCGATCTCCATCACGGCGTGCCGGAAGGCCGCGTGCGAGCTGGCGCACGCCGTCTCGAACCGCGTCGTGGGGATCGCGGGGATGCCCAGGATCGACGCGGCCTGCGGCCCCGTGTGGAGCTGGTGCTCGGTCTCACCGCCGACAACGTTGCCGTAGTAGAGCGCCTGCACCGCGCTCGGCGGGATCTCGGCGTCCAGGAGCGCGTCCGCCGCCGCTTCGGCGAACAGCTCGGCCGAGGTGCGCTCGTGCTTGCCGAACTTCGTCACACCGACCCCGATCACCGCGACCCGGCGCATGGAGCCTCCTCGTCTACGCCCATGCTAGCATCAAAATTCGTGGCTGCGCGAGCGCTCGTCCTGCTCGGATGCGGCTGGATCGCGCGCCGCCATGCACGGGCGGCGCGTCGCCTCGGGATCCCGCTGCTCGCGGCGAGCCGCGACGCCGGGCGGGCCCGCGCCTTCGCGCGCGAGTTCGCCGCCGTGGACGCCTTCGGCACGTACGAGGACGCCGTCCGCGACCCGCGCGCCGCGGGCGCGCTCGTGTGCACGCCTCACGACCGGCACCTGCGCGACGCGCTCACGGCACTCGAGGCGGGCCTGCACATCCTCGTCGAGAAGCCGCTCGCGCCCACGCTGGCCGAGGTCGACAGGATGATCGGCGCCGCCGGCGCCGCGGGCCGGATCCTGATGGTCGCCGAGAACTTCCACTTCATGCCGGCCTTCCGCCACGTCCGGCGCCTCATCACCGGAGGCCATCTCGGCGAGCTCCGCGAGCTCCACCTGATCGCGCGCGGCTATCGGCGTCACGCCGGCTGGCGGCTCGACGCCGGGGCGTGCGGGGGCGGCGTCCTCATCGATGCCGGTATCCATCACGTCCACAACCTCCGCTGGTGGGGCGGCGAGCCGCGGCGCGTCTTCACACTCGCCCCACCCCGGACGGTCGCCCTCGGGGGCGAGGACTCCGTGGACCTCCTCGCCGAGCTTCCGGGAGGGGTGGTCGGCTTCCTCGCCAATTCGCTTGGCGCGCGCGGTCTCCCCCGGTTTCAATGGTCTACGGTGACGGGGACGAACGGCACGTGCTTTGCGGACAACCGGGGCCGCTGGGTGCTTCTCCGCGGCGGGCGAGGCACGCGGCTGTCGCTCTTTTTACGCGACACCCGAGGCCACGTGGCTCTGCTGCGGGCGTTCGACGAAGCGATGCGGACGGGCACGCCGCCCGAGACGGACGGCGCCGCAGGCCGGCGCGACCTCGCGGTCGTGCTCGCCGCGTACCGCTCGATCGCCGAGCGCCGCCCGGTGGACGTCCAGTGCTGAGCGAAGAGGCGCTGGTCCTCGTCGCCGCCGTGGGGGCGTGCGCCCTCCTGATTCTCGGCATCCTCGAGCTCGTCTGGCCGTCCCGGCCCCGTCACCCGGTTCGGCGTCTAGAGCCCGCGCCGCCACCTGCGAAGCCCGCGCCCGTGGCCGCTCCCAAGGCAGTCCTGCCGGCCGCGCCGTCGGCACCGCTGACCCACGTGCGCCGCAGCAAGGTCTCGCCCCACGCGCGGTCGCACGCGGGGCAGGCTGATCGCGTCGAGGAGCGCCCGTCGCTTCCCGCGCCCGTTCCGCGTCCCCTTCCGCCGGCGCGGCCGGCGCCGGCCGCGGGTGAGCCCGCGCCGACGCCGCCTGCGCCCGCCCCGGGCGCGCCGGTGGAAGCGCCGGAAGTACCCGTCCCGTGGCGCAAACCTCCCCCCACGTCCGCGCCGGCGCCGACGGGGCCGATCGACCCGCTGCTGCTCGAGCGGTGCTCCGCCCTCTACCAGGAACGGCACTACGACGAGGTGGTGTCGACCGGCGAGGAGGCGCTGGCGCGGCTCCGGGACACGCCGCGCTCCACACCGGAGGCGCACGCGGCCGCGGCGCTCTGGTCCGTCGTGGGCCTCGCGAAGCAGGGGCTGGGCGACAACCCCGGCGCCGGCGTCGCACTCGAATGGGCGCTCCGCCTCGCGCCCGCCGAGGAGCGCCCGACGTACGCGCAGCACATCGCCGACCTCGCGCTGAGCGCCGCTCAGACCGCGCTCGCGCGCGCCGGGAACCACGACGCCGACAACCGCGTGGCGGAGTTCCGCAGCGCGCTCGCATGGGTCGAGCGCGGACTCAGCGCGGTGCCCTCTGACGCGCGGCTACGCGGGCGGCACCAGACGGCTCGGGCGGAGCTCTGGCCCGCGTACGAGCAGTCGGTGCACAAGCTCCTCCGGCGCCAGGAGTTCGGCGAGGCGCGGCGACTGCTCCGAGAGGCCCTCGAAGATCCGGAGATCCCCGCGGCTCGCGTGGCTCCGTTCGAGGAGCTGCTGTCGGGCACGTTCGCGGGCGAGATCGGTCAACTCACGGCGCAGGCGATCCGGAACATGCAGGGGGCGCGTGAGTCGGAGGCGCTCGCCGCGCTTTGCCGCGCCGAGGAGCTGCTCGGGTCGGTCCCCGACGAGGCGCTTCCCCCCAAGCGCCGTGAGGAGCTGGACCAGCGCCTGTTGTGGGGTTACACGCAGCTCGGCGTGCGCCGCGTCGAGGCGGGCGACCATGAGGCCGCGCTCGACCCGCTCGTGCGCGCGCTCAAGCTCGCCGGCATCGGCCCCGACCGCCAGGCCGAGACTCGCGCGGCGCTGGTGCGCGCGCTCGAGGGCGTCGCCGACGTCCGCGCCCTCTCGATCCGTGAGCTCAACGACGAGGGCGACCGCGACGGTGCCGTGCTGCGGACCCAGACGCTGCGCGAGCTTCTGCGGAGCTGCATGGAGCTCGGGCTCACGGCCGCGGACCTGTCGGTCGCATCGGCGAGGACCCAGCGCCTGTGCGAGGAGCTCGGGATGGGGGACCGCGCGTGACTCAGGGCTCGACGCTCTTGCGCCGGACCTCCTCCAGGAGGGCGTCCGGCACCTGGAAGAAGGACCGGACGACCGAGGGGTCGAAGTGCGCGCCGGCGCACCGTTTGATCTCGGCCTTGGCGACGTCGAAGGGTTTCGCCTTCGAGTAGGGGCGGTCGAACGTCATCGCGTCGAAGGCGTCCACGACCATGAAGATCCTGGCCCCGAGCGGGATCTCCTCTCCCTGGAGGCCGCGCGGGTAGCCGCTGCCGTCCCACTTCTCGTGGTGCGACCAGACGACCGGGACCGCGCCGCGAAGGAACGGGATCCGCTCGATCAGCGCCTTGCCGATGTCCGGATGGCGCCGCATGACCTTCCACTCCTCCGGGGTGAGCGGCCCGGGCTTGAGCAGGATCGCGTCGGGAATCCCGATCTTGCCGATGTCGTGGAGGAGGACGCCATGGGCGAGGTCGGGCAGGTCCGGCTCGGGCACGCCGTGCTCGTGCGCCGTCGCCAGCGCGTAGCCGTGCACGCGCCGCGAGTGCGCCTCGGTGCCCACGTCGCGCGTGTCGAGCGCCGAGCCCAGCGCCTCGAGTGTCGAGTGGTACGTTTCCTGGAGCTGGCGGTAGGCGGAGGCCAGGTCGCGCGTGGCCTCGACGACGCGCCGCTCGAGGAGGTCGTGGTACTCGCGCCGGTCGATGAGGAGCTGGCGGCGCTCCAGCGCGCGCTCAGTGGCGATCAAGAGCTCGTCCATGTTGACGGGCTTCATGATGAAGTCGTGGGCGCCAAGCTTCAGGCTCGCGATCGCGGTCTTCACATCGGCGGCGCCCGTCAGCACGATCACCGCCACGTCGCCGTCCGCCGCGCGAACCTGCTGGAGAAGCTCGATGCCCGTCATACCCGGCATCTTGAGATCGGTGACCACGAGCTGTGGCCGCCCCGCCTTGAAGACCTCTACGCCTTCGCGGCCGTCGTTGGCGAGCAGGCAGTTGTAGCCGGCCGCGACGAAGATCTGATGAAGGACTTCGCGTACCTGACGGTCGTCATCGACGATCAGGATGTCCCGCTGGGCCATGTCATGTGACTTTCTCCGCCGGACCTGCCGCGGCGACCTGGTTCTTCCCGGCGCGCTTCGCGGCATAGAGCGCTTCATCGGCGGCGCGAAAGAGGTCCTCCGAGGTGGCCGCTTCGTCGTCCGGGAGGCTCGCGACGCCGAAGGATGCGGTGACGTTCTTGCCGTGCGAGAAGGGGAACGTGGCGACGACCTGGCGGATCCGGTCCGCGTAGAGCCGGGCGCCCGCCTTCGAGGTTTCGACGAGCAGGATCGCGAACTCGTCGCCCCCGTAGCGCGAGACGACGTTGATACCGCGCGAGTGCTTCATGAGGATCTGCGCGATCTCCCGCAGCGTCTCGTCGCCGACCGCGTGGCCGAACTCGTCGTTGACGCCCTTGAAGCCGTCGAGGTCGAGGAGCACGACCGACACGGGGTGGTTGAAGCGGCGGAATCGCGAGATCTCCTCCTCGAGGCGCAGGGAAAAGAAGCGACGGTTGTAGAGCCCGGTCACGTCGTCGCGGAACGAGGTTTCTTTGAGCCTGGCGTTGGTGACCTCGAGCTCCTTGTACGCGGCGTCGAGGCGCGAGGCGAACGTGTTGATCTCGACGGCCTGCGCCTCGATCGTGGTGAGCATGCTGGTGAACGACTTCATGAGCGCGCCGACCTCGTCGGTCCGGGCGCCGAGGGCCGTGACGTTCGACTTCTGCGAGAGCAGCTCCCCCATGCGGCTCACGGCCCGTCCGATGTCCCAGATGATCCAGGCGCCGCCGATCATGGCGAGCAGCGTGAAGAACGCCAACCCCTGGAGTCCGAATAGGTTGACACCGCGCAGCGCGGTGACGTCGGTGAAGACGTAGCGGTGCACCGCGTAAGCCAAGACGAGCACGGGGAGCACCCCGAAGAGGCCGAGCGCCAGCAGCACCCGTCGCCGCAGTCGCCGCCCCACGACCGTCACGTCCTGCGGCGCGTCGCTCGCCATCTCTCAACATTATTCTTGTTGCCGCGACACCGTGTCAATGTCAGAATTTCAAAGGGTTTCGCGATGCCCCCGGTTGCGGACACGAAGCTTGACTGCGTGGGGCTCTTCTGCCCCATGCCGATCCTCAAGACGCGCGAGGCCATGAAGCGCCTGACGTCGGGCCAGATCCTCGAGATGACGTCCGACGACCCGGCCTCCGAAGCGGACATGAAGAGCTGGACGGCCCGAACGGGTCACGAGCTCCTGGAGATCGAGAGGAATGGCACGGTCTTCCGCTTTTTCGTCCGCAAGACCCGGTAGCGCCGGCCCCGGCGCCGTGGTTCCGCGTGTCTATCTGGACTACGGGGGGTTCTCGCCCGTGGACCCCCGCGTCGTCGCGGTCATGCGACCGTTCCTCGAGGGCGGTGTCGGCAACCCCGGCGCGCCCCACTCGCTGGGCCTCGAGGCGCGCGCCTCGCTCGACGGCGCCCGCGCGAAGGTGGCGCGGCTCATCGGCGGCACGCCGTCGGGCGTGATCTTCACCGCGAGCGCCACCGAGGCGAACAACCTCGCGATCCGAGGCATCGCGCTGCGGGCCACCGGGCGCCACATCGTCACCTCGGCCATCGAGCACGTCTCCGTGCTCAACGCGTGCCGCGATCTCGAGAAGCAGGGCTTCGCGGTGACGTACGTCCCGGTGGACTCGGAGGGGCGCGTGGATCCCGAGGCTGTGGCACGGGCCGTGCGTGGCGAGACGGCGCTCGTCTCGTTCATCGCGGCGAACGGCGAGATCGGCACGCTCCAGCCGATCGAAGCGCTTGGAAGGGTCGCCCGCGCGCGCGGCGTTCCCTTCCATGTGGACGCGGTGGGCGCGGCGGGGCGTGTGCCGCTCGCCGTGGACGAGGCGCACATCGACCTGCTCGCCCTCTCGTCGAACGACCTCTATGGGCCGCCGGGCGCCGGCGCCCTGTGGGTGAGGCCCGAGACCAAGCTGGCGCCGATGATCCTCGGCGGCGGGCAGGAGGGGGGCTATCGCGCGGGGACCGAGAATCTCCCAGCGATCGTGGGCATGGGCGTCGCCGCGGACCTCGCGCGGCTCGAGGGGCCGGCGGAAGTCGCCCGACTCCGTGAGCTGCGCGACCGGCTCCTCGCCGGACTGCTCGAGCGGCTCCCGGAGGCGCGCCCCACAGGCGCGTGCGGCGAGGGCCGGCTGCCGCACCACGCGTCCTTCGTGGTGCCGGGTGTGAAAGCGGACGGCGTCCTGCTCGAGCTCGACCTGCGTGGCGTCGCGGCCTCGTCCGGCTCGGCGTGCAACGCGCTCACGGGCGAGCCGTCGCACGTGCTCCGCGCGATCGGCTGCGACCGCGACGCGCTCGAAGGCTCCCTCTGCTTCACGCTGGGGCGCTGGACGACGGCGAGCGAGATCGACGTCGTCGTCGAGACGCTGCCCGCCGTCGTCGCGCGCCTGCGCCGGCTCGCGCCGCGCTGACGTGCGGCTCTTCCTGTTCGACGTCGACGGCACCCTGCTGACGGCGCGCGGCGTGGGGCGCGCGGCCCTCAAGCGGGCACTCGAGCAGACCTTCGGGACCGCCGGGGCGCTCGACGCCTACGACCTTCGCGGCAAGACCGACCCGCGCATCGTCTGGGACGTCCTGACCGCCGCGGGGACCCCGCATGAGGAGATCGAGGCGCGCGTCCGCGCGTGCTTCGAGGCCTATCTCCGCGAGCTCGAGACGATCCTGGGCGATGGGAGCTCGGTCCACGTCATGCCCGGGATCCGCGAGCTCGTCCGCGCGCTGAGCCTGCGCCCCGACGCGGTCGTGGGGCTCGTGACCGGCAACATCGAGGCGGGCGCGCGGCTCAAGCTCCGTCCGACGGGGCTCCTCCCGCACTTCCGCGTCGGCGCGTTCGGCTCGGACCACATCGATCGCCGCCGCCTGCCGTTGATCGCCCGCGAGCGGGCGGCGCGCCTCGTCGGTCACGACTTCGATTTCGAGCACCTGACGATCATCGGCGACACGCCGCACGACGTGGACTGCGCCCGCGCGTGTGGCGCCATCGCAGTCGCCGTGGCCACGGGGCAGTACCCGGCCGACGAGCTGAGGGCGTGCGCGCCGGACCTGCTGTTCCACGACTTTTCGGACGCCGCCCGCGCCCTCACGGCGCTCACCAACGGCGAACGCGGCCGGGCCGCGTCTCCCTCGGGCCACCTCCGGTCCGCGCCGGAATGATTCCGGGCTCGCGGCCCCCGGTCATGGCTGGAATGAGAAGTGGCTGGTTGGGGCAGCCGGCTTGTGCCTGGCTCGGGCCATCCGCGGAATGATCCCGGGCTCGCGGCCCCCGGTCATGCCTGGAATGAGAAGTGGCTTGTTGGACGCAGCCGGCTCGTGCCTGGCTCGGGCCATCCACGGAATGATTCCGGGCTCGCGGCCTCCGGTCCAATAGTGACGCTCGTCTCCGTGTGGCTTCACCTGCTCGGCGTCGTCGCCTGGATCGGCGGGCTCGCGTATCAGGCCCACGTCCTCGGGCCCGCCGCACGGCGCGGCGACGCCAGGGTCTTCGCCGAAACCGCGCGGCGCGGCCGGCCGGTCGCGTGGACCGCGATCGCCGTGGTCGCAATGACGGGTTTCTACAACGTGACGCGTCTCGGCGCCCTCGAGCGCGTGATGGCGAGCGGCGCCGGACTCCTCCTGGCGGTGAAGTTCATGCTGGTCCTCGCGGCCGTCGCCCTCGCGGCCCAGCGCGACTTCGCCCAGGTGCCGAGACTCGGTCGCGCCCTCGCCGGGGGCGAGGACCCAGGAGCCGCGCTCAGGAGGATCGCGTGGCTCGACCGCCTCGTGCTTCTGCTCGCGGTCGGGATCGTCTATCTGGGCGTGGCGGTGTCGCGCGCCTGAGCGTGGCCCACCGGCTTCAGGCCAGCGACGGGACGCCGAAGTCGCGCGCGATACCATTGCACTGGGCGACGAGGACCGGAGCCAGCGGGATGCCGTCCTTCCGTCTCCGCTGCTCGCTCTCGAGCTCGGGCTCGCCCGCGACGTAAATCCGCTCCTGACCCTCGGCGCGCGGGGACGACCGGAGCGCCTCGATCATGTCGTCCATGTCGCGCTTGAACTCGTCGATCGGCCTGAAGAACCTGGGGTCGACCGCCGCCAGGCAGTGACCCGCGTTGTGGACCTTTCGCTCTTTCATGTCGCTCCGCTCGAAGAGGTTGCCGTACACGGCGCCGTTGAGGACGCCGGAGAGAATGTCCACCATGACACCGAGGCCGTAACCCTTGTGGCCACCGAGCTCGCGCGAGCCGCCGAGGGGCGACAGGAGCCGGTGCTTCAGCGCAACCATGGGGTCGGTGGTCGGCCGCCCGCGGTCGTCGAGCGCCCAGCCCGCGGGGATCGGCTTCCCCCAGCGCGAGGCGACGACGAGCTTGCCGACCGCGACGGTCGTCGTCGCCATGTCGAGCACGAACGGCGCGTGGCGGCCAGCGGGCGCGGCGAACGAGAGCGGGTTGGTGCTGAGCATTCCCTTCCGCCCGAAGGTCGGCACCGCCGCGGGCGAGGGCATGTTGGTGGTGCTGAAGCCGATCATGTCGTGCTCGAGCGCCATCATCGAGTAGTTCGCGGCCGCGCCGAAGTGGCTCGAGTTCCGCACCGTCACGATCCCGATGCCGTACGCCTGGGCCTTCTCGATCGCCATGCGCATCGCCAGCGTCGAGACGTAGTGGCCGAGGCCCTTACCCGAGTCGAAGAGCGCCATCGCACCGTCGTCGCGGATGACCTGCGGCTCGCGGTCGAGCTGGAGATAGCCGTCTCGCCACCACTCGACGTACCGTGGCAGCATGCCGATCCCGTGTGAGTCCACACCGCGCAGGTCGGTCCGGACCATGTGGCCCGCGGTGATCTCGGCGGCGGTGCGCCCCATCTTCATCGCCAGGAGGACGTCCACGACGAACTCGTGGAGGCGCGTGTGCATGACCCGAACGGGCGTCTCGGCCATCGCGGAGCCCTCAGAGCCCCGTGATCTTGATGCCGGAGTTCTTGAGCTTGTAGCGACGGTTGATCGTCGCGAGGATCGCCGTGATGCCCTCGAGCGGCCCCGCGTTCGAGAGCGGCCCGACGTCCACGGGCCGGAGCCCCATCGAGCGCCCGAGCTCGGCGACCGTTTCCTTCGCCGCCTCGTCGGCGCCGCAGAGGAGGAGGTCGCACTCGATCGGGTGGTCGGTCTCGGCGAGCTCGTGGGCGGCGATGTGGTGGAACGCGGCGACCAGCTTCGCGCCTGGAAGGAGCGCCTGAGCCTCCTCGGCCGACGAGCCCGCCGAGGGCGGCGTGTAGAGGCGCGGGCCCCCGAACGTGAGCGCAACGACCGTGCTGATCACGATCTTGTCGCGGCAAGCCTCGCTCACCTCGGGAAGGGTGGCCGCCAGCCCCTGCGCCGGCATCGCGAGGACGACCACGACGCCGAGCTTCGCCGCCTCGGCGTTCGACTCGCCCATGATCGGCATCTTCCGGGTGGTCTCGCGCAGCTCGGCCGCCTTCGCTTTCGCGCGCTCGCGGTCGCGGGAGCCGATGATGATCGAGTGACCCGCCATCGCCCAGCGTCCGGCCAGCCCCGCGCCCTCCTTGCCCGTGCCGCCCAGGATCGCGATGTTCACGCGCGCGCCCTTACCGAAAGAGATCGCGCGCGGGGTCGCGCAAGAGCGGCTTCGAGCCTTCCTCACCCGGTACCAGCGGGAGGCCCCGGACGATCGCCGCGGGGATCCGGTCGAGCTTGCCCATGACGGGCTCCGCCGCGGCGGCGAGCTCGTCGGCCACCGCGAGGATCGTCGCCTGGAGCGGCCGGCCCGCGGGATCGCGCTCGCCGAGGTAGCTCCGGACGGGCGCCAGACCGGCGAGTCCGATCGCGACGTTCGTGAGCCCCTCGCGCCAGGGGCGGCCGAAGGTGTCGGCGACGATCACGCAGACGTCGGCGCCGGTGAGGGTCCGGATCCGGTCGCGCAGCGCCCGCGCCGAGCGGTCGGGATCCTCGGGGAGGAGCGCCACGCAATCGCGCTCGACGTTGGACTGGTCGACGCCCGCGTTGGCACACACCCAGCCGTGGTGCGTCTCCGTGATGAGGACGCCCTGGTCCATGCGGACGACGCGGCGTGACTCGCGCAGGATGACTTCGACGAGGCGAGGGTCACGCCCGAGCCCCACCGCCATGGCCTCCGCGACGGGCGAGGGCGTGACGTCGGCGAGCCGCACGAGGCGCCCCTCCGCCTTCGAGACGATCTTCTGGCCGACGACGAGGAGGTCGCCCCCGGCGAGCGGTGTCGACTGGCGCCCGGCCGCCTCGGCGATGAAACGCGCGATGTCGTCGCCCGGCTTCACTTCGGGGACGCCCTCGATCCCGATCACCTCGTAGCGGGGAGGCGACGGCGCGGAGCCGCTGCGCATCGCTCTCAGGCCACCCACGGCGGTCCCGGCTTCGAGGACCCCGTTCCAACAGACGCCCAGGCGCGCACGAGGCGACCGCTCGCCGTGGCGCCGCCCTCGGCGGCGAGCGTCGCGAGGTCCTCCGGCGCGTCCACATCGAGGGCGAGACCGGCGAGCGTCAGGACCCGCGGCTCGAGGCCGCGGACGCGCGCCGCCGCGAGGTGGTTCTGGAACGAAGGCTCGCCGAACTTGAGCGGCATTGCGTCGGGTGGCGTGAGCGCGACGCCGTTCGTGCCGAACCCCGAGCGCGACGGGGCAAACGCCGGGGTGCCGTCCCGCGCCGCGGCAGCGAGGGCCAGAATCTCGTCGGTGGTCACGCACGGGACGTCGCCGGGCACGGTGAGGAACACGTGCGCGCCCCGCCGCGCCGCCTCGGCCTGGCCGACGGCGACCGCCGAGCTGTGACTCGAGTCCTCCGCGTCGCTGAGCGTGGTGAGCGGCTCGGCGCCGAAGGCGGCAGTGAGTCGGACGACCTCAGGGTCGCGCGTGACGACCCAGACGCGGTCGAGGCGCGCGGCGCGGAGGGCTGCCAGGACGTCGCTTAGCATCGCCCGCACGAGCTCGCGGCGCGCCGTGGGCCCGAGCGCCGGGACGAGGCGCTGCTTGGCGTCGCCGAGATTCTTAACCGGTACCGCACAGATAATCATTCTACCGGGGTCCGCGAGCTCGGAATCATTCGTGGGTGGCCCGAGCCAGGCACGAGGCGGCTGCGTTCGGCGAGCCACTTCTCATTCCAGCCATGACCGGGGGTCCGCGAGCTCGGAATCATTCGTGGGTGGCCCGAGCGAGGCACGAGGCGGCTGCGTTCGGCGAGCCACTTCTCATTCCATGACCGGGGGTCCGCGAGCTCGGAATCATTCGTGGGTGGCCCGAGACGAGGCGCGGCTCGGCTGCGTTCGCATGGCGCCGTTCATTCCAGCGATGGCTGCAGATCAAGGACGACGCGCGCCAGAGCGCTCTCCCGCTCGGGGTCGGTCATGACGATGTCGGCGAGGACCGCCCTGACGCCCAGATGCGCGAGCTCAGGGACGAGCGCCGCGTCACGGCGGTCGATGACGAGCGTCCTGAGCCAGGGCGCGTAGGCGGCGGCGACGCCGACGGCAGAGACGGGCAGGCCGCGGGCGCGCATGAGCTCGCCGGCCGGGCCGCTCACGGCGGCGCCGCCCACGATCGGGCTCACCGCGGCGACGCGGCCGCGCGTGGCGGCCAGCGCGTCCGCGATACCGGGGAGGGCGAGCACCGGGCCGACCGACGTCACGGGGTTCGACGGGCAGACGACGACCAGCTCGGCCTCACGGATCGACTCGAGCACGCCCGGAGCCGGACTGGCCGCTGCGGCCCCCGCGTACTCGACGTCGAGGACCTGGACCTGCGCTTTCTCGCGCACGAAGTACTCCTGAAACGAAAGCCAGCCATCCGGCGTGCGGACACGCGTGCGCACGGGCGCGTCGCTCATGGGGAGGATGCGCGCCCCTACGGAGAGCCGCCGGCAGAGCTCGGCCGTCACCGCCGAGAGCGGCACGCCCTCGCGGAGCGCGCGCGTCCGGTAGAGATGCGTCGCGAGATCGCGGTCGCCCAGGTTGAACCACGTCTCGGCACCCAGGTCGCCCATCGCCTCGAGGCAGCGGAACGTCTCGCCCGCGAGGCCCCAGCCGCGCCCCGCATCGAGCCGGCCCGCGAGCGCATACGTCACGGTGTCGAGGTCGGGGGACACGTGGAGGCCCCAGATCTCGGCGTCGTCGCCCGTGTTGCCGATGACGGTGAGCTCGTGCCTGGGGCGCACGGCGACGAGGCCGCGCAGGAGCTTCGCGGCGCCCGTGCCGCCCGCGATCGCGGTCAGACGCATGTCAGGCCGGCGCGGCCTCGCGTAGCGTCCAGAGGGCGCTCCCGCCGCGCCACGCGTAGAGCCCGACACCTGCCGGTCGCGCGAGGCCGGTGGACAGCGTGCTCTCGGGAACCGGGATGAAGCCGTAGCGGACCCACACGCGATCGAGGCCCTGCGGGCGGGCGAAGACCGTCGTGATCCCGGACGCCGTCGCCTGGTCGAGCGCCGCGGCCACGAGCTGGGCGGCAATCTCGAGTGGCTGGGTCTCCGTGATGACGACCGGGCCGTGTAGCATTGCGTCCCCCCCGCCGCGCCCGGCCACGAGCGCGCCGACCAGGCGCTCGTCGCCGCTCGCGGCGGCGAACGCTCCCCACGCGAAGGAGACGTCGCCCGTTGCGGGCCAGGGCAGGGCGGCGAACTCGAAGAGCGGGCGGGCGTCACCGGCGTTCGGGAGCGGGCGATAGCCGATCCCCTGCCAGACCCGCGGGATCGTCGCCGAGGCGAGCGTCGCACCGGAGGCGCGCCCGCCCCCGGAGTCGGAAGAAGTCGGGCGCGCCGACTTCGGCCGGGTCCTACTTCTTCCCAAGCACCGCGTCCTTCAGGCTCTTGGCGAGGCGGAACTTGCACACGCGCTTCGCCGGAATCTTGAGGGGCTCGCCGGTCTGGGGGTTCCGTCCGATCCGCGCCTTGCGGTTGGCGAGGACGAGCTTGCCGAAACCTGGCAGCACGAATCCGTTCTTCGCCTCCTTGCACGCAAGCGAGAGCATCTCGTCGAGGATGTCCGCGATCTGCTTCTTCGACAGGGTCGTCTTCTGCGCAAGGTGCCCCAGGGTCGCGGATTTCGTCATCATCTTCGCCACAGGCAGCCTCCTCTTGAACGGGTATGGGTGAACGCGAAGTGCATTAATATCACAGCGCGCCGCGCACGGCTACCCGCGCGTGTAACGGAACTCGCCGGACGCGATCAAGCGACGGTACGAGCCGAAGCGGGCCTCCGCGTCATCGATCCGGTCGAGCGGCGATTCGGGATCTTCGCCGTCATTGTAGATCTGGAGGGTGGCGTAGAGCGTGTCGCGCTGCGCAGGAATCCGGCCCGCGTCGCGAACGAGGCGCCGAAGCTCGGCGGGGCCGACGAGCTGTCCGTACTGCGCGCCCGCGGCGGTCGAGATCGACTCGTTGATCAGCGTGCCCCCCAGATCGTTGGCGCCGGCGTCGAGCAGGAGCTGGGCCAGCTTCGGCCCTTCCTTCACCCACGACGACTGGATGTTCCGAAGCGTGGCCCCCAGCATCAGGCGCGCGAGCGCGTGCATCTTCACGACCTCGACGCCGGTGGCGCCGGGCCGCACACCGTCCACCAGGCGCTTGGCGTACATCGGCGCCTCCGAGTGGATCAGCGAGAGGGGGACGAACTCGGTGAACCCGCCGGTGTCCTTTTGGATCGAGCGCAGCAGCGCCATGTGGCGGATCCAGTGCGCCGGCGTCTCGACGTGGCCGTACATGATCGTCGAGGTCGTATGGATGCCGAGCGCATGCGCGGAGGTAATGACATCGACCCACTGATCCACGGTGATCCGGCCGCGTGAGATCCGGTCGCGAATCTCCTGGTCGAGGATCTCGGCCGACGTCCCGGGGAGCGTGCCGAGCCCCGCCGCCCGGAGCTCTGCCAGGTACTCCTTGATCGAGAGCCCCGACCTCACCGATCCATAGAGCACTTCCTCGGGCGAGAAGGCGTGCACGTGGATTCCGGGCAGGGCGCCCTTGATCGCGCGCGTGAGGTCGATGTAGTAGCGCCCGTCGAGCTTCGGCGGCAGCCCCGCCTGGATGCAAACCTCGGTCGCGCCGAGCTCCCACGCCTCGCGCGCGCGCCGGACGACCTCCTCGACGGGCAGGAGGTAACCCTCCTCTTCGCGGTGGTCGCGGCTGAACGCGCAGAAACCGCAGTGCTTGATGCAGACGTTGGTGAAGTTGATGTTGCGGTTGACGACGTACGTGACGACGTCGCCGACCTGCCGGCGGCGCATCTCGTCGGCGACGAGCGTGACGGCGTGCAGGTCGCGACCGGCCGCCTGCGTGAGCGTGATGCCGTCGTCGGGCGAGAGTTCGGAGCCGTCGAGGATGCCGGTGAGGATGCGGCGGACGTCGCGCGACGCCCCGTCGAGGACCGCGGAGAGGCTACCAGCGGCGCCAGTGCTCATGGGATTCCTTCACAAGGCCGTCGCCGTCGACGAGGGACGCGACGCGCGAGCGTCCCGCCTCGTCCAGGAACTCCGCGCGTTTCGCGAACTCGGGATAGATCGCGAGACGCTCGCGGAGGACGAAGCCCATGCCCTCGGTGGCACGGCGGAGCTCCGTGATCAGCGGCCACGGCTTCTCGGGGTTGATGTGGTCGGGCGTGAGCGGCGAGATGCCGCCCCAGTCGTTGAGCCCCGCGGCCAGGAGGCGCGGGTAGGCACGCGGTGAAAGATTCGGCGGCGCCTGGATGTTCACGTCGGGCCCGAGCAGGAGCCGCGCGACCGCGATCGCGCGGAGCACGTCCTCGAGCGGCGGCTCGGGGTGCTCGTGCATCGGTATGCGGGGCTTCGCGCGGAAAGTCTGAATGATGACCTCCTGGATGTGACCGTACCGCTCATGGAGCTCGCGGATCGCCGTCAGCGCGTCCACTCGCTCGCGCGGCGTCTCGCCGATGCCGATGAGGATGCCTGTCGTGAATGGGATCGAGAGCTTGCCCGCGAGCTCGATCGTGCGAAGGCGCCGCGCCGGCACCTTGTCGGGCGCGCGGTCGTGCGCCAGACCGGGGTGGCCGAGCCGCTCCGAGACCGTCTCGAGCATGAGACCCATGCTCACGGTGACCTCGCGGAGCGCGGCGAGGTCGCGCTCGGCCATGACCCCCGGATTGGCGTGGGGGAGCAGCGGCGACTCGCGGAGTGTGAGCTCGCAGACCGCGCGGAGGTAGCCGAGCGTCGTGCGGTGGCCGTGGCGGCGCAGGAACTCGCGGTGAAGGGGGAAGACCGCCTCGGGCTTGTCACCGAGGGAGAAGAGCGCTTCCTTCGCCCCGAGACGCGCGCCCGCCCGTGCCAGGGCCAGCACCTCCTCGGGCGTCATCGTGTGGGCGCCGGGCTCGCCGGGGTCACGGCGGAAGGTGCAGTAGCCGCAGTAGTCGCGGCACAGGGTCGTCAGCGGCACGAAGACCTTCGCCGAGAAGGTGACGACGCGTCCCCGGCCGCGATCGCGCACCTCGGACGCGCGTGCCAGCAGATCGCCGAGCGCCGCGTCGGGAGTCTCGATCAGCGCGCACGCTTCGGCGTGGGAGATCACGCGCGGACCCGCTTGAGCTTCGGCCGCACCTCGTCGGCGAAGCGCTCCAGGTTGGCTAGCACCGCCTTGACGTCGGGCACCGTCGGGTCGAAGACGAAGTGGCTGACCCCGAGGGCGACGTACTGCTGGAGATCGGCGGCGACCTCGGCGGCGGTGCCCTGGAGCAGCGGCCGCGAGCCCCCGCCCGCCTTCGTCCCCTTCGGCCGCACCTCCATCGGCGCCCGGAGCGTGAGCCTGATGGCGCTCGGCTCGCGCCCTGCGCGCTGCGCCCACGCGTGGATCTGTTTCACCTTCTGCGCGTACTCGTCGGGCAGCAGCATCGCCGGGGGCCGGAGGCCGATCGGGTGCCAGGCGTCGCCGAGGGTGCCGGCGCGCTTGAGCGCGCCATCGGTATGGCCGCCGATCCAGATCGGGATCCCGCCCCGCTGCGCGGGCTTCGGCAGCGCGTGGACGTCGCGGACCCGATAGTGTTTGCCCTCGAACGTGACGGGGTCGACGGTCCAGGTGGCGCGCATGAGGCGGAGATACTCGTCGGTCACGGCGCCGCGCGCTTCGAAAGCCGGCGCCGCGAGCGCGTCGAACTCCTCGCGGAGCCACCCGACGCCCGCGCCGAGGATGACCCGCCCGCCCGAGAGCTGATCGATCGTCGCGAGCGTCTTCGCCGCCACGAGCGGATTGCGGTAGGGGACGACGAGGACGCTCGTCCCGAGGCGCACCCGCTTCGTCGCGTGGGCGAGGTAGCCCAGGGTCGCGAGCGGTTCGAGGTAGTCCTGCGCTGCACCGCCGGCGAACTGCCCCGTCGTCGAGTACGGATACACCGAGCGCGCCATCGAAGCGGGCAGCACCACGTGATCGGTGACGAAGATCGAGTCGTAGCGGAACGCGTCCGCCCGGGTTGCCAGCCTGAGCACGATGTCGGGCTTGGCGAGCGGGCCGCGACCGGGAAGCGCCACACCGAACTCCACGACAATCCTCCGCGAAAAGTGCACGCCTCGATCGGGACGGCGCCTATGGTATCACTAAGCGGTATGCATTTCTTTGACGCGCACGCGGTCTCCGTGACGCGGTGACGACGCCCGCCGCCGTGCCCGACGCGCGCCGCGCCTGGGCGATGTGGGCCCTGCCCGCGCTCCTGTTCCTCATCGCGTTCTTCCACCGGAGCGCGCCGGGGATCATCGCGAAGGATCTCATGCACGACTTCCACACCACGGGCGCGATCGTCGGGCTTCTGTCGGCGACCTATTTCTATGCGTACGCCGGCCTCATGATCCCCGCCGGCCTCTTCGTCGATGCGTTCGGCGTCCGCCGCGTCGTCGCCGGCGGGGGGCTCGTGATGGGCCTCGGCACCGTGGCGATGGGGCTCGCCGCGACGCCGCGCATGCTCTTCGCGGGGCGGTTCGCGGTGGGACTCGGCGCCGCCGTGACTTTCGTCGGCGCGCTCAAGGTCGCCGCGACATGGTTTCCGCCCGGACGCTTCGGCTTCCTCTCGGCCGTGACGGTGACGGTCGGGATCGTGGGCGCCCTCGCCTCGACCGCGCCCCTCGCCGTCCTCGTCGCCGCCGCGGGATGGCGGGGGGCGTTCGGCATCGTGAGCGGGGTCACGCTCGTAGCCTCCGCGCTCTGCTTCGCGATCGTGCGCGACGGGCCGGACACGCGCGCCGCGTCCGCCGCGCCGCGCGTGAGCCAGGCGCTGGTCGGGATGGTCGAGGTGCTGGGGAATCCGTACACGTGGCCGCCGTTTCTCGCGTTCTTCTGCCTCTATTCCGCGTTCGGCAACCTGTCGCTGTGGATCGTGCCGTACCTGCGCGACGTGTATGGGCTCTCGGCCCGCTCCGCCGCGCTCTACGCGGCGATGCCGTCGCTGGCGCTCCTCGCCTCGGCACCGCTCACCGGGTTCGTCTCCGACCGGGTGCTGCGGCGCCGGAAGCTCCCGTACGTCGTCCTCGCGTCGTGCTACTTCGTGCTGTGGCTCGTCCTGGTTGCGACGCTCGGGGTGCTCCCGCTCGGCGGCGTGTCCGCGCTCCTCTTCGCGATGGGCGCGCTCGGTGGCGCCTTCGTGCTCACCTGGCCGCTCGGCCGCGAGGTGAACCCACCCCAGCTCGCCGGCATCGCGGTCGCGGTCGTGAACCTCGGGGGCTTCCTGGGCGCCGCGCTCACTCAGGGGCCCCTCGGTGCGGTGCTCGACGCCCGCTGGGCGGGCGCCGTCTCGGACGGTGCGCGCGTCTATCCGGTGGAGGCGTACGCCGGCGCGTTCGCCGCGTGCGCGGCCTTCGCGTTGGCCGCGGCGCTCCTGAGCCTGCTCCTGCGCGAAACGAGCGGGCGCAACATCTATCGTGAGCTTCGCGGAGAGCCGTGACGTGTCGCCGGAGGCGTTCGCCGAGACGATCGTGCCGGGAGGCCGCGGGACGATGATCGAAGCGCGCGGCACTCGGTTCGTCTCCGCTGGAGGGGGGCGGGCGCGCGCCCAGCTCGACTTCAAGCCGGTCACCCTTATCCGGAATGCCGGCCATGGGACATTGACAGCCGAGGCCGATATCGTGCATCGTGGTCCTACCATCCTTGTTGTCGAGGGAACGGTCCTCGACGAGCAGCAGCGAATAATCGCAACGCTCATGGCGACTCAACTGGCACCGGCGGCCCCGCCGGCAACCCTGCCCGCCGGCCGCCCTGGTCGGCAGGACTGAGGGGGGGCATGCGGCTCGGGTCCAAAATCTTTCTGACTTCGGCACTCGTGATCGTCGTGCTCGCCGGCGTCGGCGTCCTGAGCCTGCTCGCGGTGGACCGTCTCGTGTCCGTCAATCAGGAGATCGCGACCCGCACGGTGCCCGCGCTGCGTCTGACCGCGTCCGCCCGCGAGGGGATCGCGCCGCTCATGCGGCTCGAGGCGCGCGCGGTGGTGCTGGGCGATGCGCGCTACGCGACGGCGTGGGCCGAGCGAGCGGAGCACGTCGCCCAGGATCTCGAGCGCCTCGCCGAGTACGCGCAGAGCGAGTGGGAGGCGATGCACCTCCGCGCGGCGAGCGCGGCGTTCGAGGGGTACCGCCGGACCGTCGCCGAGGAGCAGGCGCTCCTCCGGCGCGGCGACCGCGCGCGGGCCGTGCGCATGACCGATGCCGACGCGCGGTCGCTCGCCGAGCAGGTCCAGGACAGCCTGGACGGGCTGATGGCGGCGACCCACACGCGGGTGCTCGCGGCGCAGGCCGAGGCGGCGCGGCTGGAGGCGCGCACGTGGACCGCGGTGATGGTCGCGCTGGGCGCCGCGGTCGGGCTGGCGCTGCTCGGCACGGCCGTCATCGCCCAGCGGATGACGCGCTCCCTCGACTTGCTCTCCTCGGCCACGGCCGAGGTCGCCGCGGGCGCGTTCCGCGAACCCATCGCGATCCAGA
>MNCR01000018.1 GCA_001914535.1 Candidatus Rokubacteria bacterium 13_2_20CM_69_15_1
TGCGGCAGCTCGAGCGCGACCTCCGTCGCTCCGACCGGCTGGCGGCGCTCGGCACGCTCGCCACCGGGCTCGCCCACGAGATCAAGAACCCGCTCATGTCGATCCTCACGTTCACCCGTCACCTCGCGCGGCGGTTCGACGATCCGCACTTCCGCGAGAAGTTCCAGAGCGTGGTGCCGCACGAGCTCGAGCGGATCAACGGGATCGTCGAGCGGCTCCTGGAGCTGGCGCGTCCGGCGCGGATGAGCTTCACGCTGGTGCGGCTGCCCGCCCTGCTCGACCGCGTGGTCGAGCTCTACGCCAACCAGATCGAGGCGCGTCAGATCGTCGTGGTCCGCCAGTACGCGCGGGACGTACCGCCCATCCAGGCGGACCAGGAGGGGATCTACCAGGTCGTGGTCAACCTCGTCGCCAACGCGCTCGATGCGATGGAGGGCGGGGGCCGCCTCACCCTCCGCGCCGGATGGAGCGAGAGCCGCGATCCACTCCTGCCGTCGCGCCGGCGGTCGCCCGACCGCCGCGCAAGGATCGAGGTGGAAGACAGCGGCGGGGGCATCCCCCAGTCCGAGAGCGACCGGATCTTCAATCCGTTCTACACGACGAAGGAAGGCGGCACGGGCCTCGGCCTGGCCCTGGCGCACAAGATCGTCGAGGACCACGGCGGCACGATCAACTTCCGGAGTGGGCGCGCGGGCGGCACCGTCTTTACGGTCGTCCTCCCGCTCCTTCCCGACCACCCGGCGGACGCGGGCTCCGGCGACGAGACCGCGCGATGACCGGCTACTGATTCAGCCGGCGGCGGAGGAAGCCCAGCAGCCCCTGCGGGAGGAAGATGACGATCGCCACGAAGATCATCCCGAGAGGAATGAGATAGTACTCGGTGAGGAAGCGCGAGAGCCCCTCGCGCAGCAGCAGAAAGAACGCGGCCCCGGCGAACGGCCCCACCAGCGTCCCCATGCCGCCCATCACGTTGAAGATCACGACCTCGCCGGAGACGGTGAAGAAGACGAAGTCGGGGGCGGCGAACTTGTTCTGGATGGCGTAGAGCACGCCGGCCAGCCCGGCGCAGAGCCCCGAGAGCATCACGGCCACGATCTTGTAGCGCTCGATGTGGTAGCCGATCGCCCGCGTGCGCGCCTCGTTCTCCCGGATCGATTCGAGAACTTTCCCGAAGGGAGACTGGAGAATGCGCCGGATCAGCAGATAGGAGAGCGTCACCACCGCCAGCACGAACCAGTGGAGGGTCACCGGCGTGAAGCGGTCGCTCCCGAGGCCGAGGAGCGAGAGACGGGGCTGGCTGAAGGTGAGGCCGTTCTCGCCGCCCGTGACCTCCGTCCAGGTGAAGATGATGACGTAGAAGATCTGCGAGAAGACGAGGGTCGAGATCGCGAAGTAGATGTCGCGCAGGCGGGTCGCGAAGTAGGCGACGAAGGCGGCCACCACGCCGGCCCCCACGAGGCCGTAGAGCCCGGCGAGCCAGAGGTCCGGCGGCTTCACCGTGAGGAGCGCCGCCGCCGCGCCGTACATACCGAGGCCGAAGAACGCCGAGTGCCCGAACGAGACCATGCCCGTATAGCCGATGAGGATGTCGGAGGACATCGCCAGGAGCCCCCAGATCAGGATCTCCGTGACGAAGCGCTGCCAGAACGGGGGTAGCACGAGTGGGGCGAGGGCCAGAAGAGCCAGCACGACCGTGAGGCCGATCCGGTAGCCGACGGCCGACGGGGTGCGCCGGGCGGCCGGAGCGGTGGTCATTTCGGGGTCGGGACGAAGAGCCCGGTGGGCCGGAAGAGCATCGTCAGGACCAGCACGACGAACGAGGCGATCACCGCCTGGGCGGGGCTCACGACGAGAGCTGCGTAGGCCTCGAGCAGGCTGACGAAGATCGAGGCCAGGATCGAGCCGCCGAGGTTCCCCATGCCGCCGACGACGACCACGATGAACGCGCGGAGCGTGAAGTCGAAGCCCATCGTCTGCGTGACGCCGCCGAAGGGGCCGAACAGCACGCCGCTCGCCGCCGCCATCGCGGAGCCGATCGCGAACACGGCCGTGTGGACCAGCGGCACCGGAATACCCATGGCCTGGGCCATCACCCGGTCCTGGGTCGTCGCTCGGATCCAGATGCCGTACTTGCCGTATTTCAGGAACAGCCAGAGGGCGCCGATGATCAGACCGGCCAGGAGCGCCGTCGCCACGCGGTACCACGGGTACTCGAGGTAGAAGAGGGTGAAGTGTCCCGGCACCGGCTCGCTGATTTGTCGCACGGACGGGCCCCACTGCCAGAGCGCGTACTTCTGGAGCACGAGCGAGACGCCGAAGGTGGCGAGAATCGTCGTCAGCGGGTCGCGGCCGATCAGCGGCCGCAGCGTCGTCACCTGGAGCAGGACGCCGAGCGCGGCGATGACGATCGCCGCGGCGAGCAGGGCGAGCCAGAAGTTGCCGGTCACGGTCAGCACGGTGGCGCCGACGAACGCGCCGAGCATCAGGAGGTCGCCGTGGGCGAAGTTGACGATGTCCATGATCCCGAAGATGAGCGTGAGGCCCGAGGCCACCATCGCCAGCACCATGCCGTTGACGAGGCCGTTGATCGTCTGGATGATGATCTGGGCCACTCGCTAGACCCCGAGATACTCGTGGATGACGCCGTGGTCGGCGCGGAGCTCGGCCGCCGGCGCGTGGTGCCGCACGAGGCCCTTCTCCATGATGTAGACCCGGCCGGCGGCCTCGAGCGTGAGCGGGACGTTCTGCTCGACGAGGAGGATGGCCACGCCGTCCTGGTGGAGCGCGTGCACGATTTCCCGGATCTGGGCGACCATGCGAGGCATGAGCCCCTCGGTCGGCTCGTCGAGAAGGATGATCTTCGGCTCGAGCACCATCGCGCGCGCGATGGCGAGCATCTGCTGCTCGCCCCCCGACAAGGTCCCGCCCGCTTGGTCGCGCCGCTCCCGGAGGATCGGGAAGTGTCGGTAGACCTTCTCGAGCACCACCTCACGGCGCGCCGCCGACAGCCCCGGGCGGTCGAGGCCGGTGCGGAGATTTTCCAGAACCGTCAGCAGCCGGAAGATCCGCCGCTCCTCCGGCACCCAGGCGATGCCGAGGCGGGCCAGGCCGTGAGGCGGCAGGCCGGCAAGGTCCCGTCCCTCGAACGCGATGCGCCCGCCCGTCCGCTGCACGAGCCCCATGATCGCCTTGAGCGTCGTCGTCTTGCCCACGCCGTTCCGGCCGAGCAGGCCGACCACCTCTCCGGCGCGGACCTCGATCGACACGCCGTGGAGCACGTGCGACTTGCCGTAGTGGGCGTGGACCGCGTCGAGGACGAGCATCAGGTCTTGAGGTAAACTTCCTGCACCCGAAGGTTGGCCTGGATCTGGGCCGGCGTCCCTTCGGCCAGCACCTCCCCGTAGTTCAGCACCGTGATGGTGTGGGCGAGACCCATCACGACCTCCATGTCGTGCTCCACGATCAGGATCGTGAGGTCGCGGGCGATGCGGCGGATCAGCTCCACGGTGGCGTGGGTCTCGGCCACGCTCATGCCCGCGGTCGGCTCGTCCAGGCACAGGAGGCGGGGTTCCGTGGCGAGCGCGATGCCGACCTCGAGGTTCCGCTGCTCGCCGTGCGAGAGGTTCACCGCCAGCTCGGTCTCCTTGCCGGCGAGGCCGACGTCGGCGAGGACGGCGCAGGCGCGGTCCACGACGTCGGCGTAGGCTCGGTGGTGGCGGAGCATGCTCCAGTTGTGGTGGCGTGACTGGACGGCGATCCGCACGTTCTCCAGCACCGTGGCGCCGGGCAGGATGTTCGTGATCTGGTAGGAGCGCGCGATCGCCTTGCGAGAGATCGTGTGGGGCGCCAGTCCGGCGATGTCCTCGCCGTTGAAGAGGATCCGGCCACTGGTCGGCTTGAGCACGCCGGTCAGGCAGTTGAAGAAGGTGGACTTGCCCGCGCCGTTGGGACCGATGATCCCGCGGATCTCGCCCGACGGGACGGCGATCGACACGTTGTTGAGGGCCGTCAGCCCGCCGAAGCGGACCGTCAGCCCCTCGGTGCGCACGATGGGCGCGGGAGCGGCCGCTCCGCCGTTGCCGCGCGGGACCGCCCCGCGCGGCCCCTCTGCCGTCACGCTAGACGAACTTGCACGCGGGCGGGACGATCGTCTGCTCTCTGGGGATCACCTCCACGATCTTGTGCTTGTTCCCCTGGATCGTGAAGATGAACTCCCGAATGAACGCCTGGTGGTCCTCCTTCCGCAGCATCTTGTCGCCCTGTGGGAAGTCGTCGCCCTCCTTGACCTCCATACCCTCGAGGGCCTCGATCAGCTTCATCGTGTCCTCGCGCCCGCGGAAACCGGACTTCTTGATGCCGAGCTTCAGGAAGTTCGTGGCCTCGAAGTTCGACTGGACGTACCGGTCCGGCAGCGGGCCCGAGGGGTCGATCTTCTTGAGCGCCGCCACCGCCTGATCGAAGAACTTCCTGTGATGAGGCGTGTTGAGCGGCGGATCGAGCACGGGCACGTAGCGGTTGATGCCGATGAACCCCTCGATCTTTTGGCCGAGCGCCGGCAGGTGGGTGGACTCGGCGATGGCGCCGTCGCCGGCGTATCGATACTTCTTGGTGAGCCCGAGGTCGAACACCGCGCTCGTGAAGCTGACGGCGTTGGCGCCGAAGAAGATCCCGAAGAGCCCGTCGAAGCTGCCGCTGATCCTCGAGACGAACGGCGCCATGTCCGCGGTGCCCAGCGGGATGCCCGTGGTGCCGACCACATCGCCGCCGTTCTTCTTGATCTGCTCGATGTAGGCGTCGCGGGTGGACTGGCCCCACGCGTAGTCGAGGTAGGCGATGTGCCACTTCTTGCCCATCTTGCCGACGAGATACGGGGAGACGGCCACCGCCTGCGCCGGCGCGTAGTCGAACGGGCGGAACGTGTACCGGCTGCACTTGCTCGTCGTGATCGTGGTGTCGAGGCACACGCCGACCATGTTGACCAGGCGGTGCTCCTCGTACACCGGCATGCAGGCCAGGCACACGTTGGAGAGGTAGCCGCCCACGTGGGCGTCGATCTTGTCCTCCACGACGAGCTTCTCCGCCTTCCGCCGTCCCACGTCCGGCTTCGACTCGTAGTCGGCAACGATGAGCTCGACGGGTCGGCCGTTGATGCCACCGGTGGCGTTGGCCCGCTCGACGGCCATCTGCACCCCGACCAGCGCGGTCTTGCCGCCGGCCGCGGCCGTTCCGGACAGCGGCTGCAGCGTACCAATCTTGTACGGCCGGGCTTGGCCGAATGCCTCCCGCCACGGCGCGGGGACGAGCATCGCGGTGCCGAGAGCGCTGGCCGCAGTCGACGAGAGCGCGAGGAACTTCCGGCGCGTGGTCTTGCCGCTCCACCACATGGATCTCGCCCAGGATTCGTCCTGCCAACGTCCGGTCATGCCTGCCTCCTTCGGAGAGCCCACCGGGTGGGCAGGGGGTTCGCGGAAACGGTCGCTCCTATCTACACTAACCGGTCGGACCGTGCAAGGGCTCCGGGCTCAGAGCGTGCCCGGGTACGTCCCGCCGTCGATCAGGAAGTTTCCGCCCGTGATGAAGCCCGCGTGGGCGCTGCAGACGAACGCGCAGAGCTCGCCGAACTCCGCCGGGTCGCCGAAGCGACCGGCGGGGGTGGCTCGGTGCCGGTCACGCACGACTTCCTCGACGGTGCGACCGCTCGTCTTGGCCTGGATGGCGATGGTCGAGCGCAGCCGGTCGGTGTCGAAGGGGCCGGGCAGGAGGTTGTTGATCGTGACGTTGTGGCTGACGGTCTTGCGCGCGAGCCCCGCGACGAACCCCGTGAGCCCGGTGCGCGCCCCGTTCGAGAGCCCCAGGATGTCGATCGGGTGCTTCACGGCGCTCGACGTGATGTTGACGACGCGCCCGAAGCGGCGCGCGATCATGCCGTCCACGGTCGCCCGGATCAGGAGGATCGGCGCGATCATGTTCGCGTCGAGCGCCTTGACCCAGGTGTCGCGGTCCCACTCGCGGAAGTCGCCGGGCGGCGGACCGCCCGCGTTGTTGACGAGGATGTCGGGCGCGGGACACGCGGCGAGCAGCGCCGCGCGCCCGGCCTCGGTCGTGACGTCGCCGGCGACGGCGGTCACGCGGACGCCCGTGGCGTCGCGGATCTCCTTCGCGGCCGCCTCGAGAACCTCCTTCGTGCGCGCCATCATTGTGATGTTGACGCCCTCGCGGGCGAGCGACAGGGCGCACGCCTTCCCTAGCCCGCGGCTGGCGGCGCACACGATCGCGTTCCGCCCCCTGATGCCGAGATCCATCGCGGCCCCGCTCAGCCGCGGCGCGCCGGGCCGAGGCCCGACGCCGCGAGCGCCCGCCTGATCGTCTCGCGCTCCGTGGCGCTGACGGGGGTGAGCGGCGGACGCACGTGCGCGGCGGGGATCCGGCCGAGCAGCACGAGCGCCTCCTTCATGCGGTTATGCATGTCCACGAAGGGCGGCGCGTAGAAGACCCGTACCAGGGGGTCGAGGCGGTCGTTGACCTGCCGAGCACCGTCCAGGTCCCCCTTCTGGCACGCCGCGAACAACTCGGCCTGGAGGTCGGCGACGACGCTCCCCATCCCCGAGATCGCGCCGTCGGCGCCGAGCACGAACGTCGCCATGAGCGACATCGTGAAGGCCGAGAGCATCGCGACGGGGCGCCCGGTCGCGCGGAGCGCGCGGAGGTTCGCCTCGAAGGCGACGATGTCGTTCGACCAGTCCTTGACCGCAGAGACCAGCGGGATCTCGGCGAGCTCCGCGAGCGTCTCGGGGCTGTAGCCGATGCCCGAGGCCGGCGGGTACTCGAAGACGACGATCGGCAGGCCGGCCTTCTCGGCGATCTCCGAGAAGTGGCGCCGCGCCATCTCGGGCTTCGCCTGGGCGCCCCACATGAAGAGGGTCGGCGGGAAGACGAGGCCCCCCGCCGCACTCTCGGCCTTGGCGTCGCCGGCCAGCGCGACGGCCTCCTGCGTGCCGTCGGAGTAGACGCCGGCCACGACTGGGCACCGGGTGCCCACCTCGTCCAGGGCGATCGCCAGCGCGCGCCGACGCTCCTCGCGCGAGAGCGAGGAGACCTCGGCGGCGTGGCCGTTGGCGACGATCCCGGTGACACCACGGGCGTCGGCGAGCCAGCGAAGGTGCTTGCGGTAGGCCGGCTCGTCGATCGAGAGGTCGGCCTTGAACGGCAGGACGTTCGCGGGCATGACCCCGGAGAACTTCACCATCGCCCGATGATATCAAGGGTCGAGCGCTCGCGTCGGCCGCTCACGAGAGCCTCGGCAGAATCTCGCGCGCGATGCGCTCGACCTGCTCGGGCTCGTAGCGGTACGGGATCAGGATGATCCGGTCCACCCCCGACGCGACGTGGGCGCGGAGCTGGGCGGCGCACTCCTCGGCGCTGCCGCGGATCGCGTGCTCGATCGTCGACTCGCTCCACGCGGCGACGTCCCACTCCGTCTCGAGCCACCGTCGCAGCGGCGTCTCGGTCGCTTCCCGCGAGCGACCGACGTAGATCGCGAGCTGGTTCGTCCCGGTCAGGGTCGCGGGGTCGCGGCCCGCCTCGCGGGCGAAGCCCACGATCTTCTCCCACGCCCTCCGGTAGCTCTCGGGTGTGTAGAAGTAGGTGAGCCAGCCGTCGCCCATCCGGGCCACACGCCGGAGGACGGCGTCCACGTAGCCGCCGATGAGGATGGGCGGGCGCGGCCGCTGGGCGGGGCGAGGCCGCATGACGGCCTCGCGCAGGTTGATATCGTCGGACCGGAGCGTCACACGGTCCTCGGTCCACAGACGGGTCAGGATCTCGAGGTTCTTCTCGAAGAGACGCCCGCGCTGTTTGAAGTCCACGCCGACGGCGTCGAACTCGCGCGCGTACCAGCCGGCGGCGACGCCCAGGATGAGCCGGCCGTGCGAGATCGCGTCGAGCGTGCCGAGGGCCTTGGCGGCGAGCGTCGGGTTCCGCAGCGGGAGCACCAGCACGCCGGTACCGAGCCTGATGCGACGCGTGCGCGCGGCGATCGCCGTGAGGACTCCCACGGCGTCGAGGATCGGAAACGCGGGCTCCACGCCGAGGATCACGTGATCCCACGCCCAGAGCGACTCGAAGCCGAGCGCCTCGGCGCGCTCGGCGTACGCGTAGAGCGCGTCGACGTCCGGCGTCTCGGCGGGGCCGACGAAGTTCCGGAGCGCGAGCCCCCAGTGCATCAGCGGCGCTCAGCCGAGGAACCGACGCTCGGGGTCGAGCGCGCGGAGATCCTCGAGCTCGTCCTCGGAGGGCGGCTCCGTGACGGCGACCGGCGCCGTCTCCCCGAGCTCGAACCCCGTGTGCTCGCGGATTGTGGCGGGGGAAACGCCGGGGTGGGCCGCCTCGATCCGCATGCGCCGCGAGTCCGGATCGAAGCCGAGGATCCCGAGCGTCGTGACGACGCGAGAGACGCCGCCGAAGCGGAGTCCGGCCGCCCCGCGCGAGCCGTCGCCGCGGAGCCACGCCGGGCTCGTCACGAAGTCCACGCGCTCGACGAAGCGGCGCCGCTCGTGCGGGGTGACGATGATGACCTCGCGGCACAATGACGCGATGTCGTTGGCGCCCCCCGTTCCCGGCAGCCGTACTTTCGGTTTCCAGTAGTCCGTGCCCAGCACGCTCGTGTTCACGTTCCCGTACTGGTCGATCTGCGCCCCGCCCATGAAGCCCACGTCCACGAATCCACGCTGGGCGAAGAGGAAGGCGTCGGTGATCCCGGGGAGCATCGTCGCCCGGCGGCCCGCGCGCATCTCGTTGGTCGAGATCGGCAGCCGGCCCGGCGCGATCTCGGGGCCGATGATGCCCCCCTCGATGACCAGCGTGAGCCTCGGGGCGTGACGCCGCTTGGCGAGGGCGGCGGCGAGGAGCGGCACGCCGACC
>MNCR01000068.1:0-8030 GCA_001914535.1 Candidatus Rokubacteria bacterium 13_2_20CM_69_15_1
CCGGGGTGCCGGGCTTGAGGCCGGCCGACGCCACGCGGAGCCGCAGGCCGCCTCGAGTGACGACCCCCGACTCGGCCGCGAGTGCCGCCACCAGGTTGGTCTTGCCGATGAACTCCGCGACGAACCGGGTTCGCGGCCGCTGGAAGAGATCCTCGGCAGTCCCGACCTGGACGACGCGGCCTCGGGAGAGGACGGCGACGCGGTCCGAGATGACCATGGCCTCCGCCTGATCGTGCGTGACGTACAGTGTGGTGATGGCAAAGGTCTCGTGAAGCCTGCGGATCTCGAATCGCATTTCCTCACGGAGGTTTGCATCCAGGTTGCTCAGAGGCTCGTCGAGGAGCAGGATCTCCGGCTCCACCACCAATGCCCGCGCGACCGCGACCCGCTGCTGCTGGCCCCCCGACAGCTCCCCGGGGTAGCGCGACTCGTAGCCGGCTAGCTGGACGACTCTCAGCATCTCCTTGACGCGCGCGACGCGCTCGGTCTTCGACACGCCCGGCCTGAAGCGAAGTCCATAGGCGACGTTCTGCGCCACCGTCATGTGGGGCCAGAGCGCATAGCTCTGGAAGATCATCGCCATCCGTCGCCGCTCGGGCGGGACCGCACTGGTCGGCGAGGAGAGGCAGCGCTCGCCCACCCAGATCTCGCCGGCCTCCGGCCGGAGGAATCCCGCCACCAGCCGGAGCGTGGTCGTCTTGCCGCAGCCCGACGGTCCCAGGAGCGACACGAGCTCGCCGGCCGGCACCTGGAGGTCGAGCCCTTCGACCGCGGCGACATCGCCGTAACGCTTCGTCAGGCCCGTGATCGTCACGCCCGGCATCGCCGGCCCCTCACTCCTTCGCCCCCATGAAGTCGCGCCCGAGCAGCGTCTGCATCACCCCGACGGCGGCGAAGGTCATCACGAGCATGAAGAGGCCGAGCACGGCGATGGCGCCGAACTGGCCTTCCTCCTTGAGGTCGAAGATCACGACCGAGATCACCTTCGTGTTCGGCGTGAAGAGGATGATCGACGCCGACAGCTCGCGGATCACGCCGATGAAGACGAAGCACCAGGTGGCGATGATCCCGCTCCGGGCGAGCGGCGCGGTGATCTCGCCGAGGACCCGCAGGCGGCCCGCGCCGAGGACCCGTGCCGCTTCCTCGAGCTCCGGGGAGATGCCCTTGAAAGTCGCGTCGGACTGCGAGTAGCCGACGGGCATCTCCTTCGTGAGGTACGCGACGAAGAGGATCCAGAGGCTGCCGTAGAGGAGCAGGGGCGGGCGCGTATACGCGACGAAGAGCGCGACCGCCAGGACCACGCCGGGGATGACGACGGGCGCCAGCGCCAGGAACGCCAGGAACTGGTGGCCCGGGATGATCCGCCGATTGACGATGTACGCCAGCAGCGCGGCGAGCCCCGCGCCCACGCACGCGGTCAGGATCCCGAGCTCGAGCGTGTTCCAGATGGCGGAGCGGGTGCCGCTGTGCCCGAACGTGAGCGCGAAGTTCCCGAGCGTGACGTTCTCCACCCCGAGCGGCTCCGCCCACGCGCGCGCGAAGGCCGCCTTCGCGAGGATCCCGTAGGGGAGGAAGATGGAACACGCCATGACGCCGAGACAGCCGGCGAGCGCGGGCAACCGCCAGAGCCCGAGCGGGATTCGTCGCCGCGCTCCGCCCTTGCCGCCGACGGCCGCGTAGCCGCGGCGGCCGAGGAGCTGCTTCTGAACCAGCAGGAGCAGCGCCGTCGCGAGAAGCAGCGGGACGGAAAAGGCGGCCGCCATCTCGACCTTGGGCGGGTACTGGAACAGGGCCCAGATCTGCGTCGTGATCGTGTGAAAGCCGGCCGGCAGAGCCAGGATCGCCGGCGAGCCGAAGAGCGCGAGCGCCTGGAGGACGGCCAGGATGAAGCCGCTGAGAATCGCGGGCAGGACCATCGGGAGCGTCACGGTCAGGGCGACGCGGACACGACCGGCCCCGAGGATGGAGGCGGCTTCCTCCAGGTCGGAAGCGATGAGCTCCAGCGTGTTGGCGATCATGATGAAGACGTACGGGAAGGTATAGATGGCGACGACGAAGATGAGCCCCGGCATGGTGAAGACGTTGACGAGGGGCTCCTGGGCGCCGGTGAGGGCCCGGTAGAGCTTGTTCAGCAGGCCGGCGTTCGGACCCGCGAGCATCACCCACGCGAAGGCGCCCAGGAACGGCGGCGTCACGAACGACGCCATGATGAGGCCGCGGATCAGCCGCTTGCCCGGAAGGTCGGTTCGCGCCGTGAGCCATGCCATCGGCGCGCCGATGCCGAGCGACACGAGGCCGACCCAGAACGCGAGCACGACGGTGTTCCAGAGGGCCTTCTGCAGGTGGGGGTCCGTGAACACCCCACGGTAGTGCGCGAGCGTCACGCCGGCCTCGCTCGACACGCTCATGTAGCCGAGCCAGCCGAGCGGAAGCGCCATCAGAAGGACGAGGGCGAGGGCGGCCAGGACCCAGACGGGCATCTGGCTAGGCGCCGAAGAACTCCACGAACCGTTTCTTGAGCTCTTCGTTGCGCTTCTCGAGCTCCTCGGGGTCGGCGAAGAGCAGCTTCAGGTCGCCGAGCTTCGGCTTGTCCGCGGGGTATGTGACGTCCGGATGGCCCGTGTAGAGCCCCTCCGTGTCGGCGAGCACCTGCTGCACCTCCCGGCTAAACGTGAAATCGGTGAAGAGCTTGGCGGCGTTCGGGTGCGGCGCGAGCGCGGCGATGGCCGCGGGAGAGACGACCAGCGGTACCCCCTCCTTCGGATAGACGATCTCGACCGGGTTTCCCTTCTTCTTGGTCTGGTAGAAGGTGTAGTCGCCCCCATTGACCGCGACCGGCCGCTCCCCGGAAGCCACGACGCCGGACGGATCCACCGCCGACTGGACGAGCATGAGCTTGTTCTGCGCGAGCTGCCTGAAGTAGTCCCAGCCGTAGAGGTGGACGAGCGCCAGCACGTGGGTCGCGATGACGCCGCTGTAACCGGGGTGGGCGGTGACGAGCCTGCCCTTCCACTTCGGGTCGAGGAGGTCCTTCCAGGTTCTGGGCGCCTCCGAGGCCGCGATGATCTTGGAGTTGTACGCGATGACGTTGACCGTCGCGCGCAGACCGTAATAGTAGCCGTCCCTGTCCTTGAAGCCGCTCGGAAACGCATCCACGCCGGCGGGCGTGTATCTGAGCAGGAGCTTCTTTTCCTTGAGCAACACGAAATGGCCGGCGTCGGATGTGTGGATCACGTCGACCAGCTTGAGATTCGCCTGGAGCTCCTGCATCACGCGCTGGAGGACGCGCTGCGAGCCGGTCCGGTGCACCTCGACGCTCACGCCCGGGTAGGCCGCCTCGAAGAGCTTGGCGACCTTCTCGGAGCTCGAGAGCGCGAGCGAGGTGTACCAGACGACCTTGCCTTCCTTTCGGGCCGCCTCGACACGGCCGTCCTGGGCGGAGGACGCCGCGGCGGCCGTCAGGGCGCCCGTCACCGCCAGCACGCCGAGGAGCGTGGAACGCGTCGTCATGGCCTATCCTCTCACGGTGTGAGAGCCTCCACGAGGCCGTGGAGGCTTCCGGCTGTGGCGAGCGCGTTCACGTGGCGGATCACCCGCGACGCCTCCTCGCCCGACATGACGAGGCCAGCGTTACCACGGAACTTCGCCTCCAGCTCGTCGCCCGTCATCGGAGACGCAGCGCCCCCCCGCGGGTGATCCTGGCGCTCCTCGAGGACCCGCCCGTCGTCGAGCCGAATCCCGACGTGCCCGACGAACTGCCGCGGATAGTCGATGGTCGGATCGAGCTCGTAGCGCACGCGGGCGGCGACGCCGAGCACGTCAGTGTCGCGCACGGCCTCGTCCTCGAACTCGGCGAGGCCGGCCCGCCCCTTGACGAGGATGACGGCCAGGAGATACGGCAGGCTGAACTTCGCGGCGTAGCCGTTCGGCGGCGCCTGCTTCGCCGCCAGCGGCTCCCAGAGACGGTCCACGGGGCCGGCCGCGGTGCGACAGCGAACCTCGAGGATCTGATCGGCCCGGAGCCGGTGGCGCTCGCGGAGGCGGAGCGCGCAGTCCATGTAGGGGTGCGCGATCGAGCCGCACGGGTAGGGCTTGAACGTGAGCCGTTCGAGCTCCCACGCACGGCCGAGGCTCCCGAGCAGCTCGTCCAGGCGGCGCTCGTCGTGGCCGCCGGCGAAGGCGCGATAGAAGCCGTGCTCGCCCTCGAAGACCGTCTCCGGCCCCGTGAAGCCGGAGCGCGCGAGCAGCGTCGCGACGACGCCCGCGTGGGCCGCCCAGCCGGGGTGGAGCCGCTTGGTCCACGAGCCGTCGGCCAGGTATTCGATGATGCCGCCGGCCTGGCTCCCGCAGATGCCGAAGGCGTGCACGAGCTCGCCCTCCGTCAACCCGTGGAGGTTCGCGGCGACGGCCGCCGCGGCGAACGTCCCCGTAAGCGCGGTCGGGTGGTAGTGACGCGCGTGGAGCTTTCCGGGGACGGCGAGCCCCACGCGGCACATGACCTCGACCCCGGCGACCATGGCCGCGAGGGCGGCGCGCCCGGACGCTCCGAGCGCCTCGCCGACGGCCAGGGCCGTCGGGACGGCGACCGAGCCCGTGTGGACGATCGCGTCCTCGCGCGTGTCGTCGAAGTCGAGCCCGTGCGCGAGCGTGGCGTTCGCGAGCACGGCGTTGGCCGCCGCGACCCGCACCTTGCTCCCGACCAGCGTGCTCTCCTGCGGCCCGCCGAGACGCTCGGCCGTCTCGCGCGCGGCCCGGCCGAAGTCGCACCGCGTGGCCGCGAGCGCGCAGCCGAGCGTGTCGAGCGCCAGGAGCGTCGCCTTCGTCACGACCGGCGCGGGAATGTCGTCCAGTCGGAGGCCGATGGCGAAGCGGGCGAGGCGTCGCGCGGCGGAGGGCGTCATCCGCGGACCTCCTCGAGCGTGGCGAGCATGGCGGCGTGGATCTTGCCGTTGCTCGCGACGAGGACAGGCGCGTCGAGGTCGAGCGCGTCTCCCGCCAGGTTCGTCACGCGTCCGCCGGCCTCCTCGACGAGCAGGCTGCCCGCGGCCGCATCCCACGGCCCGAGCGTGAGCTCCCAGTAGCCGTCGAGGCGGCCCGTCGCGAGCCAGGCCAGGTAGAGAACGGCCGAGCCCATCCGTCGCACGCCGCGGGTCCGCACGGCGAACGCGGCGTACTCCTTGAGGTTGTTATCGGCGGTCTCACGCACGTTGTACGGGAAGCCGGTCGCCAGGAGGCTCTCGCCAAGCGTCGCGGCCGCGGAGACGGCGAGCGGCGCACCGTTCACCGCTGCGCCGCGGCCGCGCTCGGCGACGAAGAGCTCGTCGCGGGTCGGGTCGAAGACCACTCCGAGCTGCATCTGCCGGTCCGCCTCGAGACCGATCGACACGCCGAAGATCGGCAGGCCGTGGGCGTAGTTGGTCGTGCCGTCGAGCGGGTCGATGATCCAGCGCCGACCCGAGCGCCCGTGCCGGGCGCCGCGCTCCTCGGCCAGGATCCCGTCCTCCGGGAAGGCGGCGAGCAGGCGCCCGACGATCAGCTCTTCGGCGCGCGCGTCCATTTCCGTGACGAGATTGGTCGGGCTGCCCTTGTATGCGATGCGCCGCGATCCGTGGAGCTCGCTCTGGAGGAGTTGACCGGCGGCGCGTGCGGCGTCGATCGCCACGCGCCGTTCGAGCGCCGCTGACATGTTCTTGGCGCAGTGTATCATCATCCCATGCACATCGTCGTCATGGGCGCGGGCGGGGTCGGCGGCTACTTCGGCGCCAAGCTCGCGCGCGCCGGCGAGACGATCACGCTGGTCGCGCGCGGCGAGCACCTGACGGCGATCCAGCGCGAGGGCCTGCGCATCCGATCCGCCATCGAGGGCGAGTACGTCGTTCGCCCCGCCGCCGTCGAGGACGTCCGTGGCCTGCCCGTGGCGGACGTCGTCCTCTTCTGCGTGAAGTCGTTCGACACGGAGACCGCCGCCGAGCGCATCCGCCCGGTCGTCGGGTCCGCCACCGCGGTGCTGTCGCTCCAGAACGGCGTCGACAACGAGGACACGCTCGACGCGATCCTGGGCCCTGGCCATGCGATGGGCGGCGTCGCCCAGGTGTTCGCCGCCATCGACCGCCCGGGAGTCATCGGCCATCACTTCCTCGGCCGGATCATCTTCGGCGAGCTGGACGGGCGAATGACGCCACGGACCGAGCGCCTGGGCGAGGCCTTTGCGCGCGCGGCCATCGACGCCCAGCTCGCGACGGACATCCGGCGGGCGCTCTGGGAGAAGTACGTCCTCATCTGCGCGGTGGCCGGCATGACCGCGCTCACGCGCTGCCCCATCGGCGTCATTCGCGACACGCCGGAGTCCTGGCGGATGCTCCGCTCGATCGCCGAGGAGGGGGCCGCCCTGGCCGCGGCGGCGAAGGCCGGGCTCGCCGCGGACATCGTGGACCAGGTCGTGAAGCTGGCGGGCGCCATCGCACCGGGGAACTTCTCCTCGCTCTACCAGGACCTCCACCGGGGCAAGCGGCTCGAGCTGGAGGCGCTCCACGGCCATGCGGTGCGCCTGGGCGAGCGGCTCGGCGTCCCCACGCCGGCGATGGCCGCGGTCTACGCCGCGCTCAAGCCGCACGCCGCGGGGAGGCGTGGCTGACGTCTCCGGCGCGCGCCGTCTGGCGGTACATCGCGCGCTACCGGGTCCGCTACGGCGTGGGTGTCGTCTGCCTCGGGGCCGCGACGCTCGCCTCGCTGGCGATCCCGTGGACGCTCGAGCGGGCGATCGACGCCCTCGCGCACGACGCCGGGCGCGCCCCGCTCGCCGAGTACGTGCTGCTCATCGTCGTCTTCGCGCTCGCCAACGGCGTGGCGCGTCTCGGCTCGCGGTTCGCGATCATCGGCGGCGGACAGTTGATCGAGTACGACCTGCGCAACGCCCTCTACGCGAGCTTCCTCGCGCTCCCGCCGCGGTTCTACGCCGCCCACGCGACAGGCGACCTGATGACGCGCGCATCGAGTGACGTCGCAGCCGTCAAGTCCCTGGTCGGGTTCGGCGTCGTGAGCCTCGCCGGTACGGCCTTCGCATTCGCGGGCGCGCTCCTGGCGATGCTGGCCGTGGACCCGTGGCTCACGCTCTGGGCCCTGGGCCCGTACCCGGCGCTGATCGCGCTGTCCAAGCGCTTCAACGCGGTCGTTCACGATCGATCGCAGGCGGCGCAGGACCAGCTCGGCGTCCTGTCCGCCAGGGTCCAGGAGTATGTCGCCGGCATGACGGTCGTGCGCGCCTACACGCTCGAGGACTCGGCCACGCGCGAGTTCGGCCGTGAAAACGCCGAGTATCTGCGCCGGAGCCTCGCGCTCGCGCGAAGCCAGTCGTCGTTCGCTCCGCTCATGGGGCTCATCGCCGGGGTCGGGACGCTGACCGTCCTCTGGGCCGGGGGCCGGGCGGTCGTCGACGGCCGGCTGAGCCTCGGCGCCCTCGCCGCGTTCAACGGCTACCTCGCGTACCTCGCGTGGCCCACGATTGCGCTCGGCTGGACGCTGTCGATCGTGCGCCGCGGCCTGACGTCGATGGCGCGGATCCAGGAGATCACGGGCTCGCGCTCCGAAGGAGAAAGAGAGATCGGACTTGGAGCTGCGCAGCCACCCCGCTCCTGTATCAGGCCACCCGCGATTGGATCCGGTCTCGCGATCCCCGCTACAACGGTTGAACCCGGCCACGCGGACCCCGATAGAACTGTAGCGGGGGCCGCGAGGCCGGAACCGACTGTTGTAGCGGGGTCCGCGAGCCCGGAACCGATCGTGGGTGGCCCGAGAGAGGCGCAGGATGGCTACGCTGTTCCAAGTCCGATCTTGTCTTCTTTGCCCGCTAGCCCCTCGCCGGCCATTCGGTTTGTGGACCTTGCGTTCGCGTACGACGGGCGGCCGCCCGCGTTGCGTGGGGTGAGCTTCAGCGTCGGGGCGGGGGAGACGGTCGCCGTCGTCGGGCCGACGGGGAGCGGCAAGTCCACCCTCGGGCTCCTCCTGGCGAGGCTCTGGGAGCCTCCGCCCGG
>MNCR01000068.1:8246-29258 GCA_001914535.1 Candidatus Rokubacteria bacterium 13_2_20CM_69_15_1
GTGGCGCTGGCGCGCGCCGTCATCGGGCGCCCGCCGATCCTCGTCCTCGACGATCCCTTCGCGTCGGTGGACGCGGCGAAGGAGGAGGAGATCGTCGTCAACCTGCGCGCCCTCGCGAAGGGGCGCACGGTGCTCCTGATGACGCACCGGCTGCGCGCGGCTCAGGTCGCCGACCGCGTCGTGGTACTCGACGCGGGGCGGGTCGCGGAGCAAGGGCGGCACGAGGAGCTCGTGCGCGCGGGCGGCCTCTACGCCCGGCTCTGGCGGGTCCAGCAGATCGAGGAGGAGATCGCGCGTGCCTGACGCCGGCGCGGGCCACGAGTTCGACGAGCGGCTCGGTCGCGCCTTCGACCGGCGGCTCGTGGGCCGCCTCCTGGACGCGGCGCGGCCTCACCGATCGCTGATCGCCGGCTCGCTCGTGCTCTTCCCGCTGATCGCGGCGGTGGAGCTCGCCCAGCCGTACCTCCTGAAGATCGCCATCGACGACCACATCCTGAAATCCGACTGGCTCGGTCTCACGTGGATCGCGGGACTGTATATCGGGGTCCTCGTCCTCCTCTACGGCCTGCGCTGGCTCGAGGCCTATCTCATGAACCTCACCGGCCAGCGGGTGATCCACGACCTGCGCGCGGTGCTCTTCGGCCATCTCCTGCGCCTCGAGGCCGCGTTCTTCGACCGAAACCCCGTGGGGCGGCTGATGACGCGCGTGCTCGGCGACGTGGAGGCGGTGAGCGAGGCGTTCACGAGCGGGCTCTTCGCCGTCGTCGCCGACGTCATCACGCTCGCGGGAGTCGTGACGGTGATGCTCTGGCTCGACTGGCACCTGGCGCTCGTGACCTTCTCCCTCGTGCCGGTGCTGTTCGTGGCGGCGGGATACTTCCGCATCCGAGCCCGGGACGCGTACCGTCGGGTGAGGCAGCGGCTCGCCCACCTGAACGGGCTCCTGCAGGAGTCGCTCCAGGGGATGGCGGTCATCCAGCTGTTCGCGCGCGAGCGCCACGAAGCCGAGCGGTTCCGCGCCGCCAACGGCGCCTACCACCGCGCCGTCTTCGCCTCGACGAGCTACGATTTCTTCCTCTACGCGTCGGTCGAAGCGCTGGGCTCGATCGCCCTGGCGCTGCTCCTCTGGTACGGGGGCGGCCAGATCGTCGCCGGCGGCGTCAGCTTCGGCGTGCTCGTCGCGTTCATCCAGTACACGAACCGGTTCTTCCTGCCCATCCGCGACCTCGGCGCCAAATACACGGTGATGCAGTCGGCGATGGCCTCCTCGGAGCGGATCTTCGGGCTTCTCGATCGGCCGCCGGCGATCGTGTCGGCCGGACACGCGACGCCCCGTCCCGTCGGCTCCTCACTCCCCGCCGTCGAGCTCCAGGGGGTGTGGTTCGCCTACGACGGCGAGGAATGGGTGCTGCGCGACTGCTCCCTCAGTGTGGCGCGGGGCGAGCGCGTGGCGCTGGTCGGGCCGACGGGTGAGGGCAAGTCCACGCTCGCGCGGCTTCTCAACCGCGCGTACGACGTGCGGCGGGGTCGCGTGGTCGTCGACGGCGTGGACGTCCGTGAGTGGGACCTCTCGAGCCTCCGCCGGCACGTCGGGATCATCTTCCAGGACACCGTGCTCTTCACCGGCACGGTCGAGGAGAACCTGACGCTGGGCGCCGACGGCGCGGTCTCGCCCGTCGACCTCGCCCGCGCGGTGGAGACGGCGCGGGCGGCGGCCTTCATCGCGGCGCTCCCGCACGGGCTCGCCCAGACGCTGGGCGAGCGCGGGGCCAACATCTCGCACGGGCAGCGCCAGCTGCTGGCCATCGCCCGGGCCCTCGTGTACAATCCGGCCGTCCTCGTGCTGGACGAGGCGACGTCGAGCGTCGACGCGGAGTCCGAAGCGCTCATCCGAGAGGCGATGGCGGCGCTGGTCGCCGACCGCACCAGCCTCACGATCGCGCACCGGCTCTCGACGGTCCAGCACGCCGACCGGATCCTGGTCCTGCATCGAGGTCGGGTCCACGAGGAGGGCACGCACGCCGCTCTGCTGCGGCGCGGCGGGCTCTACGCCCGACTCACGGAGCTCCAGGCGGGTCCGTCGGCGGCGTGACGTTTCGCGAGGCGGTCTGGCGTCTCGTTCGGCGTATCCCACGCGGACGGGTCGCGACGTACGGCCAGATCGCGGCGCTGCTCGGGCGGCCGCGCTCGGCGCGCGCCGTGGGCGGGGCGCTCCTGGAGTGTCCCGCCGCCCTGCCGTGGCACCGCGTGGTCAACGCGCAAGGCGGGATCAGCGCCCGCGCGCGGATGAGTAGCATGCTGACGCAGCGGATTCGGCTCGAAGCGGAGGGCGTCACCTTCCGGCGTGGACGTGTCGTTCTACGTGCCCACGCGTGGCGGTCCACGGGTCGACGGTGGAGAGGACTCCCATGAGACTCGCACTCACCCTCAGCTACTCCGGGGCGCAGATGTCGCTCGACATGGAGAAGGTCCTCGAGGCCGAGCGGCTCGGCTTCGATTCGGTGTGGTCTGCCGAGTCCTATGGCTCGGACGCGGTCACGCCCGCCGCGTGGATCGCCGGGCGGACGACGCGGATCCACGTGGGCACCGGCATCATGCAGATCGGCGGCCGGACGCCGGCGGCGACCGCGATGACAGCGATGACGCTCGACGCGCTCTCGGGTGGGCGGTTCCGGCTCGGCCTCGGGGTGTCGAATCCTCAGGTGGTGGAGGGCTGGCACGGCCAGCCCTTCGGCAGGCCACTCGCGCGGACGCGCGAGTACGTCGAGATCGTGCGCCGCGTCTTCCGCCGCGAGAAGGCGCTCGACTTCCGCGGGCAGTACTACCAGATCCCGTACGCGGGTCCGGATGCGACGGGCCTCGGCAAGCCGCTGAAGTCGATCCTGCACGGGCGTGCGGAGATCCCGATCTACCTGGCGGCGGTCGGTCCGAGGAACGTGGCGCTCGCGGCCGAGATCGCGGACGGCTGGATCCCGACGTTCTTTTCTCCACGGTACATGAAGTCGTTCCGGGAGTGGCTCGACGGGGGATTCCGCGCGCGCGGCGGGCCGCCGGCGCGGTTCGATATCATGCCGTCGGTCGCGGTCGTGGTGGGGGACGACGTCGCCGCGTGCCGGTCGCCGGTGAAGGCGAAGCTCGCCCTCTACGTGGGCGGTATGGGGGCGCGCGGCCGGAATTTCTACAATGACATCGCGCGGCGCTACGGCTACGAGGAGGCCGCCAAGACGGTTCAGGACCTGTACCTCGCGGGGCGAAAGGCCGAAGCCGAGGCCGCGGTGCCCGACGCGTTCGCCGACGAGGTCGCGCTCTGCGGGCCGCGGGAGCGGATCCGGGAGCGGCTCTCGGAGTGGACCGCGTCTGGTGTTACGACGCTGCTGATCTCCGGTGACCGGCTCGCCCTCACGACGATGGCCGAATTGGTGCTGTAGCGGCAGACGCTGAGGAGGCGGACGATGAGACTCAACGGCAAGGTCGCGGTGATCACAGGAGCGGGCTCGGGGATCGGCGCCGCGTCGGCGATCGCGATGGCGCGTGAAGGGGCGCGCGTCGTCGTGGCCGACATCAACGAGGCGGCGGCGAAGGGTGCCGTCGAGCAGATCGAGAAGGCGGGCGGCCAGGCGCTGGCGGTGCGCGCCGACGTTTCGACGGCCGCGGATAACCAGCTGATCGTCGAGAAGGCCCTCGCCCGGTGGGCGAAGCTCGACATCTTCTTCGCCAACGCGGGCGTTCCCCAGCTCCCGACGCATATCGAGGAGCAGGACGAAGCCGTCTTCGACCGGATCTTCGCGGTCAACGTCAAGGGCGTGTGGCTCGGGGCGAAGTACGCGCTCGCCGTCATGAAGAAGCAGAAGCGGGGCGTGTTCCTCATCACCGCCTCGACCGCGGCGATCCGGCCGCGCCCGGGCGGTCAGACTTACGCGGCCTCGAAGGGTGCGGTCGTGACGCTGGCCAAGAGCCTGGCGCTCGAGGCGGCGCCGCACGGTGTGCGCGTCGTCGCGATCGCGCCGGTCGCGACGGAGACGCCGATGCTCGCGACCTTCATGGGCAAGAAGGAGGTGGACGCCGAGGGGATGGCGCGGTACGTCGCCACGGTGCCGCTCGGCCGGCTGAACCGCCCCGAGGACATCGCGCACGCGGCGGTCTTTCTTGCCTCCGACGAGGCGGCGATGATCACGGGCTCGTGCCTCGAAGTGGATGGCGGCCGCTGCATCTGAGGGATCCCGCGGACGCGCTTGGTAATGAATAGCGACATGCGGAACGGAGCCGGGGCGCACCTCGTCTCAGGCCACCCACGTAGGGCATCGGCCTCGCGGACGTCGCTACAGTGAAGGTCGTCCCTCTCGCGGCCGAGTCGCTGGGCGTCCGCTCGATGGCGACCTACGTCGAGGCCGGCCCGACGGGGATCCTGATCGACCCGGGCGCGACGCTCTCGCCCTCGCGCTTCAACCTGCCCCCGTCCGAGGAAGAGTGGGAGGCGCTCCGCCGCGCCAACGACCGGATCTCGGCGTACGCCGCCCGCTCCTCGCTCGTCTTCGTGAGCCACTACCACGAAGACCACTTCCGCTCCGACCCGGCCACCTACGCCGGCCGGACCGTGCTCGTGAAGGACCCGAAGCGGATGGTGACTGGCCTGCAGGCCAAGCGCGGCGCGGACCTCCGGACGGCGCTCGAGCCCGTCGCGCGCGTCGTCAGCGCGGACGGCGGCCGGCAGCGGACGCTCGAGGTCGAGCTCCGAGTGTCGCCGCCGCTGCCCCACGGCGTGGATGGCTCGCGCCTCGGGGCGGTCCTCGTGTTGACGGTCGTGGACCTTCGGGAGCACGACCGCTTCGTCTTCGCGTCCGACGTCCAGGGGCCGCTCTCGTCCGTGGCCGCGGCATACCTCATCCAGGAGCGCCCGACTCTCCTCTACCTGTCGGGGCCACCCTCGTACATCGAGCGGGACGTGGGCGCGGCCGTGATCGAGCGCGGGATCGACAATCTGCTGCGGATCCTCGAGGCCACCGGGTGCCGCGTGATCATGGATCACCACGCGCTGCGCGACACGCGTTTCACCGAGCGCTTCCGTCGGCTCTGGGAGACCGGCGCGGTCGTGACGGCCGCCCGCTACGTCGGCCTCGCGGAGGCGCCGCTCGAGAGCCGCCGGCTGCGCGCGTGGGCGGCGGTGCGCAAGGCGCCGGCGAGGGTGGGAGACCGCCGTGCTATCATGACGTCCGCGACGCGCAAGATCGCGAAAGGGGGACATCAGGCGTGAGCACGGTCACAGAAAACAAGCCCCTCAACACGGGAGACACCGCTCCCGATTTCACGCTGAAGACGATCGGGCTGAAAGAAGTGAGCCTCAAAGACTTTCGCGGGAAGAACGTGGTGCTGCTGTTCTACCCGCTCGACTGGACACCCGGCTGAAGCACCTGCATGCCCGCCTTCGACAAGCGCATCGGCGACTTCGAGGCGGCCAATACCCAGGTGCTGGGTATCAGCACGGACAGCCCGTTCAGCCATGAGAACTGGGCGAAGGCGGTGGGCATCAGCCGCTATCCGCTCCTGTCCGACGTGCAGCGCAGCGTCGTGAAGAGCTACGGCGTCTATTGGCCCGACTGGAACGCCAACGTCCGGGCCACGTTCATCGTCGACAAGCAGGGCAAGGTTCGCTTCGTCGAGCGCTACGGCAAAGGAGAGCTGCCGCAGCCCGACAAGATCCTCGCCGAGGTCAAGAAACTCGGGTAGGCGACACGAGGGCGGGCGCCTCCGCTCGGTACGACACTCGCCGGGCGCCCGCCCCCGTGTCGCGCACCGCCCGTCTCGCCTCTCACGCGCGAGGTTTGACTGGGTGCGGCCACCTGCCTAAGATAGGCCGCGCCGCGATGGCCGATCACATCCTGGAGTCGCGCGTGTGGCTCGCCAAGCCGCGCCCCGACGTCTTCGCATTCCTCGCCGACCCGCGGAACCTGCCGCTCGTGACGCCGCCCGCGTTCCACCTGCGGCTCCTCTCTCCACCCGCGCCGATGTCCGCCTCCAGCGTGTACGACTTCGCGCTCGCGTGGCTCGGCATCCCCCTGCGCTGGCGTGCCTTCGTCCGCGAGTTCGATCCGCCCCACCGATTCGTCGACGTGCAGGTGCGCGGGCCGTATGCGCGCTGGGAGCACCGCCACCGATTCCTCGAAGCGGGCGGCGGCACGTGGGTGGAGGACCGGGTGACCTACCGGCTGCCGCTGGGACCGCTCGGGCGGGCCGCGCACGCGCTCCTCGTCCGGCGCCAGCTGGCGGGGCTCTGGGCCTATCGCGACCGGCGTCTCGCGGAGCTCGTGGCGCCGCTCAGTTCGTCGGCAGGGTGACCCCGAGCGTCTCGAGCCGCGGCCGGACGCGCTCGGTCAGGAGCCCCAGGCGCGCGAGGTTGGCGACCATCGAGGCGTGCATGTCGCGCTTGAAGAGCTTGCGGAACGGGGCGTAGTCGTTGCGCGCGGCGGCACTGCGACGATAGCACTTTGCCTCTTCGATCTGCGCTCGGCTGAACCCAACGTCCTCGTAGGCTTCGAGCGGGAAGAAGCCGGTGAGCGTTTTTTCGACGGCGAAGCAGGTGTAGTCCTCGAGCTCACGGCGCTCGCTGGGCGAGGCTCCGTGGACGACCGCGGGCAGGGCGAGCATGCCGAAGCCCATGTGCCGGGACTCGTCCTGCAGGATGCGACGGCACACCGCCTCGAGGACCGGGTCGCGCGCGCTCTCGACCATCATCTTGAACAGGGCGACCGCGAAGGTCTCGGCGACGAGCTGAAGCCCGATCGTCTTCAGGTACCACCGGCTCTCGCCCAGGATCGAGTCGAAGACGTCGCGCGCGTTCGCCGGGATCGGGTACTTCCGGTTGTCGAGGCGCTCGGTGATGTAGCGGTCGAGGACCTCGTTGTGGCGCGCCTCGTCGACGACCTGCGTCGCCTGGAAGAACTTCGCGTCGGCGTCCTGGACGATGTCCACGAGCTGGCTGCAGGCGAGGAGCGCGCCCTGCTCGCCATGCATGAGGACGGAGAGGCGCCACGCCGCGATGCGCCGGTTCAGCTCGACCCGCTCGGCCTCCGACAACCGCTGCCAGAGCGGGCTCCCGTAGATGTCGATCAGCTCGTCGGCGATCGCGCGCCCGTCGTCGGCCTGGGGCGTGGACCAGGCGATGTCGCGCGCGGCGTTCCACTGGTCGCGCTTCGCGTTCTCGTAGAGCCGCCGCATGTCGGCCTCGGTGACGCCGTAGTCGAACGTGAACGTCGTGGTGAACGACGACCGGATCGCGCGCGGCTCCATGCCGCTCTCCTTCCGGAAACCCGAGAGTTTGGTGTCGCTACGCTTCGGTGCTATCACGGCCCCACCGTGGGGTCAAGGCGGCGCGTGCTACGCTCCCTGCGATGGCCCATCCTCACGACGAGCTCGGCGCCCACAACGGACCGACGGTTCCGGCGGGTGCCGAAGGTGCTGGAGACAAGGAGCCCGAGCCCGCCGACCGGCGGAATCTCGCCCTCCTCCGATCGCTGAGGCGACGCCGCTAGCGTGCGCTCCGCACGCCGACCCTCCGGCAGAGCGACCGCACGGGGCACATGGAGCACCGGGGCGAGATCGGCGTGCACACGTTCTGGCCAAAGGCGACGAGCAGGTCGTTGTAGCCGATCCAGTAACGCGGGGGCAGCTTGGTCCTGAGCGCCATCTCGGTCTCCTCCGGCGTCCGCGTCCTCACGTAGCCGAGACGGTTCGAGATCCGATGCACGTGGGTGTCGACGCAGATCCCCGGCTTGCCGTATCCCATCGTGACGACCAGGTTGGCGGTCTTCCGCCCGACGCCTTTCAGCGTGAGGAGATCGTCGATCTCGTCGGGGACGCGCCCGCCGAAGCGCTCGAGGAGATCGCGGCAGATCCCGAGGATCACGCGGGCCTTCGTCCGATAGAACCCGACGGGGTAGATGAGCCGCTCGATCCGGCGCGGCGAAAGGGTGCGCATAGATTCGGGCGTGTCGGCGACCGCGAAGAGACGCGCCGAGGCCGGGCCCGTGGTCGTGTCCTGGGTGCGCAGCGACAGGATACACGCGATGAGGACGCGGAAGGGGTCGCGGCTCCGCTCGGCGATGACGGCGAGGGCGGTCGGGTTCCAACCCGGCGCCGTGCGTCGGAGGCGCCCGATGACGCCCCCGATCGCTACCTGTCGGAGATGGACTCGAGGAGCTTTCGCGCGCGTGGCAGATCCTTCGCGGCCCAGTCGGCGGCGACCGTCGGGGCGGTCTCGTCGATCACCCGTTGGAGCTCCCGGCGCGCCTCGGCGGAGCGGCCGGTCGCGATGTACAGGCGCGCGAGATCGATCCGTAGCACGGTGAACTTCGGATCGATCACGAGGCCCTTCTTGAAATGCGCCTCCGCGCTCGCCGGGTCGCCCCCGAAGAGCCGCGGCACCTCCATGTCGACGTTGCCGGCGAGCGAGTGGGCGCGCACCGAGCGCGGGTCGAGCTGCAGCAGGATCTCGATCTCCTCGCGGACGGTCGGCAGGAGAAAGAGCGAGCGCAGCACGCCCTTGGTCTGGCCCCAGCGTCCGGTATTGATCGCGTACCAGAGGTGGGCGTCGTGGTTCCGCGGCGCCAGCTCCACCGCGCGCTTCCCGAGCTCGCGACCGCGCGCGTAGGCCGCGAGCTTCTCGTCGGTCGTCGTCGCGCGAACGTCGCCCCAGAGGAAGCTCACGTAGGAGAGCATGATCATCGTCTCGATCGGGCTCTCGCGCGTGAGCGCGGCCTCGAGAAGGTCGCGCGCGCGGTCGACCGCCATGCGGTCCTCGTGGTAGCGCGCGATGAGCGCCCGCGCCTCGGCGACCGGCGTCTCCGCCGACGCTCGCAGCGGGACGAGCAGGAGGAGCGGGATGAGCGCGCGGCGTGCGAGCATCGCCGCGAACTCTAGCGCCCCGGTCGGCCCCCGTCAACTTGACACGCTCCGTCGCTTCGCCGATGCTCCTCCGCGTGTTCGTCGTTGGCGTGCGTCCGCGGCTCTGCCCATGAGGATCCTCAGGGGTGTCGCCGTCGTCGCGGTCGCCGGGTGGCTCGGGATCATGGCCTTCTTCTCGTTCGGCGTCGCGCCCCTGGTCTTTAAGACCATCGACCGGGCAGTCGCGGGCCAGGCGGTGGCCGCCGTCCTGCCGCGCTACTACGTCTGGGGACTCGTCCTCTGCGGGATCGCGCTCGCCGCCTGTGTCGTACAGACCGTCTCCGGCAGCGAGGGGCGGCTGCGCCCGCTCATCGGCGCGGGGCTCTGCGGCGCGATGTGCGGGCTCCTGGTCTGGGCGTCGACGGCCGTCATGCCGCGGGCGGAGGCGGCCCGGCGCTCCCGCGACGACGAAGCGTTCGCGCGTGCCCACCGCGCGTCCGTCCAGCTCAACAGCGCGACCATGCTGACCGGCGCGGCCCTGCTCGTGCTGGAGACGCTCAGTCGGTCGGCGCGGCGTGACCGCTGAGCTCGAGCAGCGCGCGGACCCGGTCGGCGACCGCCGACGGCGGCTCGTGGGCGATCGCCTCGCATCCGGCCAGCAGGACCCAGGCGAGCGTGTCGGGCATGGCTTCGATGCGACCTCGCTTGTTCCTCGGCATCGCCTCGATGATCTCCTGGAGGGAGAGGCGCACCTGCTCGCGGGCCCACGCGAGCGCCAGCGCGGCCGTCTTGTTGGATCGGCCCCGGATCCACGCCTCGGCGACGTCGTGAAGGAGTGGCCCGCCGGGCGCCCAGGCCGCGGCGAGCGTCTCGAGCGCCGCCGCGAGCGGCAGGCGCGCGATCTCCCGCGCGAGGCTCAGTAGCCGCCTTTCCGCAGGCGTCGGTCGCGGCGCCGTGACGGGCTTGGGGCGTCGCGGGGCCCGCGGGCGCGTGCGCCGCGCGGGCCGTTTGCGGGGGCGCTCCATCGTGTCTAGACCATAACAAGACCTGGGGCCCGCCCGAAGCTTTCGGCCTTCGAGCGGCGCGGCCAGCGAGCGCGGGGTGGCCGGCCACCCCGCGCTCGGCGGCCGCGCTACTCGTAACGGAGCGCTTCGATGGGGTCCAGGCGAGAGGCTTTGCGGGCGGGGTAGAAGCCGAAGAAAATCCCGATCCCCGCGGCGAAGCCGAAGGCGAGCACGATCGCCTCCGGGGCGACGAGGGTTCGCCACTCGGCAAAGTAGCTGATCGCGCGCGACCCACTGAGACCGAGCGCGATGCCGATGAGTCCGCCGATCAGGGAGAGCGTGATCGCCTCGATCAAAAACTGGAGCAGGATGTGGCGCCGCCGGGCGCCGACGGCCATCCGCAAGCCGATCTCGCGCGTGCGTTCCGTCACCGACACCAGCATGATGTTCATGATGCCGATGCCTCCGACGAGGAGCGACACCGAGGCGATGGCCGCGAGAAGATAGGTCATCACCCGCGACGATTCCTCCTGCGTCTGGAGAACCTCGGAGAGGTTTCGCAGCCAGAAGTCGTCGTCCTGGAGGGGCTGGAGCTTGTGACGCTGCCGGAGGAGCGCCCGGATCTGGTCCTCGGTCTCGGCCATGCCGTCGCCGGCGCGGACCTTGATCGAGATCGATCCCACCGCGCGCGGGTTCGCCTGGCTCGTGCCGAGGACTTTCTTCTTCGCCGTCGAGATGGGCATCAAGATGACGTCGTCCTGGTCCTGACCCCACGAGTTCTGGCCCTTCCGGTCGAGCAGGCCGATCACCGTGAAGGGAACCTTCTTGATGCGGATGATCTGGCCGAGGGGCTCGGACTCGCCGAAGAGGTTGAGCGCCGTCGTCTGGCCGACGAGCGCGACCTTTGCGGCGCCGTCCACGTCCTCCCCAGTGATGGGACGACCGTCCGTGATGGGCCAGTCACGCGCTTCGAAGTAGCCAGGCGTGACGCCCTGGACCACGGTCGACCAGTTGAGGTTGCCGTAGACGACCTGGGCGGTGCCCCGGACCGCGGGCGCCGCGACCTGGACCGACGGAACCTCGCGAGCGATCGCGGTCGCGTCGTCCTCCGAGATGGTGAGCTGGCTCCCGGTGCCGAGGCGGATGCCCCCCGAGGTGGCGCTGCCCGAGAGCACGATGATGAGATTCGAGCCGAGACTCTGGATCTGCTCGGCGACCCGCGCCTGGGCGCCGGCGCCGACGCCGACCATCGCGATGACGGCGGCGACGCCGATGATGATGCCGAGCATCGTGAGGGCGCTCCGGAGCTTGTTGACGCGGAGCGAGCGGATGGCGATCCGCACGCTCTGCCAGACGCTCACGCGGCTTCCTCCTCCACGGGCAGCGAGGCCAGGACGCGCTCGGCGTCGAGGGGCGACGCCACGCGCTCGTCGCTCCGGAGCCGGCCGTCCCGGAAGGAGAGGACGCGGCTCGCGTAGGCAGCGATGTCCTGCTCGTGGGTGACCAGCACGATCGTGAGTCCTTCGCGGTTGAGCCGCTGCATGAGCGCGAGCACCTCGACGCTCGTGCGCGTGTCGAGGTTGCCGGTGGGCTCGTCGGCGAGGATCACGGCCGGCTCGTTGACGAGCGCCCGCGCGATCGCGACGCGCTGCTGCTGGCCGCCCGAGAGCTGGCTCGGATGGTGCGACTCGCGGTCGGCGAGTCCGACCGCGGCCAGGCGCGCGCGGGCGCGGGCGCGGCGATCGCGCGCGGGCACGCCCGCGTACTGGAGGGGCAGCTCGACGTTCTCGAGCGCGCTCGTCCGCGGCAGGAGGTTGAACTGCTGGAAGACGAAGCCGATCTTCGTGTTCCGGATCCGGGCGAGCGCGTCCGGCGACAGGCCGGCGACATCCTCACCGCCGAGCACGTAGCGGCCGGCGGTGGGCGTGTCGAGGCAGCCCAGGAGGTTCATGAAGGTGGACTTGCCGGAGCCCGACGGTCCCATCACCGCGATGAACTCGCCACGCTCGATCGTTACGGTGAGCCCCCGGAGGGCGTGGACCGTGTGCGATCCGAGACGGTAGTCCTTCGCCAGGCCTTCGGCGACGATGATCGGGCCGGCCACGGCTAGAGTCTCAGGCGCGGCGCGCTCTGCGCCGGCGGAGCGCCGCGGCCGGTGCTGCCCCCCGCCAAGCCGACGATGACTTCCTGCCCCTCCCTGAGATCGCCGCGCAGGACTTCCGTGGAGCTCCCGTCGCTCAGGCCGAGCGTGAGCGTCACCGCGGCGGCCTTGCCGTCGGGGCCCAACACCCAGACGCGCCCCGCGACGCCGCCGCGGCCCTCGCTGCTCTGGACGCCGGCCAGCTCGTCGTAGCGAGCCATTTGCTCGTCCGTGAGGAAGTCGCGGATCCGCACGCGCTGCGCTTCGCGGATTTTCTGGGCCTTCGCGCGGCGGTCGGGCTCGGGGAGCCCCTGGAGGGCGCGGAACTGCTCCCGGCTGTCGCCGACGATTGGCTCGAGCTTCGCCTGCTGGCCTTCGGTGAGCTTCAGCTCCTTCACGAGACGGTCGCGGGTCTGCTCCATCGAGGGCGGTGTCGCGCCCGCCGTGCCGGGGCCGGCTGGCGCCCCGGGCGTGGCCGCCTCGACGCCCGCCGGACGGAAGCGGAGACCGGCGTTCGGCACCTTGAGGGCACTCGGCTTCTGCGCGACGACGAGCTTCACGTTGGCCGTCATCCCCGGCAGGAGCTGTCCCGCGCGATTGTTCACGGCGACGATGACGGTGTAGGTGACGACGTTCTGAACGATCTGGGCGGCCTTGCGGATCTGCGTGACGGTGCCGACGAACGTCTCGCCCGGGAACGCGTCCACCGTGAAGGTGGCACGGTCGTCGACCTTGATGCGGCCGATGTCCGCCTCGTCCACGCTCGTCTCGACCTGCATCTTCGTCAGATCCTGGGCGATCGTGAAGAGCACCGGAGCCTGGAGGCTCGCCGCGACGGTCTGGCCGACGTCGACCTGGCGGGAGACCACGACACCGTCCACCGGCGCGCGGATCGTGGTGTGGTCGAGGTCGAGCTGGGCCTGCTTCAGTCCGGCGTCCTTCTGCTCCACCTGGGCCCGCGCCGACTCGAGCATGGCTTCTGTGACGCGGAGCTGGGCGACCGAGGACTGGATGGCCGATGCGAGCGCCTGCTCATGCGCCCGCGCGGAGTCGAGCTGGGCGATGGCGGAGTCGTGCGCGGCTTGAGACGAGTCGAGGTCGCTCTTGGCGATGAGCTGCCGAGTGAACAGCTCGGTCTTCCGGTCGTGATCGCGCTTCGTGTCGATCACCGCGACCTGTGCCTTCGCCGTCTGCGCCTTGGCCTCGGCGTAGGCCGCGCGGGCATTGTCGACGTCGGCGCGGGAGCGCTCGATCTGAGCCTGCTGGTTGAGAATGGTCGCCTTGGCGGAGTCGAGATCCGCCTTGGCCTGGGTGACCTTGGCCGCGAAGATGTCCGGGTCGATCCGCGCAACGACCTGGCCCTTTTTCACGACCGAGTTGAAGTCGACGAGGAGGTCCCTGACCTGGCCCGAAACCTGGCTGCCCACCTGGACGGTGATGACCGCGTTGAGGTTGCCGGTGGCCGAGACGGCGGCGGTGAGAGGCCCCCGTTCCACGCGGGCCAGCCGGTACTTCGGGGCGTTACCGTTGGACTGCGTGTAGAGATATGCCCAGACTCCGGCTCCGACGAGAGCGGCCACGACCATGAGTGAGAGGAGACGCTTCATCACTAGGTTCGACGGCGTCGGAATCTGCGGTGTTTACCGGGGTTAGCGTCGACCCACGGCGCGGTCGAGCCGGGCCAGGGCGATGCGGTAGTCGGCCAGCGCTTGGGTCTCTGTGTTCTGGGCCTGTGTGAGGGCCAACTGGGCGTCCGTGAGCTCGAGGATCGTCCCCACGCCAGCGTCGAACCGACCTTGGGCGAGACGGAAGTTTTCCTGGGCGGAGGCAACCAGGGCCTGGCCGGCCTGGATACGCTCCTGGGTCTCCTCGACCGCGATCTCGGCCTGCTCGACGTTCTGGATGATGTCGAGCTCCTGAGACTTCAGCCGCTGCTTGGAGCCCTCGAGGTTGGCTTTCGCCTCCTGATACCTGGCAAGCCGATTACCGCCGTCGAAGAGAGACCACGAGAAGGTCAGCCCAAGGGTCCAGCTCTCGTTGAGCTGAGGCTGGGTAGCGCCATACGAGCCAGTGCCGCTGATGTCGGGGAAGAAGTTGCGAAAGGTCTGACGCTCCGTGGCCTCGGCGGCGCCGACCAGAAGCTTGGCCTGACGGTACTCGGGCCGCTGCTTGAGGGACTCGGTACGGAGCTGACCGCGGTCGAGGCTGACGGCCTCGAAGACCAGATTGTCCTGGATCTCCGTAGGAGTGTCGACGTCGATGGCCATCGCGGTGTTGAGGGCGACCCGTGCGGTCCGGAGCGCGTTTCGGGCGCGAATGAGATCCACCCGCGCATTGGCCACGTCCACCTCGGCGCGCGCGACGTCGGACTTGGGCCGGGTACCGACCTCGAAGAAGCCCTTCGCCGACCGGAGGTTCAGCTCGGCGCGCTGAACGGCCTGGTCCTGCACCCGGATGAGCCGGCCAGCGAACAGGATGTTCGTGTACGCCTCCTTCACCGCGAGCGAGATGAGTTGACGCTGCAACTCCACGTTTTCGACCGCCACCTCGGCGAGCTTCCGCGCTGCCTCGGTTGCGGCGAGGTTCTTACCGAAGTCGAAGAGGAGCTGGGAAAGCTGGACCTGGGCAATGAAGGTGTCCGAAAGCAGGCGGGACGACGCGAGATCGAGGGTCTGGCCGGTCGTCTGCGACGTGACGGTGGTGATGCTGTGGCTTCGCGTCGCCGAAGCCGAGCCCGAGAGCTGGGGAAGAAGGGGAGCCAGCGCTTGAGTGACGCGGTAACGCGCCGCAGCATAATCGCTCAAGGTGGCCTGGATCCTCGGCTGAGCCTCGAGCGCGATCGCGATGCACTCGTCGAGGGTCAGGATGCGCCCGGCGATCGGGGCCCGCTCCGCGACCGGTGGGGCCGCGGCCTGCGCCAGGATGCTTCGGGGCGAGGAGAAAATGAGTAGTGCAAGAGAGACAATGAAAAGAAGCGCTTTCATAGGAACCAGAGAATATCACGACGGTGGTGGACAGGCCGTGGATGGCCGGTGGATACCTTTTTTCTTGACGCCCGCTACATTCTGCGTGCTAGAGTCGCGCTCACCACAAGATATAGGAGGTAGGGGATTTTTCGTCATGAAAGGCCCCCGTCCGATCTCGAGGACGATCGAAGCCTGCGCAGCTGACCGGAAGGAGGACCCGGATGCCCGCTGAGACCCGCCCCGCAAAGGTCGGCAAGTGGACCGAGCCCGCACTGCGAGTCCTCCGCGAGCGCTATCTCGCGCGCGACGGTGGCGAGGTGGTGGAGACGCCCGAGGAGATGTGCTGGCGGGTTGCGCTGTCCATTGCCGCGGGCGAGGCCCGGTACGGGCGCAGCCAAGCAGCGGTCCGAGAGATCGCCACCGCCTTCTACGAGGTGATGGTCGACGGCGACTTCCTGCCGAACTCGCCGACCCTCATGAATGCCGGGAAGGGGAACGGTCTGCAGTACTCGGCCTGCTACGTCCTGCCCGTCGGCGACTCGATGGAGGAGATCTTCGACTCGGTGAAGGCCGCGGCGATCATCCACAAATGCCTCGTCGGGGACACGCTCGTCATGAGCGACGGGCTTCGCCGGCTCGACGAGGTCGGGCCCGGCGCCCGGGTGATGACCGATGAAGGACCGTTCTACGTCAGCGAGCTGCACGACAACGGCGAGCAGCGGGTCATCGAAGTCCAAACGCACCGTGGCCACAAGATCGTCGGAACGCCCGCGCACAGGCTCGTCGCGGTGGCCAAGGATGGGTCGTACTGCTGGCGAACGATCGGCGATCTCAAGGCCGGTGATTGGCTCGTCATGAAGCCCGGGTTCTGGCTCGGCGGCGACACGAAGCTCGCCGAGTTCGCGCTGAGCAAAAAGCCGGGAAGGAACCACACGAGCTTCGCCGCCAAGGAGTACCGCCTGCCCCGGGAGCTCACGCCGGAGCTCGCCGAGCTGATCGGGCTCTACATCGGAGACGGATCGAACCATCGGGATGGCATTCGCTTCACGGTCGGTAGCGACAGCCCGGAGGTGGTCGAGCGGATCAAGACGGTCAGTCAACGGTTGTTCGGGAAGACCCCGACGCTCAGCGCCTACCGTGACGAGCGGGCAGTGGAGGTTGCCCTCCTGAGCCGGCAGATCAAGGAGTGGTTCGGGTTCCTCGGCGTCACCAAGGCGTCGGCCCGGGAGGCTCGCGTTCCGGAGATCATCCTTCGAAGCACTGAGGAAGTCGCAGCCGCATTCGTCCGCGGTCTTTTCACGGCCGACGGCTGCATCCGCCGAAACGGCCACCTGACGCTGGCAACGATTTCCCCGAGACTGGGCGAACAGCTCCAGGTCTTGATGCTGGCCCTCGGTATCCCGACCCAACTGCGAAAGGACGTCTGGGCGTCGGGCTACGAGAGCTATCAGCTCTCCGTCTGCACCAAGGCCGGATTCCAGGCCTTCCGCAAGAAAATCGGGTTCATCGGCGGGCGCAAGGCCGAACGACTCGCCGCCGTCGACGAGGACAAGATCTTCGTACGAGGGGAGACCATTCCCAACCAGCGGGCGCGCTTGCGCGCCTGGTACGATAGCCTTCCTGCGACTTCACGACGCCAGGCCAAGCCTGTGTTCGATGACCATGAATGCCGGGAAGGGGAACGGTCTGCAGTACTCGGCCTGCTACGTCCTGCCCGTTGGCGACTCTATGGAGGAGATCTTCGACTCGGTGAAGGCCGCGGCGATCATCCACAAAAGTGGAGGCGGAACTGGATTCGCCTTCTCGCGCTTGCGCCCGAAGGACGACATCGTGGCCTCCACCGGGGGCCGCGCCTCCGGGCCCATCTCGTTCCTCCGCGTCTTTAACAGCGCCACGGAGGCGGTGAAGCAAGGCGGAACCCGTCGGGGCGCCAACATGGGGATCCTCAAAGTGGACCACCCCGACATCCTCGAGTTCATCGAGTGCAAGCTCGACGGGGGGATCACCAACTTCAACATCTCCGTGGCCGCCACCGACACGTTCATGGACGCCCTCGCGGCCGGCGCCGAGTACGACCTGATCAATCCGCACACCGGCGCGGTGACGGGGCGGCTCTCGGCGAAAGAGGTGTTCGAGCGCATCGTGCGCGCCGCCTGGCGCACCGGCGACCCGGGAATGGTCTTCATCGACCGGATCAACGCGAGCCCCGCGAACCCGACGCCGGAGATCGGTATCGTCGAGGCGACAAACCCGTGCGTGACGGGCGACACGCTCGTGGCCACGCCGGGCGGTGGTCGGCGCGCGGATGCCATCCGGCCTGGTGACATGATCCTCACCGTGAAGGGACCGCGTCCGGTGGAGCGTGTGGAGATCAATCCGAGCACTCCGATCTTCCGTGTCGCTTTCGCCGACGGAGGGACTCTGCGCATCACCGCGGCCCACCAGGTCTATGTCCGGCGAGGCGGTGAGTTCGCTCCGCTTCGGCTGGATCGCTGTCACCTCGGTGATGAGGTCCAGACGTTCCACGCCGGCGTGATTGGGGCCGCAAAGATCCTGAGTATCGAGGCGGCCGGCGTGGCGACGACGTACGACCTCTATGAATCGGAAACGGATACGTGGATCACTGAGGGGTACGTGTCGAGAGGATGCGGTGAGCAACCGCTCTTGCCGAACGAGGCCTGCAACCTCGGCTCCCTCAACGTCTCCAAGTTCGCCCGCCGCGGCGCGGACGGTGAGTGGTCGATCGACTGGGACGAGATGGAGCGCGTGGTGCGGCTGGCCGTGCGCTTCCTCGACGACGTCATCGAGATGAACCCGTACCCGCTGCCGGAGATCGACGCCACGGTGAAGGCGAACCGCCGCATCGGCCTCGGCATCATGGGTTGGGCCGACCTGCTCTTCACCATGGGTGTCCCGTACGACAGCCAGGAGGCGATCGACCTCGCCGACCGGCTGATGGCGTTCGTGAAGGAAAAGTCGCACGACCAGTCGGTGAAGCTCGCGGAAGAGCGCGGACCGTTTCCCAACTGGAGCCGGTCGATTTACAAGGGCGACCGCCCGCGGCGGAACTCGACGGTCACGACGATCGCCCCCACGGGCACGATCTCGATGATTGCCGGCTGCTCGTCGGGCATCGAGCCGATCTTCGCGCTCGCCTTCGAGCACCGCGTGAGGCAGCCCGACGGCGAGCGGGTGCTGACCTTTGTGAACGAGACGTTCGAGCGCATCGCCAAGGAACAGGGCTTCTACTCCGACGCGCTCATGCGGGAGATCGCCAGGCGCGGCTCGCTCCACGGGATCCCCGGCGTGCCCGAGACTGCGGCCCGGGTCTTCAAGACCTCGCACGAGATCGACCACGAGTGGCACGTGCGCCATCAAGCCGCGTTCCAGCGCTACACCGACAACGGCGTGTCGAAGACCATCAACCTCCCGAACGGTGCGAGCGACGAGGACGTCGCGCGTGCCTACATGCTCGCGTGGGAGCTCGGCTGCCTCGGCATCACGGTCTTCCGCGACGGCTGCAAGGGCGAGCAGGTTCTCAACGTCGGCATCGGCACGACAGAGAAGACGCCCAGCGCTGCCCCTGCGGTGATCCGGCCGCGGCCGCGCAGCCTCACGGGCGCGACGTACCGGAGCGAGACTCCCATCGGGACCGCGTTCATCACGGTCAACGAAACGCCCGACGGCGACCCCTTCGAGGTCTTCGTCCAGGTCGGCAAGGGCGGCTCGGACACGATGGCCGTCGCCGAGGCGCTCGGCCGGCTGATTTCGCTCGTGTTGAGGCTCCCTTCGCCGCTGTCGGCTCAGCGACGACTCGAAGAGGTCATCAGCCAGCTCGCGCGGATCGGGGGTGGCCAGCCGACGGGCTTCGGACCGGCGAAGATCCTGTCGCTGCCCGACGCCCTTGCCCGCACGCTCACCGAGCACATCGGACGGGCGAAGCCGCCCGTGGACGTGCCCGTGGTCGGCGACAACGGGCGCAGGCAGATCGGTGACTTGTGCAAAGAGTGTGGCCAGGCGACCTTTATCTACGAGGAAGGGTGCAAGAAGTGCCTCTCGTGCGGCTTCAACGAGTGTTAGGCCTCGGCGGGCGGCGGCCGAGCACCTGGCCGATCTGAAGTGTTCTCGGGCGGTAGCTACCGCGAGGTCGCGCGCTGGCTCTGGAACTTCCTCACCGCCCACGCCAAGCGCGTGGATCCGCGGTTCGAGGTGGAACTCGAGTCGGGTGACGAGCGGGAGGGGAAGTCCTACGGCGCGCGGCTCCGCCTGGGACCGCAGGTGAGCCCCGTCGTGGAGTTCGACTACCGCGAGGTCGCGGACAACCGCGGCGGCCTCGCCTGGTGCGCCGCGCTCGCCGAGCGGGCGCAGGCCGTCGCGCGCGGCGTGCTCGAAGCGCAGAGGACGGCCGACGCCGGAGCGCGCTGAACCCCGCCGGGGCCTGATCAGTCCCGGGGACCTCAACGGGTTTCTCGGCCTCGCCCTCGACAACGTCACGCAGCTCGTCATCCTGTCGAGCCTCCTGATCGGCGTCTTCAAGTTCCCGGCCGACCTCGTGCTCGGCCGAATGGTGCCCGGCACCGCGCTCGGCGTGCTTGTCGGCGACCTCGCGTACACCTGGCTCGCCGTGAGGCTCCGGCAACGGACAGGGCGCGACGACGTGACCGCGATGCCATTCGGTATCGACACGCCGACCTTGTTCGCGATGGTATTCGGCGTCCTCGGGCCCGTGATGACCGCGACCGGCGACCCGGTGCTCGCGTGGAAGGTGGGGATGGCGGCGACGCTCGCGATCGGCCTGGCCAAGGTCGGCCTCGCCTTCGGCGGCGATTGGGCGCGGCGAGTCGTGCCACGGGCCGCCCTGCTCGGCTCCATCGGGGGCGTGGCGATCCTCCTGATCGCGTTCCTGCCGACGCTCAAGATCCTGCGCGACCCGCTCGTCGGTCTCGTCGCGCTCGGGGTGCTGCTGCTCGGGCTCTTCGGCGGTGTGCGGATGCCGGGCGGGCTCCCGGGAGCGTTCGCAGCGGCCCTCGCCGGTACGGCGCTCTTCTGGCTCCGCGCGTGGCTCGGGAGCGGTCACGACTGGAGGCTGCCCGTCGCCGTGCGCCTCGGGGTCGCGGTCCCCTGGCCGACGCTCGCGTGGCTCGACTCGCTCGAGGCGACGCTGCCCTACCTTTCGCTCGCGCTCCCCTTCGCGCTCGTCACGATCATCGGCGGGATCGACAACACCGAAAGTGCGGCGGCGGCGGGCGATGAGTACCGGACGCGCGACATTCTTCTGACCGAGGCGGGCGCCACGGTTCTCGCGGCCCTCTGCGGCGGCGTGATCCAGAACACGCCCTATATCGGCCACCCCGCGTACAAGGCGATGGGCGCGCGCGCCGGCTACACGCTCGCGACCGGGCTCGTGATCGGTGGGGGCGCCGCGGCGGGCGCGCTCTCACTCCTCGTGGCCGTGCTTCCGGAGGCGGCGATCGCCCCGATTCTCGTCTTCATCGGCCTGGAGATCACCGCCCAGGGGTTCCTCGCGTCGCCGCCGCGCCACGGCGCCGCGGTGGCGCTGGCGTTTGTGCCTACCGCCGCGGCCTTGGTGCTGATCGAGGCGGGCGGTCTCCTGTCGGCCGCCGGCGTCTCACCGGCGCGCCTCACGGGCGAGGCGGCGCTGACCCACCAGACGCTTCTGGTCCTCGGCAACGGCTTCATCCTGACGGGCGTCGTCTGGGGCTGGGCGCTCGTGACGATCATCGACCGGCACTTCGCCATGACCGGTGTCCTGTTCTCCTTCGCGAGCGCGGCGGCGCTCTTCGGTGTGATCCATTCACCCGAACCGAGCGGCGCCCTCTTCTGGCCCTGGGCGCCGCCCTCCGTTCTGCCGGCGCGCCTGGCGGGCGCCTACGGCGTGCTCGCGGCGATTTGCTGGCTCGCGACGACGGCCGCCCGCAGCGGCGCGAAGCGGCGAATATCGGCTTGACCTCGTTCGTCACACGAGTGTTAAATGGCGGCGGCGTTGTGAACGTCGTCACGATCA
>MNCR01000068.1:29525-65022 GCA_001914535.1 Candidatus Rokubacteria bacterium 13_2_20CM_69_15_1
CTCCCGGAGAAGGAGCGCTGGGAGATCGTGAATTACATCCGCACCCTCAAGGGGAAGTAAGCTCGCCGGCGCCGACGTCAGATACGCCCCGCCGCGACCCGGCGGGGCGTTCGTTTCTCGGCATGCGCGTGTCGACGATCGACGTCGGTAGCAACACGGTCCGGCTCCTCGTCGCCGACGTGGTCGGCGCCACGAGCTGGCAGGTGGTCGAGCAGCACCAGACCGTGACGCGGCTCGGTGAGGGGCTCGCGACCGCGGGCACGCTCGGCGAGTCACCCATGGCGCGCACGGTGGCGGTGGTGAGCGAGTACGTGGCCCGCGCCGAGCGCTTGGCGGCCGAACACGTCCGGGTCGTCGCCACGAGCGCAGTGCGGGAAGCGGCGAACGGGCGTGCGTTCGTCACCGCGGTGGAGCGGGCCACGGGCCGTCGCATCGAAGTCGTCAGCGGGGAAGAGGAGGCGCGGCTCATGCTCCGGGGCGTGCGGTCCGGCCTCCGGGGGCTCGCCGGCAGCATCGTCACGTTCGACATCGGGGGCGGCTCGACCGAGTATGTGCTGGCGGAGAACGAACGCGTGCGCACGGCGGTCAGCCTGCGTCTCGGCGTCGTCCCGCTCGCCGAGCGTTTCCCGTTCGCCGACGGAGTCGACTGGAACCGCTACGCGGTGCTCGCCGCCGAGGTGCGGAACCGCCTCGAGCGTGAGCTGCCGGCGGCGATCCGGAGCGCGCGGGTCGCGCATCTGGTCGGCACCGCCGGAACGGTGACGACACTCGCGGCGCTCGATCTCGGTCTCGCCGAGTACGACCCACGCCGCGTCCAGGGTCACCCGCTGACCCGGGCGGCGGTCGAACGGCTCCTCGCGCGCCTCGGCAGCTTGCCGGTGACGGCGCGCGCAGCGCTGCCGTGTCTCGAGCCCGGGCGGGCGGACCTGATGATCCCGGGCATCGCGATCGTGACGGCGACGCTCGACGCCCTCGGCCTCGAGACGCTCGTTGTCAGCGACTGGGGCCTGCGCGAAGGACTCCTCGCCGACGTGCTCGAGGCGCGCCACGAGTCTCGGCCGGACGCTGCTCCTTAAGCTCTCGACCCGGCGCCGGATCGGCGATGTGCTGGCTCGCCTTCCGGCGGCGCGGCGGTTCGTCCACCGGTTCGTCGCCGGTGAGCGCGCCGAGGATGCGCTCGAGGTCATCGCACGGCTGAACGCACAGGGGCTTCGCTGCGCCGTGACGCACCTCGGGGAGAACGTCGCCACCCCCGCCGACGCCGCTCACGCGGCGCGCGCCTACGTGGACGTGCTCGGCGAGATCGAGCGACGGAGACTCTCCGCCGTCCCGTCACTCAAGCTCACGCACCTCGGGCTCGATCTGGGTGAGGCGGTATGCCGCGCGAATCTCGAGGCGGTGCTCGCGCGCGGCCGCGCCAGCTCCACGCTCGTGTGGATCGACATGGAATCCACCGCATACACCGACCGGACGCTCGGCCTCTACGCGCGCGTGCGACCGTCGTTCCCCAACGCCGCTTGCGTGGTCCAGGCCTACCTCCGACGCACCGAGACGGATGTCGAGCGGCTGATCGAGCTCGGCGCGACGGTGAGGCTCTGCAAGGGCGCGTACCGCGAGCCGCCCGAGCTCGCCTTCCCCGACAAGCGCCAGGTGGACGCGAACTACGCACGGCTGATGGACCGGTTCTTCGCGGCCGACGCACAAGCGCGCGGCGTCTACGTGGGCGTCGCGACGCACGATGAGCGGCTGATCGCGCAGGCCCGCGACGCTGGCCGGGCGAAGGGGATCGCGCGCGACCGGTTCGAGATCCAGATGCTCTACGGGATCCGGAGCGCCCTGCACGGGCGCATCACCGCGGACGGTCTCCGGCTCCGGGTGCTCGTGCCGTACGGCGAGGATTGGTACGGCTACTTCATGCGCCGGCTTGCCGAGCGGCCGGCAAACCTCATCTTCTTCCTCCGCCACCTGTTGCGTCGCTAGGAGGCTCGTCACCTGTTCCGTCGCGAGGGGGTTCGCCATCTGTCCGTGATTTGACACGGTCTGGAGCGCCGACTATGCTAAGTCGTTAAGTATGGATGAAATCGCGGTATTGGTGCTCAACTTCACGTTTGAGCCCCTGCATTTCACCAACGCCCGCCGCGCCATCACGCTGTTGCTCGCGGGCAAGGCAGAGGCCGTCGAGGCCTCCCCGCGCGTGGTCCGGTCGCCGTCGGTCGCCTTCGCGCTGCCGGCCGTCATCCGGCTCGCAGTCTACATCCGCAAGCCCTTCCTCGATCGCGTCGCCTTCAACAAAAAGAACATCCTGCGCCGCGACGGCTACACCTGCCAGTACTGCAATCGGCGCGGCGAGCGGCTGACGGTCGACCACGTGGTCCCGCGCTCGCGCGGCGGCGAGACGACCTGGGTGAACGTGGTGGCGGCGTGCCTCAGATGTAATCTGCGCAAGGGCAACCGGCTGCCCGACGAGGTCGGGATGCGGCTGATTCGCGAGCCGGTGCACCCCAAGTTCGTCTTCTCGACACACATGCTGCGGCACCCGCACGCGCACTCCCTCCTCGACTCGTGGCGGAAGTACCTGCTCGCCGTCCCGACACCGTCCTGACGTAGTCCAGGGCCGTGTTCCGGCTCGCCTCCGAGTATTCGCCCCGCGGCGACCAGCCGCAGGCGATCGCCGCGCTCACGCGCGTCGTCCTCGAGGGCCGGCGTCATATCGTCCTGCGCGGTGTGACCGGCTCGGGCAAGACCTACACGATCGCCAACGTCATCGCCAACGCCGACCGCCCGACGCTGGTGATCTCGCCGAACAAGACGCTGGCGGCGCAGCTGTTCAGCGAGTTCAAGGCGTTCTTCCCGGACAACGCCGTCGAGTACTTCGTCTCCTACTACGACTACTACCAGCCCGAGGCGTATATCCCGCAGTCGGACACGTATATCGAGAAGGACGCGCTCGTCAACGACGAGATCGACCGCATGCGCCACTCGGCGACGAAGTCGCTGCTCGAGCGCCGCGATGTGATCGTCGTCGCCTCGGTGTCGTGCATCTACGGCATCGGCGCGCCCGACACCTATCAAGGCATGCACCTCGAGCTGCGCGCGGGCGAGGAGATCGACCGCGACGAGATCATCCGGCGGCTCGTCGCCGTCCAGTACGAGCGGAACGACTACGACTTCCACCGTGGCACGTTCCGGGTGCGGGGGGACGTGGTGGAGATTTTCCCGGCCAACGAGGAATCCGTAGCCCTGCGGGTCGAGCTGTTCGGCGACGTCGTGGACGCCCTCCACCGGATCGATCCGCTCAAAGGCTCCGTGCTCGAGCGCGCGGCCGCGGTCCATGTCTATCCGGCGAGCCACTACGTGACCGAGGCGGGCCAGCTCGAGCGCGCGATCCAGACGGTCCAGGAGGAGCTCGAGGAGCGACTCGCCTTTCTCAAGCCGAAGAACCGGCTCCTCGAGGCGCAGCGGCTCGAGCAGCGCACCCTGTTCGACATGGAGATGCTGCGCGAGCTCGGCTTCTGCCACGGGATCGAGAACTACTCGCGCCACCTGACCGGCCGGCGGCCGGGGGAGCACCCGCCGACGCTGATCGACTACCTCCCCAAAGACGCTCTGATCATCATCGACGAGAGCCACGTGGCCGTGCCACAGGTCCGGGGCATGTACTACGGCGACCGATCCCGGAAGGAGGCGCTGGTCGAGTACGGCTTCCGCCTGCCGTCGGCGTTCGACAATCGGCCGCTCACCTTCGAGGAGTTCACGCGCGCGACGGGCCAGACGGTCTACGTCTCGGCGACGCCGGGGCCGTACGAGCTCGAGCTCGCCGGCGACGCCGTCGCCGAACAGGTGATCCGCCCGACCGGGCTCATGGATCCGAAGATCACCGTGCGGCCCGCGAAGGACCAGGTGGACGATCTGCTCGCCGAGATCCGCGCGCGGGCCGAGCGCAACGAGCGCGTCCTGGTCACGACGCTCACCAAGCGCATGGCGGAAGATCTCACCGAGTACTACCAGCAGGTCGGGCTCCGCGTGCGCTACCTGCACTCGGACATCGACACGCTCGACCGGGTGGCGATCATCCGCGACCTGCGTCTCGGCAAGTTCGACGCGCTGATCGGGATCAACCTCCTCCGCGAAGGGCTCGACATCCCGGAAGTCTCGCTGGTCGCGATCCTCGACGCCGACAAGGAGGGCTACCTGCGCTCGGGAACCTCGCTGATCCAGACGGCCGGACGCGCCGCTCGGAACGTCAACGGCGAGGTCATGATGTACGCCGACCACGTCACCGACTCGATGGCGGCGACGATCCGCGAGACCGAGCGGCGCCGCGAGCTCCAGGCCGCCTACAACCGGGAGCACTCCATCACGCCCGAGACGATCCGGTCGTCGATCCGCGAGCTCCTCCAGACCATCTACGAGCGGGACTACTACACGGTCGAGGCTGAGGCGCCCGCCGAGGAGCGGTTCGAGTCGCCGGCCCATCTCGCCAGGCGGATCGCCGAGCTGGAAGCGCGCATGAAGGAGGCGGCGCGGCGCCTCGACTTCGAGCAAGCCGCCGAGCTCCGCGACCGGATCAAGGCGCTCCGGCGGGTTCAGCTCGCATGACCCTCGAGGAGAAGCTCGCCCACCTGCCCGACCGTCCGGGCATCTACATCTACCGGGACGCGAAGGCTCAGGTCCTCTACGTGGGGAAGGCCGCCTCGCTCCGGAGTCGCGTGCGCTCGTACTTCCAGGAGTCCCGACCGCGCGACCCGAAAACCGACGCGCTCGTGCGCCAGATCCGCGACCTCGAGTACCTCGTGACCGACAACGAGCTCGAGGCGCTGATGCTGGAGGCAAACCTCGTCCGCAAGCACCGGCCGCGGTACAACATCATCCTGAGAGACGATAAACACTACCCGTTCTTGAAGCTGACGACGAACGAAGCGTTTCCGCGACTCCTGGTCGCACGACGAGTCCACAACGATGGCGCGACGTATTATGGCCCCTTCTACCCCGCGACGGCGATGCGCGAGACGCTCAAGCTCACGCGTCAGCTCTTTCCGTTGCGAACCTGCTCGATCACGATCGACGGCACGCTCGAGCGCCCCTGCATCCAGTACGCGATCCACCGCTGTAACGCCCCGTGCACGGGGTGGGAGACCCGCGAGGGCTACGCCAAGACCGTGCGCGATGTGATGCAGTTTCTGGAGGGCCGGGACGAGGACCTGGCGCTTCGCCTCACGCGGGAGATGGAGGAGGCCGCGGCCGAGGCCAAGTTCGAGCGCGCCGCCGTGCTGCGCGATCAGGTCCAAGCGCTCAACACCGTGCGCGAGCGCCAGAAGATCATCTCGACGGACGAGGTGGACCAGGACGTGATCGGCGTCGTGCGGCAGGGGAGCGACGCCTGCGTCGAGTTCTTCTTCGTTCGGAAGGGGCGGCTCGTCGGGCAGGAGGCGTTCTTCTTCGACAAGGTCGCCGGCTGGGCGGACGGCGAGATCCTCTCGGCATTCGCCAGGCAGTTCTACGCCAAGGCCGTGGTCCCCGCGCCGGAAGTTCTCGTCTCCGAAGAGCTGCCGGAGGCGGAGCTCACGACAGAGTGGCTCTCCAGGCTCGCCGGCCGACGGGTCCAGATCGTGGTGCCCCAGCGGGGGCCCAAGCGCGAGTTCGTCGCGATGGCGGAAGAGAATGCGGCGATCGCGCTCCAGAACCACCTCCTCTCCCGCGACGACCGCCAGCAGGTGGTCCTCGAGGGGCTGCGCCGCGCGCTCGCCCTCCCCGGGCTCCCCAACCGGATCGAGGGGTACGACATCTCGCACGTGCAGGGCAGCGAGCAGGTCGGCTCCCAGGTCGTGTGGGAGAACGGGAGCATGAAGAAGGACGACTACAAGCGCTTCCGCATCAAGACCGTCGCTGGCGCGGATGACTTCGCCGCGCTCGGCGAGGTCCTCACGCGGCGATTCGCGAGGGCGCTGGAGCAGGGGACGCCCCTGCCGGACCTCGTCCTGATCGACGGCGGCCGCGGCCAGCTCAACGTCGGGCTCAAGGTGCTTCAAGACCTCGGCCTCGATTACCTCCCCGTGGTCGCGCTCGCCAAGCAGCAGGAGGAGGTCTACGTCGGCGAGAGCCTCCACCCCCTGGTGCTCGACCCGACGTCGCCCGCGCTCCACACGCTCCAGAAGATCCGGGATGAGGCGCACCGCTTCGCGATCACCTACCACAAGAAGCTCCGGTCGAAGCGGACCCTTCAGTCCGTGTTGGACGCGATCCCGGGCGTGGGACGTACGATCCGCACGAGCCTCCTCAAGACCCTCGGCTCGGCCCGGCGCGTACGCGAGTCGTCGGTGGCCGAGCTCGCCGCGGTCCCCAAGGTGACACCGAAGCTCGCGCAGCGCATCTTCGACCACTTCCATCCAGCGGAATCCATGGAACCGGAACGGGGGTCCGGAGGTTAGAATGCTGAAGCCAACCGGGCACGCGAGGGGGTGATACCCGCATGAAGAAGCTCATGGCAGTGACCGCAGTCGTCGTAGGCCTGACGTTCACGGCCGGCACGGCGATCGGGATGATGTGCCCCACGCTCATCAAGCAGGGGCGCGACGCCGCGGCGAAGATGGACGCGAACAGCGAGAAGGTGAAGAAGGCCGTGTCCATGCTGGACAAGGCCGAGGCGTTGCACAAAGAAGGCAAGCACGCGGATTCGGTCAAGGAGGCCAACGAAGCCCTCGGGATGCTCGGCGTGAAGAACTAAGAAATCGGGAGGGGGCAGGCTCCTACGCTCGGAACGACACTCGCTCGGAGCCCGCCCCCTCCCTCTCTCTGCCTTTCCCGCCGGCCGCTCGAGGCGGCGTCGAATCCCGGGCGCTTCTTGCTCCTGTCGGCTAAGTATGTAAAACTCTAGCCCAATTATGTCGACCGATCGATATCCATATCGAGAGATCGAGGCCAGGTGGCAGCACCGCTGGGAGGAGGCCAAGCAGTTCCGCGCCACCGAGGACCCGGCCCGCCCCAAGTTCTATTGCCTGGAGATGTTCCCGTATCCCTCCGGCCGGATCCACATGGGCCACGTGCGGGTCTACGCGATCGGCGACCTGCTCGCCCGGTACAAGTGGATGCGCGGCTTCAACGTGCTCCACCCGATGGGCTGGGACGCGTTCGGGCTCCCCGCGGAGAACGCCGCGATCGAGCACGGCGTCCACCCGGCGATCTGGACCTACGAAAACATCGACAACATGCGGGCCCAGCTCAGGAAAATGGGCATCTCGTACGACTGGGACCGCGAGATCGCGACGTGCGATCCCACGTACTACAAGTGGGAGCAGCTCATCTTCATCCGGATGCTCGAGCGCGGGCTCGCGTACCGGAAGCGCTCGACCGTCAACTGGTGTCCCTCCTGCCAGACGGTCCTGGCCAACGAGCAGGTCGAGGACGGCCGCTGCTGGCGGTGCGACTCCGAAGTGACACCGCGCGAGATCGACGGCTGGTTCTTCAAGATCACCGCGTACGCCGAGGAGTTGCTCGCCTGGTGCGACCGGCTCCCCGGCTGGCCCGAGCGCGTGCTCACGATGCAGCGGAACTGGATCGGCCGGAGCGAGGGCGCCGAGTTCGACCTTCCGGTAGCCGGGCGGCCCGCGGTCAAGATCCGCGTGTTCACCACGCGCCCAGACACCGCCTTCGGCATGACGTACGCCGTGCTCGCGCCCGAGCACCCGCTCGTGGACCGGCTCGTCGTCGACGAGCGCGAGCGGGCCGCCGTCGCGGCGTTCCGCGCCGAGGTCGCAAAGGAGTCGGAGATCGAGCGCCTCGCCGCCGATCGGCCCAAGCGCGGTTTCCGTCTCCAGGCCCGCGTCGTCAACCCGTTCAACGGGGCGGAGATCCCCCTCTTCCTCGCCGACTACGTGCTGATGGGTTACGGCACGGGCGCGATCATGGCGGTGCCGGGCGAGGACCAGCGCGACTGGGACTTCGCCAAGCAGCACGGCCTGCCGATCGTCGAGACCGTCACGCGCCCCGACGGGTGGTCGGGCGGAGCCTACGCGGGCGACGGAATCAAGATCAACTCAGGCTTCCTCGACGGTCTCACCGTCGCCGCGGCGAAGCGGCGGGCGATCGACTGGCTCGTGGCGAACGGGCTCGGCGAGGCGACGGTGAACTACCGGCTCCGCGACTGGGGGATCAGCCGCCAGCGGTACTGGGGCGCGCCGATCCCCGTGCTGTATTGCGAGGCGTGTGGGATGGTGCCCGAGGCGGAGGAAAACCTCCCTGTCGTCCTCCCGCGCGACGTGCAGATCAGCGGCAAGGGCGGCTCGCCGCTGGCCGAGGTCGCGAGCTTCGTCAACGCCAAGTGCCCGCGCTGCCGTGGCCGCGCGCGCCGCGAGACGGACACGATGGACACGTTCGTCGAGTCGTCGTGGTACTTCCTGCGCTACTGCTCGCCGCGATACGAGGGCGGCATGGTCGAGCGGGCCGCCGCCGACTACTGGATGCCCGTGGACCAGTACATCGGCGGGATCGAGCACGCCGTCCTCCACCTCCTCTACGCGCGCTTCTACACGAAGGTCCTCCGTGACCTCCGGCTCATCAAGCTCGACGAGCCGTTCACCGCGCTCCTCTCGCAGGGGATGGTGATCAAGGACGGCGCCAAGATGTCCAAGTCCAAGGGCAACATCGTGGATCCGGACGAGCTGATCCGCACGTTCGGCGCCGACACGGCGCGCCTCTTCTCGCTCTTCGCCGCGCCCCCCGAGAAAGATCTCGACTGGAACGACCACGGCGTCGAGGGTGCCTCGCGCTTCCTCAACCGCGTCTGGCGCTTCGTGATCGGCCATCTCGACGAGCTCAAGGCTCCCGGGGCCACCGCGCGCGGCGTGCCCGCGTCGGAGGACGGCCGGGCGTTTCGGCGGGTCATCCACGACACGATCCGGCGCGTCACCGACGACATCGAGCACGACTTCCACTTCAACACCGCGATCAGCGCGGTCATGGAGCTGGTCAACGCGCTCTCCGTCTTCGACGGACACCCCGGCGGCCGCGTCCCGCCCGCCGAGCGACCGCCGCTCCTGCGCGAGGCGGTGGAGACGATCCTCCGCTTGCTCGGGCCCTTCTGCCCGCACATCACCGAGGAGCTCTGGTCGCAGCTCGGTCATCGGGAGAGCGTCTTCACGCAGCGCTGGCCGACCCCCGACCCCGACGCGCTCAAGAGGGAGGAGGTCACGGTGGTCGTGCAGGTGGACGGCAGGGTGCGCGGCCGGCTCCTCGTGGGCGTCGACGCCTCGGAGGAGCGGATCCGGCAGCTCGCGTTGGCCGACGAACGGGTGAGGCCGTGGGTGGCCTCGCGCCGCGTGGAGAAGGTCGTCGTCGTGCCGAACCGGCTCGTCAACATCGTGACGCGCGCATGACGCTGCGGGCCCCGGCGCTCGTGGTCGCGGTGGCGGCGCTCGCCGGCTGCGGCTATTCGCTCCGCGGTAACCTCCCGGACCGCATCAAGACCGTCGCCGTCCCGGTGTTCGTGAACCGGACCTCCGAGCCCGCGGTGGAGAACTTCCTCACCCAGGCGGTCGTGCACGCGTTCTCGACCAACGGCCGTCTGCGGGTCGTCAAGCCGGAGGAGGCGGACGCGCTCCTCGAGGGCGAGGTCGTGGGCTATCAGATCCAGCCACTCGCGCTCGACCCGCGCGCCAACATCCAGCAGTACCGGCTCCTCGTCACGATGAATCTGAAGATGCGCGACGTGCGACGCAACACGCTGCTGTTCGAGCAGGCGCGGTTCCAGGAGAAGTCCGACTTCCGGGTGGTCGGCGCGGTCTCACAGACGATTGCCCGGGAGGAGACCGCGTTGCAGGCGGCGGCGGTGGACATCGCACGGGCGATCGTGAGCCTCGCGATCGACCGCTTCTGATCGTTGGACTCCACGGGCTTCCTGCGACTCGTCGAGCGCGGGGAGCTGCCGCCGGTGCTTCTGCTCCACGGCCCGGACGCCCAGCTCCTCGACGATGCGCTCGCTCTCGTCACGCGCGGCCTCTTCCCCGACCCGTCGAGCGCCGCGTTCGGCCGCGAGGTGCTCGACGGGTCCCAGACGGACGCCGAGGCCGTCGTCACCTCGGCGATGACGCTCCCGCTGATGGGCGGCGTGCGGCTGGTGGTCGTCCGCCACGCCCAGGCGCTCGGCCCGCGGAACGCCGCGGCGCTCGGCGCCTACGCCCGCGACCCGAACCCCGCGACGCGTCTCGTGCTCCTCGGCGACGAGGGCCTTCGCGCCTCGCGCGACCGACGCGCCGATCACTGGCTCGTCCAGACCTTGCCGGCGGCGGCGATCGTGGACCTTCCGGCCCGCCAGGGGCGCGAGCTCACCCGGTGGCTCTGCGAGCGCGCGGCGGCCGAAGGGCTCCACGTCAGCGAGGAAGCCGCAAAGCTCTTGCTCGAGTGGGCGGGGGAGGACGGGGCGGTGCTGCTGGGCGAGGTCCGCAAGGCGGCGCTCGCTGGCGGCGCCGACAACCGGAGCGTCGGAGTCAACGAGGTCGGCGCGATCGTCGGGGAGCACCGCCTCGCCGACATCTTCGAGCTCACCCGCGCCGTGCAGCGCCGGGACCTCGGCCTCGCTCTCAAGACGCTCGAGCGGCTGCTCGCCACGGAGGAGCCCATGCGCATGCTGGGTCTCCTGGCGCGCGACCTCCGTGTGGCGTGGACGGTGCGGGCGCTCGTGGAGCGGGGCCAGTCGACCGCCGAGATCGCGCGCGCCCTGCGGTTGCCGCCTGCGGTGGTCGACACGTGGAGCCGAGGGGACCCGGCTGCGCTCCTGGCCGAGAAGCTCACGCGGTGTTGGGACGTCGAGCAGCGGGTCAAGTCGAGCGGCGCGCCGCGCGCGGAGCTGACGCTGCTCGTCGCCGACCTGTGTGCCGGGCGGTGAGCCTCCGCGCGCTCGCGCTGCTTGTCTGTCTCGCGTGTCCCGTCATCGCACGCGCCGAAGGCCGAGCGCGCCCGCCGGCCCCGGCGTCACGGCCCGAGCCACTCCGCGCCGGCGCCGCGATGGTTCCGCTGCGCGTCCCGGTGGGCACGCCGCTCGCCGGCTACGGGAGCATCCGACGCCGACTGCCCGTGCCGGACCTCCTCGGCCTCCACCCCCACGCCTTCTGGTTCAAGCCGGGCGAGGGGGAGCTCGACGCGCCGGCCGCGCGGGCGCTCGTGCTCGAGACGGTGACCGCCCGACTCACGTGGGTGACGGTGGATCTGGTCGCGGTGGACCGAGCGTTCGTGGATGCCCTCCGGCAGCGGCTCGAGGACGCGGGCTCGCGGCCCGGCGCGCTTGTCGTGTCGGCGTCCCATACCCACTCGGGGCCCGGCGCCTTCCTCGACTCATGGCTGATGGGGATCCTGGCGGCCGATCGTTTCGACGGGGAGGTGCTGCGGGCGTTCCTGGACAGCGTCGTCGAGGCCGTGCAACGCGCCGAGACGGGGAGAGCGCCGGCGCGTCTCGGCGCGGCCCGTATCGACGGGCCGCCGCTGACGGTGAGCCGGCTGGACCAGCCGGTCGATCCTGAGCTCGTCGTGCTCAAGGTCGCCTCACCCTCGGGCGCGCCGATCGCGCTCCTGTGGAACTATGCGATCCACGGCACGATGCTCGGGTCGCGCAATCTCAAGTACTCGGGCGACGTCATGGGGGTGGCGTCGCGCGAGCTCGAGCGGCGCTTCCGGGTTCCGGCGCTCTTCGTGAACGGCGCCGTCGGCGACGTGAGCCCCCGCCACCACGGCCCCGCCGCGGCGGTCGCCGACGGCCGGACGCTCGCCGCCGCCGCCGACGAGGCGTGGGCGCGTGCGACTCCCGAGCCGCTGGGCGCACTCGTGATCCGGACCGCGCGGGTGCAGCTGCCCCCTCCCGCCGTCTCGCTCCGGAACTGCACCCGGCGCTGGGTGCCGAGGACGTTGACGCTCCCCCTCGGGCGAGCGCTGCCCCGCGAGACCGAGCTGATCGCCGGCACGCTCGGCGAGACGGCCTGGGTGACCATCCCCGGTGAGCTCCAGGCCCAGCTCGGACGCACGCTCAAGGAGGCGGGCCAGGCCGCCGGGATGCGCGCGTTCGTCGCTGGTGTGTCGAACGACTATCTCGGCTACTTCCTCACGGCCGAAGACTACGACAGAACCGCCTACGTCGCCTGCGCGAGCCTCTACGGCCCGGAAGCAGGTGCGCGTCTGATTCGCGCGGCGGTGGATCTGCTGCAGGGGCTCGCCGCCGAGGATCAGCGGTGAGCGGCGAGTCGGCGGGCGAGGGCGGACTTCTTGCGGGCCGCGGTGTTGCGGTGGAGCACGCCCTTCGACATGGCCTTGTCGAGAGCGCGGATGGCCTCGAGGATCGCTGCGGACGCGGCCGCACCTTCCACGGCACGAGCCGCCTTGACCAGGGTGCGTACCCGCGATCGCACGGTCCGATTGCGGAGCCGCCGTCGCTCGTTTTGCCGGATACGCTTCGTCGCCGACTTCGTATTCGCCACGTGAACGCTCCTTTCGCCACACCACCGTCGCCACGCACGGCCTCGGAACGGGCCGCGGGCCGCGTCGCACGCGGTGCATCATGCCCGAATAGCGGGGCGATTTCAAGGTGAGCTCGACCGAACGACAGGTCGTCCGCGCGCTCGGCTCCATCGGCAGCGCCACGCTGCTGAGCCGCGTGATCGGCTTCGTCCGCGACATGGTCGTGGCGCTCGCGTTCGGCGCCGGGCCGGTGACCGACGCGTTTTTCGTCGCCTTCCGGATCCCCAACATCCTCCGCCGCCTCCTCGCCGAGGGGGCGCTCTCGACGGCGATGATCCCGGTCTTCTCGGAATATTTCGTGACGCGCTCGCGGCCCGAGGTGCTGCGGATGCTCCGCGCGGTCCTCGCATCGGCGCTCGTCGCCCTCGGCGCCACGGCGCTGCTCGGCGCCGCGACGGCGCCGTGGATCCTGACGCTGATCGCGCCGGGCTTTGCCGACAACCCTGCCCAGGCGGAACTGGCCGTACTCCTGACCCGCGTGATGTTTCCCTACATCGTGCTGGTCGGGCTCGGAGCCGTCGCCACCGGCGCCTTGAACGCGCAGGGGCGGTTCTTCGCGAGCGCACTGGGCCCCGCGCTTCAGAATGTCGGGATGATCGCGGCGATCCCGCTCCTGATGACACGCGTGGACCCGCCGGTCCTCTCGCTCGCAATCGGGGTGCTGGTCGGCGGCGTCGGCCAGCTCCTGGTCCAGCTGCCGAGCCTCCGCCGGTGCGGGCTCCTCGTCCTGCCGACGGTCGAGTTCCGCCACCCGGCGCTCGCGCGCCTCGGGCGCCTGCTCCTGCCTGCGGTGTTCGGTCTGGCCGCGGTGCAGGTGATGCTCTTCGTGAACACGCTCCTTGCCTCGCTGCTGCGCCCGGGCTCGATCTCATACCTCTACTACGCCGACCGGGTCATGGAGTTCCCGCTCGGCGTCTTCGGGATCGCGCTGGCGTCGGCGTCGCTGCCCGTGATGGCCCGGCAGGCCGCGGCAGGCGAGACACGGGCGGTGACCGAGACCCTGAATTTCTCGCTCCGCCTCGCCCTGTACGTCTCGCTCCCGGCCATGGCCGGGCTCGTGATCTTGCGCGCGCCGATCGTCCGCGTGCTCTTCGAGCGGGGGCGATTCGGGCCCGCCGAGACCGCGGCGACCGCCGACGCGCTCGCGTGGTACGCGATCGGCCTCGCCGGCTTCGCGGGCTCGCGAATCGCCGCACAGGTGTTCTACGCGCTCGGCGAGGCGGGTACCGCCGTTCGCCTCGGCATCGTCGCGGTCGGCGCGAACGTGGTCGCGGCACTCCTGATGATGGGACCGTTCGGCCACGCTGGCCTCGCCGGCGCATCGTCCGTCGGCGCGTACGTGAACCTCCTGGCGCTCCTCTGGGCGGCGCGGCGCCGTCTCGGACCGCTCGGCGGCCGTACGCTCTGCGCCAGCGCGGCGCGGACGCTCGCGGCGACGGTCCCCTTGCTCGCCTGGTGCGCGCTGGCGCTCGCGGTGTGGCCCGCGGCGGGCTCGCTCTCCGTGGAGGTCGCGTGGCTCGGCGGGACGATTGGGGGAGGCGTCGCCCTCTTCTGGGGAGCCAGTGTGGTCCTCGGCGTGTCGGAACGCACCGCGCTCCACCGGATGGTGTCGCGGTCCGAGCCGAGGGACGGCGTCAGCGCGTGAGCGTCACGTAGCACGCGCCGAAGCGGACGCTCCGAGCGGCGCGGGTTTCGCGATTCGCGAGCGCCGTGATAAGATTCGACGTGGTCACTCTATGACCGAGGCGGTCGTTGAGTATCTCGGGGCCCTGCAGACGGAGCAGGGAGCGTCCCGAAATACTCTCGCCGCCTACCGCCGTGATCTCACCGACTTCACCGAGTTTCTCAGACGCGCGCGGTGCGCACTCCCCAACCTCGCTCCTGACGACCTGGTCGTCTACCTGGACGGCCTGCGCAGGCGAGGCCTCCGCCCCTCGAGCGTCGCTCGCCGAATGTCCGCCGTCCGTGGCCTCTACCGTCACTTGCTGCGCTCCGGGGCGCTGGACCGCGATCCCACGGAGTACGTCGAGATCCCGCGGCGCGGGCGCTCGCTGCCGCGGACACTGTCGCTCGAAGCCGCCACGGCGCTCGTGGAGGCGCCTGACACGACCGAGCCCCGCGGTCTGCGCGACCGCGCGATCCTCGAGCTCCTCTATGCCACGGGGATGCGCGCCTCGGAGTGCCTCGACCTCAAGCTGGAAGACCTCAACCTCCAGGCTGGCTACGTCGTCTGCACGGGCAAGGGGCGCACGCAGAGGCTCGTGCCGGTCGGCGCCGAGGCGGCCGCCTGGGTCGCGCGCTACATGAAAGAGGTGCGGCCGCGCCACACGGGCCGCCGCGACAGCGGCCGGCTCTTCGTGAACCCCCGCGGCGGCCGGCTCTCGCGCCAGTCACTCTGGGTCGTCGTGCGCCGGGCCGCGGCGCGCGCGGGCCTCCGCGGCCGGTTGTCGCCTCACATGCTGCGCCACTCCTTCGCGAGCCACCTGCTCCAGGGCGGCGCCGACCTCCGTTCCGTTCAGGCGATGCTCGGTCACGCCGACATCGCGACGACGCAGATCTACACCCATCTGCCGACCGCCGCACTCACGCGGATGTACCGGCGGTTCCACCCGAGGGCCTGAGGTGGCGAAGCGCGCCCACGCCTACCCGCAGGCGAGCCTGGTGGCGGCCGACCTCGTGAACGTCGCCGTGGCGCGGGCGTCGGCGCCGATCGCCATCGGCGCCGCCTTGCGGCTGGCGCGGAAGCGCGACGCGGCGATGGTCGTGACGGAGGGGCGGTACCTGCTCCGGGAGGACCTCGTTCGGGCGAGCCTCCTGGGCCTCGACGACCTGGCGTCGACCACCGTCGCGCGCGACCTTCCGTGCGTGGAAGCGGGCGCGGGTGAGGTGACGGTGCGCCGACTCCTGGCCGGGGGCGCGCCGCTCGTCGTCGTGCGCGACCGGCGGGGCCCGCTGGGCGCTATCGCGGCCCGAGGCGCGACCCCGGCTCAAGTTCCCATGGCGCCGCGCGTGGCGCACCGCCTGTCCCCCGACGCGCGGGCGCTGCTCGAGTCGATCGGACGGCGCGCCGCGACGCAGGGTGCGCGCGCATTCCTCGTCGGCGGGATGGTGCGCGATCTGTGGCGTGACGCGGAGGTGACGTGGGCCGACCTCGATGTCGTCGTCGAGGGCGACGGCCCCGCCGTCGCGCGCGAGCTCGCCCGCGAGCTGGGCGGCTCCGTCCTCGAGCATCGTCGCTTCCTCACGGCGTCCGTCGAGGCGCCGCGCGCTGGACGGATCGACGTGGCGACCGCACGGAGCGAGCGCTACGAATCGCGGGGGGCACTGCCCCGGGTGATGCCGGCGGGGATCGACGCGGATCTGAGACGGCGCGACTTCACGGTCAACGCGATGGCCGTCGAGCTGCACTCGGGCGCCTTCGACCTGCTCGATCCCTTGGGCGGCCGCGCCGACCTCGCCCGGCGGCGACTACGCGTGCTCCACCCGCTGTCGTACGTCGATGATCCGACGCGCATGTTCAGGGCCGCGCGCTACGCGACGCGCTTCGGGTTTGTGCCGGACGCGACGACCGCCCGAGCCCAGACGCTGGCGCTCCGGCTGGTGCCGTACCCGGCACTCTCGGGCCAGCGGATCGCCGCCGAGCTCGGGCGGATCCTCGACGAGGCACGCGCCGACCTGACGCTGGTACGCCTCGGGAGGGGCGGCGCCTTCCGCCTCCTGGACCCGCGGTACCGTTTTACCGCCTCGACCCGGCGCCTCGTCGCGGAGCTACCCGCGGCGGTCACCTGGGCGCGGCAGCGCGGCCTCGACGTCGACCCGGTCGGGCTCGCCGCGCTGGCCCTCACGAGCGACCAGCCGCACGCGGTGGCCACCGCGGCGCTCGAGCGAATCGCGTTCGTGGGCGAGCCACTCGCGCGGCTCCGCCAGGCCCTGGCCGAGGGGCGGGCGCTCGTCGCTCGGCTGCGCGAGGCGAACACGCCGAGCGCGCGGGCGCGGGTCCTTCGTGAGCAGCCACCCGTGGGGCTCGGGTGGCTCTGGCTCCTGGGCGACGGCGGCACGCGCGCCGCGCTCGACTGGTACCTCGGCCTCGACCGCGCGCCCGTCGCGCTCTCTGGCGACGAGGTCATGGCGCTCGGCGTTCCGCGCGGGCCGGCGGTGGCGCGAGTGCTCGCGGAGCTCCGGGACGGGCGCCTGGACGGGCGCATCACGGACCGCGACATGGAGATCGACCAGGTCCGACACCTGCTCGCGAAAGGAGGGTGAGGTGGCCACGAAATACATCTTCGTGACCGGCGGCGTCGTGTCATCGTTGGGCAAGGGACTCGCGGCCGCCTCGATCGGGTCACTCCTGGAAGCCCGGGGCTTCGGGGTGACACTGCAAAAGCTGGACCCCTATATCAACGTGGATGCCGGCACGATGAGCCCGTACCAACACGGCGAGGTGTTCGTCACCGACGATGGCGGCGAGACCGACCTCGACCTGGGCCACTACGAGCGGTTCACCTCGGGCCGCGTGACGCGCGACCACAACGTGACCACGGGGAAGGTCTACTTCTCGGTGATCCAGAAGGAGCGGCGGGGCGACTACCTCGGACGCACCGTCCAGGTCATCCCGCACATCACCGACGAGATCAAGGCGTGCATCCGTCGGGTGTCGCGGGACACGGACGTCGTCATCGTCGAGGTCGGCGGGACCGTGGGCGACATCGAGGGGCTCCCGTTCCTCGAGGCCATTCGACAGTTCAAGAAGGACGTCGGCCGCGAGAACGTCATTTACGTGCACCTCACCCTCGTGCCGTTCATGCAGGCGGCCTCGGAGCTCAAGACCAAGGCCACCCAGCACTCCGTGAAGGAGCTGCGGGCGATCGGCATCCAGCCGGACATCCTCCTCTGTCGCACGGACCGGTACCTGCCGCCGGGCATCAAGTCGAAAATCGCGCTCTTCTGCGACGTCGAGGAAGAGGCGGTCATTACCGCCAAGGACGTGGAGACGATCTACGAGGTCCCCCTGGTATTCCACAAGGAGGGTCTCGACGAGATCGTCACGAAGCTCCTCGGGCTCGAGCCGCGGCCGTGCGACCTCTCACGCTGGGAGGCGGTCGTGCGCCATGTGAAGGCGCCGCGCGCCGAGACGCGGATCGCCGTCGTGGGCAAATACATCGACCTGAAAGACTCATACAAGAGCCTCGTCGAGGCGATCGCCCACGGCGGGATCGCCAACGAGGCGCGCGTGGACATCCGCTGGGTGGACGCCGAGCACGTGGAGCGGAACGGCGTCGAGGCCCACTTCGGCGACGTCCACGGCATCCTCGTGCCCGGCGGCTTCGGCGATCGAGGCATCGAGGGCAAGGTCCAGGCGGTCCAATTCGCGCGAGAGCGGCGCGTCCCGTACTTCGGGATCTGCCTGGGGATGCAGTGCGCGGTGATCGAATACGCGCGCCACGTCTGCGGTCTCGCGGGCGCCAACTCCACGGAGTTCGAGCCGCGCCCCGCCCACAACGTGATCGACCTCCTGCCCGAGCAGCGCACGATCGCCGATAAGGGCGGGACGATGCGCCTGGGCCTCTATCCAATCGTGCTCGGCGAGGGAAGCCTCGCCTCGCGCCTGTACGGACAGGGGATCATCCAGGAGCGGCACCGCCACCGATACGAGGTCAACAACGACTACGTCCACAGGCTCGAGAAGCACGGGCTCCGGATCTCGGGGATCTGGGCGGAGAAGCAGCTCGTCGAGATCATCGAGATCGCGGAGCACCCGTACTTCGTCGCCGGGCAGTTCCACCCCGAGTTTCGCTCGCGGCCGCGGGACCCGCACCCGCTCTTCGCCGGCTTCATCCGCGCCGCGCTCGAGCACGCCTCGGCATGACCACACGCCCGGTCGCGGTCGGCCCCATCACGATCGGCGGAGGCGCCCCCCTCGTCCTCATCGGCGGCCCCTGCGCCATCGAGGACGAGCGGCACGCCCTCATGACGGCCGAGCGCCTGGCCGCCATCGCGGCCGAGCGCCGCGTGCCGTTCATCTACAAATCGTCCTACGACAAGGCCAACCGGTCCTCCGTCAACAGCTATCGTGGGCCGGGTCTCGTGGAGGGACTCCGGATCCTGCGCAAAGTGCGCGAGACGGTGGGGGTGCCGGTGCTCTCCGACGTCCATCAGGTCAGCGAAGTGGATCCGGCCGCCGAGGTGCTCGACGTCATCCAGATTCCGGCCTTTCTCTGCCGCCAAACCGACCTGCTGCTCGCCGCCGCCGCAACCGGCAAGCCGGTCAACGTCAAGAAGGGGCAGTTCGTCGCGCCGCGCGACATGAAGAACGTCGTCGACAAGATCCTGTCGAAAGGGAACGAAGCGATCCTCCTCACGGAGCGGGGCACGAGCTTCGGATACAACAATCTCGTCGTCGACATGCGCGGCCTGGCCGTCCTGCGCGACCTCGGCTACCCGGTCGTCTTCGACGCCACCCACTCGGTGCAGCTGCCGGGCGGGGCGGGGGACCGGTCCGGCGGCGAGCGGAAGTACGTCCCCGCGCTCGCTCGGGCGGCGGTCGCGGTCGGGATCGACGCGCTCTTCATGGAGATGCACGAGGACCCCGACCGGACGCTCGCGGACGGCCGGCCGCTCTCCGACGGACCGAACATGCTGCGGATCGACGACCTGCGGCGGCTCCTCGACGAGATCACCGCGATCGCTGCGGCGCTCGCCTGATAACGCGCGGTGGAATGGGAAGCCCCTCGGCTCTCGATACCATGACCCGGCGCGACCTGCGACAGCTGGCCGAGCGCGTCCTCCGCCTCGAGGCCGAGGCGATCCTCGGGCTGATCCCGAAGCTCGACGCGAGCTTCGATCGCGCCGTCGATTTGCTCCACCGCTGCACCGGGCGCGTCGTCGTGACCGGCATGGGCAAGTCGGGGCTGGTCGGGCGCAAGATCGCCGCGACACTCGCCTCGACGGGGACGCCGGCGTACTTCCTCCATCCCGCCGAGGGCGTCCACGGCGACATCGGCATGGTGGCACGTGGCGATGTCGTCCTGGCGCTCTCGAACTCGGGGGAGACGGACGAAGTCCTCGCGATCCTGCCGCCCCTCAAGCGGCTCGGCGTGCCGATCGTGCTCCTGACGGGGAGCCCGACCTCTCCGCTGGCGCGCCAGTGCGAGGTGGTGCTCGACGTGAGCGTCCCCGAGGAGGCGTGTCCGATGAACCTCACGCCGACGTCGAGCACCACCGCGGCGCTCGCCGCGGGCGACGCGCTCGCGATGGTCCTGCTGGAGCTGCGCGGGCTCAAGCCCGAGGACTACGCGGCGCTCCACCCGCGCGGCACCCTCGGCTGGCGCGCGCTGGTTCGTGTTGCCGACCTGATGCTCACCGGAGACTCCATTCCCGTCGTGAGCCAGGCGATGCCGCTGCGCGAGGTCATCGTGGAGATGACGAAGAAGCGCAAGGGCGTGACGACCGTGGTGGACGCCGCGGGCCGCCTCGCCGGCGTCATCACGGACGGCGATCTACGCCGGCTCCACCTGCGCGGCACGCCGATCGACGTCCTGTGCGCGGGCGAGGTCGCGGCGCGCGAGCCGAAGACGATTCACGCCGACGATCTCGCCGCCAAGGCGCTCGAAGTGATGGAGAAGTGGGAGATCACGAGCCTTGTGATCGTCGACGCCGACCGTCGGCCCGTCGGCCTCATTCATCTGCACGACATCCTGCGCGCGAAAATCGTCTAGGACGCCGTTTTCCCTTCTCGCGCCGAACGGGCTGTGATAGGCTGGTACCGAATTTGCATCTACGTTCGATACTCCGATTGATGACGTCGTACAATCCCCGACTAAGCGATCCACGACGCTTGGCCGGCGTAATCCTCGCTGTCGTGGCGGTGTTCGTGATCGGCGTGGCCGGCACGCTGGTCGCGAAGAGCCGAACGGTGCGCGTCGAGCCCGCGGGACCAGCGGCCTCCAGCGCCGACCTCCACATTAAAGAGGTCGAGCTGGAGGAAGTGTCGGGGGGCGTGCGCTGGCGGCTCAAGGCCGAGCAGGCCCTCGTGTTCGAGCCGCAAGGGCGCACGGCGCTCAGGAAGATCGCGGTGAACGTCTTCGAGCGGGACCGCTCGTGGACGATGGTCGGCGAAGAAGGGGACCTCTTTCAAGCGACGGGCAACGTGGAGATCCGGCGAAACGTGGTGTTGACCTCCAGCGACGGGATGCGGCTCGAGACGAGCGTGCTCCGGTGGCAGGGCGCCGAGCGCCGGCTCTGGACCGACGCGCCTGTCCGCCTCTCGGACGGCGGTACGGTGGTGGACGGGACGGCACTCGATGTGCGCCTGGGGGGCGAGACCGCGACGGTGGCCGGGCGCGTGCGCGCCACCTTCGCGCGACACCCGCGGCGATGAAGCGCTGGGCCACGCAGGTACCGGCCATCGCGCTCGGGCTCGCGGCCCTCACGATCCCCACGCACGTTCCCGCGCAGGGGGCTCCACCGGCCGGCGCCGGGGCGAAGGCCGATGGGCGCCAGCCCCTCACGGTCGACGCCGACCGGATGGAGCGGTTGGGCAAGGAGAGTCTCGTCATCTTTACCGGGAACGTCGTCGCCCGCCACGACAACTCGGTCCAGTACGCCGACCGGATGGAGATCTACCTCAACGAGAAGGGCGGCCGCGTGCTCCGGAGCGTCTCGACGGGCGGCGTCCGCGTGATCACGCGCGACTGCCGTACCGCCACGGCCACGCGCGCGGAGTACCTCGACCTCGAGCAGCGCGTGGTCCTCATCGGCAACGCGCGCGTCTGGCAGGACGACAACGTGGTCAGCGGCGACACGATCACGATCGACCTTTCCCAGGACCGCTCCGTCGTCCAGGGCGGTAAGCAGGAACGCGTGAAGGCCGTCTTCTATCCCCGCGGAGACGGCAAGAAGGACGACGGGGGTCGTAGGTCCGGCGAGCCCTGCACCAACTGACCGGGTGGGACTGAAGAGATGGAAGGGCTCGTCGCGCAGGGGCTCGTGAAGTGGTTCAAGAGCCGAAAGGTCGTCAACGACGTGTCGCTCGACATCCAGCGCGGAGAGGTCGTCGGTCTCCTGGGCCCGAATGGCGCGGGCAAGACGACGTCGTTCTACATGATGGTGGGGCTCCTGCCGACCGATGGCGGCCGCATCTTCCTCGAGGGGGACGAGATCTCGCGCCTGCCCATGTACGCGCGCTGCCGCATGGGCATCGGGTACCTGCCGCAGGAGTCGTCGGTCTTCCGCAAGCTCACCGTCGAGGAGAACCTTCTGGCGATCCTCGAGACGCTTGACTTGTCGAGCGACGAGCGCCGGCAGCGAGCGCGCGAGCTCCTGGCCGAGCTCGACCTGACACCGCTGGCGCCGTATCCCGCCTACACGCTCTCGGGCGGCGAGCGGCGGCGGCTCGAGATCACCCGCGCGCTCGTCACGTCGCCGCAGTACCTGCTGCTCGACGAGCCCTTCACGGGCATCGACCCGATCGCGATCGGCGACATCCAGGAGATCGTCGGCCGGCTGCGCGAGCGCGGCATCGGGATCCTCATCACGGACCACAACGTGCGTGAGACGCTCGCGATCACCGATCGCGCGTACATCCTCTACGATGGCAGGATTCTGGTGTCCGGCACCGCCGCCGAGATCGCCAACAACCCCGTCGCGCGCGAGATCTACCTCGGCGACCGGTTCACCCTCTAGGGGCGGGGGAGCGGTCGGCCATGGCCATGGAAGCGCGCCTCTCCCTCCGGCAGAGCCAGCGGGTCGTCATGACTCCGCTGCTCCAGCAGGCGATCCAACTCCTGCAGCTCTCCACGCTCGAGCTCCAGGAGGTCGTGCAGAAGGAGCTCCTCGAGAACCCGCTCCTGGAGGAGTCGCCGGCGGAGGACGGTGCCGAAGCGCCGGAGGCGAGCGAGGCGGGGCCGCCCCCGGCCGCCGAACGACAGACCGACGACCTGCCATTCGACCCGATCTCCGTGATGTTCGACGAGCCCGAGGAGCGCTCCCTCGTCGCGCAGGAGGAGCGCGAGGATCCTCCCTTCGAGAACATCGCGCGGTCGGCCTCGTCGCTGGCCGACTACCTCGAGGATCAGCTCCGGTTCGCCACCGAGGATCCGGTGGCCCGGCGGATCGGCGCCGAGATCATCGGCAACCTCGACGAGGACGGGTACCTCCGGGCGGAGCTCGCGGAGATTGCCGGCCGCTGCGCCTCGACGCCCGAGGAAGTCGAGCGCGTCCTGACCGAGGTGATCCAGCGGTTCGACCCGATCGGCGTCGGCGCGCGCACGATTTCGGAGTGCCTGCTGCTCCAGCTCCGGGCGAACCCGCCGGTCGACCCGGTATCCGTCGAGATCATCGAGCAGCACTTCGAGGATCTGAGCCGCCGCCGCTACGCGGACATCGCGCGGGCGCTGAAGTTGCCGGTCGACCGGATCATGGAGTCGGTCGAAGAGATCATGGGGCTCGAGCCCAAACCCGGCCGCCGCTTCGGCGGGAACGACTCACGCTACATCGTGCCCGACGTCTTCGTCTACAAGCTCGGGAGCGACTACACGGTCGTCCTGAACGAGGAGGGGATCCCCCGCCTACGCGTGAACTCGCTCTATCGGTCGCTGCTCCGGAGCTCGGGCGACGAGGCCCGCCAGTACGTCGAGCAGAAGCTCCGTTCGGCTCTCTGGCTGATCAAGTCGGTCGACCAGCGGCAGCGCACGCTGCGCAAGGTGACGCAGTCCATCGTGAAGTTCCAGCGCGAATTTCTCGACAAGGGGCTGCCCTACCTCCGGCCCCTGTCGCTCCGAGACGTCGGCGAAGACATCAGCATGCACGAATCCACGATCAGCCGCGTGACGACGAACAAGTACGTCGAGACGCCCCAGGGGCTGTTCGAGCTGAAGTACTTCTTTCACAGCGGCATCGCCTCCGGCGACGGCGAGATGGTCTCCTCGGTCTCGGTGAAGAAAATGATCCAGGACCTCCTGGCGAACGAGGACGCCACCAAGCCGCTGTCCGACCAGGAGGTGGCGGGGATCCTCAAGGGCCGCAGCCTCACGATCGCCCGGCGCACCGTCGCGAAGTACCGGGAGGAGCTCGGCATCCTGCCCTCGCACCAGCGCCGGCTCCAGCCTCGGAAGCGGTGAGGGATCCAGCGGCTTCCGGCGCCCGGTCCGCGGACGAGCCCCTGGCCGTCGTCTTCATCACCGGACTCAGCGGCGCCGGCAAGAGCTACGCGATCAAGTGCTTCGAGGACATGGGCTTCTTCTGCGTCGACAACCTCCCCACGACGCTGATCCCGACCTTCGCCGATCTCATCACCCGGCCGGGACAGACGATCCGCCGCGTGGCCCTCGGGGTGGATGTCAGGGAAGGAGAGTATCTCTCCCACCTGCTCGATGCGATCCGCGAGCTCAAGACGCGCGGCCACGCGGTCGAGGTCCTCTTCCTCGAGGCCAGCGAGGAGGCACTCGTCCGGCGTTACCACGAGAGCCGTCGCCGCCACCCGCTGGCCGCCGACGGCAACGTGCTCGAGGGCATCCGTGCCGAGCGCAAGGCGATGTCGCACCTGCGCGAGATCGCCGACCGGATCGTCGAGACCTCGGGGCTCACCGTCCACAAGCTCAAGGAGCTCCTGGTCGAGCATTACGTGACACCGCGAGCGCGGGCGGGCCTCACGGCCTCGCTCGTGTCGTTTGGCTTCAAGCACGGCGTCCCGTTCGATGCCGACCTCGTCTTCGACGTGCGCTTCCTCCCGAACCCGCACTTCATTCCGGGCCTGCGACCCCTCGACGGGCGGGACGCGGGCGTCCGGCAGTTCGTGCTCGACAACGCGGAGGGCCGGGAGCTCGTCCAGCACCTCACGGATTTTCTCAAGTTCCTGCTCCCGCGCTACGAGCGCGAGGGCAAGGCATACCTGACAATCGCGATCGGCTGCACCGGAGGCCGCCATCGCTCGGTGGCGCTCGCGGAAGCGCTCAAGCGGTTCCTGGACGAGCTCGGCTACGCGCCGACCGTCGTGCACCGGGACCTGGAGAGAGAGTAGAGGCCGGTGACGCATGGGCGGTTGCCGTTTTGCTTCGGGATCCACAACCATCAGCCGATCGGGAACTTCGACCACGTGCTCGCCGAGGCGACGGAGCGCGCCTACCACCCGTTTCTCGAGCGCCTGCAGGCGCGACCCGAGGTCCGGCTCACCGTTCACTGCACGGGGAGTCTCCTCGAGTGGCTGCGCGAGCGCTCGCCCCGCACCTTCGACCTGCTCGCGGCGCTCGCCGGCCGCCGACAGGTCGAGCTGCTGACGGGCGGGTTCTACGAGCCGATCCTCGCCGTTTTGCCCGATCACGACAAGTTCGGTCAGATCGAGCGGCTCACCGCGTTCCTCAAGACGCACTTCGGCGTGCGTCCGCGCGGGATGTGGCTCGCCGAGCGCGTGTGGGAGCCGCACCTGCCGCGCGTGCTCGCCGAGGCCGGCGTCGAGTACGTGCTCCTGGACGACAGCCACTTCGCGCTGGCCGGGCTCGACGCGGACACGCTCGGAGGCTACTACCTCACCGAGGACCAGGGCTTCCGGCTCCGGGTCTTCCCGATCAGCCAGCGGCTCCGCTACCTGATCCCGTTCGGGGAGGTCGAGGCGAGCCTCGAGTATCTGGCCGCGCGGCGCGGTCGCGTGCGAGCGGTGACGATGGTCGACGACGGCGAGAAGTTCGGCGCGTGGCCGGGCACGCACGCGCACGTGTACGAGAAGGGGTGGCTCGACCGGTTCTTCGACCGCCTGCTCGCGAGCGACTGGCTCGAGCTCACGACGCTCTCGGACGTCGTGGATCGGGTGGAAGCGACCGATCGCGTCTACCTGCCCACGGCCTCGTACCGGGAGATGGGCGAGTGGGCGCTCCCCGCGGGCGCTCAGCGAAGGCTCGGGCAGGCCAAGCACGAGCTCGAGCAGCTCGGCGCCGGGGCCGAGTACGCCGACGTCCTCCGGGGTGGCTTCTGGCGCAACTTCCTGGCGAAGTACCCCGAGGTCGCGGACACGTACTGGAAGATGCTTCGTCTGTCGCACGCCGTCCGCGCGGCGCTGGCGCGGGCCCCGCACGATCGGGATCTCGTCCAGGCGCAGATCGCGCTCTGGCGGGGCCAGGCGAACGACGCCTACTGGCACGGCGTCTTCGGCGGCTGCTACCTGCCCCACCTCCGCCGCGCCGTGAAGAGCGCGCTCCTCGAGTGCGAGCGCCGGCTCGCGGACTCGGGCGCCACCCCGATGCCCGTGTGGACGCGTGAGGACGGCAACGGCGACGGGTACCAGGAGGTCTACGTGAGGACGCGGGAGCTGGCGGTGACACTCAACCCGGCGCTCGGCGGCGCGATCACCGAGCTCGGCTACCTCACACGCGACCTCGACGTGGCGGACGTGCTGGCGCGCCGCCCGGAGGCCTATCACGCCGACGTCCGCGCGCGGAGCGAGCAGCCGGGCGCGCCGGCGCTCCGCACCATCCACGACGCGCCACCGCCCAAAGAAGCCGGCCTGGAGACGCTGCTCGCCTACGACGACGTCCGGCGCGGCTCGCTGCTAGAGGGTTGGTTCGACGCCGGGGCCTCGCCGCTCGACCCCGTGTCGCCCTGGGCGGCGGCCGCGCGCGCGTTCGCCACCGAGCCCCTCGCGTGCACGGTGGGCGCGGCGGATGGAGGCGTCGTCGTCACGTTCACCCGAGAGGTCCAGGCACCCGTGACGGTCGAGAAGACGGTGACCATCCGCGACGCGACCGTCCAGGTACGCTACCGGCTCGGTACCGCGGGTGCGACCACGATCAGCGGGAGGTGGGCGGTCCAGTTCAACCTGGCGCTCACGGCGGGAGATGCGCCGGGGCGGTATCTGACGGCGCCCGGCCGCCCGTCGCTCGGCAGCACGGGACGCGAGCGGGGCGCGGGGGGGGTCACGCTGGTCGACGAATGGATCGGCGTGCGGGTACGTCTCGAGTGGGTGCCCGCCGCCGAGCTCGCGTGGGGCCCGGTCCAGACCGTGTCGGTGTCCGAGGCCGGCTACGAGCGGATCTATCAGGGAACCGCGCTCCTCGTCGTTTGGCCGGTCGAGCTCTCCGCGCGCGCGGGGCGTGAGCTCGGCGGTACGATCACGCTGGAAGGGCCGTGAGCCTCGACAACCCGCGCGCCATCTCCGAAGCCGATCCCCACCGTGTGGCGGAGATCCTCGCCGCCTTTCCGGCGCAGTGTCGCGAGGCGCTCACGCTCCGCTGCGAGCCGCCCCTCCCACGGCGGCGGCCGCCGCTGGTCATCGTCGCCGGGATGGGGGGCTCGGCGGCGGGAGCCGACCTCCTCGCGGCCTCGAGCCTCGAAGAGCTCGACGTCCCGATCCTCGTCCACCGGGGCTACGGCCTCCCGGCGGCCGCGGGCAAGCACGCCCTCGTCGTTGCCCTGTCCTACTCCGGCGAGACGGCGGAGGTGTTGTCGGCCGCAGACGCGGCGCTCGCGCGCGGTGCCCCTCTCGTGACGCTCAGCGCGGGCGGGCGTCTCGGGGAGCTGGCGCGGTCGCGCCGCCTGCCGCACGTGCGGCTTCCCGGCGGGCTCATGCCGCGCATGGCGCTCGGCTACCTTTTCTTCGGCCTGGCGGGGGTCCTGACCGACATCGACCTGGCCGTCGCGACCGAGGCGGAGCTCGCGGCGGCGGTGGCTCGCCTCGAGCCCCTGGCGCGCGAGCTTGCGCCGGCCCGCGCGGCACCAGGGAACGAGGCCAAGCGGCTCGCGCTGGCGATCGGCGACCGACTGCCGGTGATCTACGGCGGGCCCGCGACGGGGGCGGTCGCCTACCGCTGGAAGACGGACCTGGAGGAGAACGCGAAGCTCCTCGCCCTGGCCGGGGCCCTCCCCGAGATGAACCACAACGAGATCGAGGCGTGGCGCGGTCCGGCGGCACGCGATCGGCACGTCGTCTTCCTGCGCGAAGAGGGCGAGCCGCGTGAGATCGCCCGACGCTTCGCCGTGGTCCACGATCTGATCGGCCCCGTGGCGGGGGGCGTGAGCGAGTGCTGGGCGCGCGGGGCGGGGCGGGTGGCACGGCTCCTGGCGCTCGCGTACGTCGGCATGTGGGTGAGCTACTACGCGGCGCTCGCGCGCGGGGTGGACCCGTGGACAGTGGAGCTGCTCGACGAGGTGAAGCGGCGGCTCGCGTGAGGCTCGGCGCGGGGCTGGTTGAGGGGCACGGAGCGGCATGTTACAGTGACGCAACTCGACCGGGTTGGCGGAGGATACGATGGCGCGTGACGAATACCTGTTTACATCCGAGTCGGTGACCGAAGGTCACCCCGACAAGATCGCAGACCAGATCTCCGACGCGGTTCTGGACGCGATCATCGGCCAGAACCCGACCGGCCGTGTGGCATGCGAGAGCCTGCTCACGACCGGGCTCGTCGTCGTGGCAGGCGAGATTACGACCTCCTGTTACGTGGACATCCCGCGCATCGCGCGCGACACGATCCGCGACGTTGGCTACACTCGCGCCAAGTTCGGTTTCGACCACGAGACGTGCGCGGTGATCACGGCGATCGACGAGCAGTCCGCGGATATCGCCATGGGTGTCGACGCGCTCGGCGCCGGTGACCAGGGGCTGATGTTCGGGTATGCGTGCACCGAGACGCCGGAGCTGATGCCGATGCCGATCATGCTCGCGCACAAGCTCGTCATGCGCCTGAGCGAGGTGCGGAAGAAGGGCATCCTCGACTACCTGCGGCCCGACGGCAAGTCGCAGGTCACGGTCCGCTACGTCGACGGCACGCCGCGGGCGGTCGAGACGGTCGTCGTCTCGTGCCAGCACAGCCCCGACGTCACCATCGAGCGGATCCGCGCGGACGTGGTCGAGCACGTGATCATCCCCACGATCCCGTCCGAGCTCCTCGACTCGAAGGCGTGCGTCTTCCATGTGAATCCGACGGGCCGGTTCGTGACCGGCGGCCCGATGGGCGACACGGGTCTCACCGGGCGCAAGATCATCGTCGACACGTACGGTGGGTCGTGCCCGCACGGCGGCGGCGCGTTCTCGGGGAAGGACCCGACGAAGGTCGACCGGTCGGCGTGCTACATGGCGCGGCACGTCGCCAAGAACGTCGTCGCGGCGGGCCTCGCCACGCGCGCGCAGGTGCAGGTCGCGTACGCGATCGGCGTCGCCGACCCCGTGTCGATCATGGTCGAGACGTTCGGGACGGGCAAGGTCACGAACGCGGTCCTCGAGAAGCTCGTCCGCCGTCACTTCGACTTCACCCCGGCCGGGATCATCAAGTACCTGAACCTGCGCCGGCCGATCTACAAGCAGACGGCGGCGTACGGACATTTCGGACGCTCGGAGCCCGCGTTCACCTGGGAGCGGACCGATCGCGTGAAAGACCTGCGGGACGACGCGGGTATCTGAAATCGGAGGGGGCCTCTGACCGACGGGCTCCGCCCTCTGGGGCCCCCTCCGAAGCCTTCCCCAGGATTCGATCGCGGCGGCAACGCCGCCGCTCGCAGCGGTGAACTCGCCTGAGACCGCATGATTCGGGCTCGCATCGGCGACGAAAGGACGAAGCGCAGCATGGTTGAGCACGACGTCAAGGACATCTCGCAGGCCGCCGCCGGGCGACTCAAGATCGAATGGGCCGAGCAGTCGATGCCCGTCTTGAGGCAGGTCCGGGAGCGCTTCGCCAGGGAGCAGCCGCTCAAGGGCATCCGCCTCGGCGCGTGTCTGCACGTCACCACGGAGACCGCCGTGCTCATGCTGACGCTCCGAGCCGGCGGCGCACAGCTCGCGTTGTGCGCCTCCAACCCGCTCTCCACGCAGGACGACACGGCCGCGGCGCTCGTGAAGGAGTACGACATCGCGGTGTACGCGCACAAGGGCGAAGACCACGCGCGCTACTACCGGCACATCGAGGCCGTGCTGGCGACCCGTCCCCAGGTGACCATGGACGACGGCGCCGACCTCATCTCTCAGCTCCACGGCGCCCGCAAGGACCTCCTGGGCGACGTCATCGGGGGGACGGAGGAGACGACGACGGGCGTGATCCGGCTGCGCTCCATGGAGCGCGAAGGGGTTCTCGCGTTCCCCGTCATCGCGGTGAACGACGCCGATACCAAGCACCTCTTCGATAACCGCTACGGGACGGGCCAGTCGACGATCGACGGCATCCTGCGCGCGACCAACATCCTCCTCGCGGGACGCACCGTCGTCGTCGCCGGCTACGGAATGTGCGGCAAAGGTGTCGCCGCGCGCGCCAAGGGTATGGGCGCCCACGTGATCGTCACCGAGGTCGAGCCCTTGCGGGCGCTCGAGGCCGTCATGGACGGCTTCCCGGTCATGCCGTTGGCCAAGGCCGCCGAGGTGGGCGACGTCTTCGTCACGGTGACGGGCAACACGACGGTCATGTCGAGCGACCATTTCGGCCGCATGAAAGACGGTGTCATCCTCGCCAACTCCGGTCACTTCAACGTCGAGATCGACCTGGCGACGTTGGGTGCGATGGCGCGCGCGCGGCGGAGCATCCGCCCGTTCGTCGAGGAGTACACGCTCCAGAGTGGGCGGCGGCTCTACGTCCTGGGCGAGGGGCGCCTCATCAACCTCGCGGCGGCCGAGGGGCACCCGGCGGCCGTGATGGACATGAGCTTCGCCAACCAGGCTCTCTCCGCGGAGCACATGGTCAAGCACGGCCGAAGCCTCGCGAAGAAGGTGCACGGGGTACCGCGCGAGATCGACCTCGAGATCGCGCGGCTCAAGCTCGCGTCGATGGGTGTGGAGATCGACGAGCTGACGCCCGCCCAGCGAACGTACCTCGCGTCCTGGACCCACGGCACCTAAGAGCGTCCGCGCCAGGACGCCATGAATCGCGGCCAACCTGTCGTCCTGCTGCTGCTCCTGTTCCTGGCCCTGAGCCTCGTCGCCCAGTTCGTCCCGCTCTACACCGACTGGCTCTGGTTTCAGGAGGTCGGCTATACCGAGGTCTTTACCACCACGCTCGCCCTCCGCGGGTCACTCTTCGCAGGGCTGGCGGTCGGCGTCCTCATCTTCCTCTACGTCAACCTGACCTTCGCGGCGCGAACCGCCGCGCCCGACGTGATCTGGGAGCTCGAGGACCAGCTGGGCCTGCCGGGGCGGGTGGTGATCGAGCCGCTGATCCGCCGCTTCCTCCCGGTCGTGCTCCTCGCGATCTCGCTCGTGGCGGGGTTGCGCGCGACCGTCCACTGGGAGACGGTGCTCGGGTATCTCAACGCCGTCGAGTTCGGCCGGAGCGACCCGCTGTTCGGCCGCGACCTCGCGTTCTTCGTCTTCGTCCTTCCGTTCTGGCGGCTCGTGTACGGCTGGGCGATCACGCTGATCATGAGCACGATCGTCCTGACGCTCGCCGTCTACGTCCTGCAGCGGAGCCTGGTCCTCACGACGCGCGGACCGCGCCTGGCGGCCGGCGCCCGGACGCATCTCTTGGCGCTCGGCGCGCTGGCGTTGGCCGTCAGGGCCGGCGGCTTCTGGCTCGACCGGTTCGAGGTGGTCTTCTCACCCCGCGGGATCGTGTTCGGCGCCGCGTACACGGACACCTACGCCTCACTGCCGGCCCTCGGCGTGCTCGCGGTGGTCAGCGCCGTCGCCGCCGCGGCGTGTCTCGTACAGATCACCCGCGCCGGCCTCCGCCTCGTGGCGGGCGGCCTGATCGTCCTCGGCCTGGTCTGGGTGATTGGCCTCGGCATCTACCCCGCGCTGCTGCAGCGCTTCAGCGTGACGCCGAACGAGCTCGTCGCCGAGCGGCCGTTCATCGAGCACAACATCCGAATGACGCGCCAGGCGTACGGCCTCGACCGGATCGAGGAGCGAAGCTTCCCGGCCGACGAGACCCTCGACGCCCGGGCCCTCGAGCGGAACGCACCGACGATCGAGAACATCAGGCTCTGGGACCACCGCCCGCTGCTGCGCACGTTCGGCCAGCTCCAGGAGATCCGCACCTACTACAAGTTCGTCGACGTCGACAACGACCGGTACTCGCTCAACGGCGAGTACAAACAGCTCATGCTCTCGAGTCGGGAGCTGTCGTACGCGCACCTCCAGTCGCGCATCTGGATCAACGAGCACCTGACCTTCACCCATGGCTACGGCGTCGTCGTCGGACCCGTGGCGCGAATCACGCCGGAGGGGCTGCCCGAGTTCCTGGTGAAGGACATCCCCCCACAGTCGAGCGGCGGCTTTCCGGCGATCACGCGCCCCGAGATCTACTTCGGCGAAGTGTCGAACGAGTACGCGCTGGTGCGCACGCGGCAGCAAGAGCTGAACTACCCGTCCGGCGACCAGAATGTCTACACGACGTACAGTGGCACGGGCGGGATCCCGATCGGCGCCTTCGCTCGGAAGATCCTGTTCGCGATCCGGTTCGGCGAGATCAAGATCCTCCTCGCCAATGACCTCACCGCCGATAGCCGGATCATGATCTATCGCGCGGTCGTCCCACGCGTCCGCCAAATCGCGCCGTTCTTTCGATTCGATCGCGACCCGTACATGGTGGTCGCGGACGACGGCCGTCTCGTGTGGATGCTCGACGGTTACACGACGACGGACCGCTACCCGTACTCGGACCCCGTCCCCGGCGTGGGCAACTACGTGCGCAACTCCGTGAAGGTGACGATCGACGCCTACCACGGAACCGTGCGGTTTTACCTCGCGGATCCGACCGACCCGATCGTGCGCGCCTATGGACGCGCGTTCCGCGGGCTATTCCAGCCGCTCGACGCGATGCCCGCGGACCTGCGCGCGCACATCCGCTACCCCGAAGACTTCTTCTCGATCCAGGCACGGAAATACGCCACGTACCACATGAAGGACCCGCAGGTGTTCTACAACAAGGAGGACCTCTGGACCCTCCCGCGGCGGGCGGTCGAGGGACGCGAGCGGGACATGGAGCCGTACTACACGATCATGCGGCTGCCGGGCGAGCGGAAAGAGGAGTTCATCCTGCTCACGCTCTACAACCCGAGCCGTCGCGACAACATGATCGCCTGGCTCGCCGCCCGCTCGGATCCGCCGAACTACGGCAAGCTGCTCGTCTATGACTTTCCGAAGCAGAAGCTGGTCTTCGGCCCGCGCCAGATCGACGCGCGGATCGATCAGGATCCGGTGATCTCGCAGCAGCTCTCGCTCTGGAACCAGCGCGGCTCCACGGTGATTCGCGGATCGCTGCTGGCGATCCCGCTCGATCAGTCACTGATCTACGTCCAGCCGCTCTATCTCGCCGCGTCGGAGCAGGGGGCTTTGCCCGAGCTCCGTCGCGTGATCGTCGCCCACGGCAACGCGATCGCGATGGAGCCGACGCTCCAGCAGTCGCTCGCACGGATCTTCGGCGGCCGCGCGCCGACTGCGGCGCGCGGGGCGGCGGCGCCCTCGGCGGCGCTCGACACGGCGGAGACGCGGCCTCTCGCGCAGCGGGCACTGGAGATCTGGAACCGCGCCCAGGACGCGCTGCGGCGAGGGGACTGGGCGAGCTACGGAACCGAGCAGAAGCGGCTGGAGGAGACGCTCCGCGCCCTCGCGCAGTCCAAGTAGTCCCGCCGTCGACCGAATCCCTCGGCGAAGCCCTCCTGCGAGCGAACTCAGGTGCGGGCGCGGAGGAGCAACGAGACGCCGAGCCCGAGGAAGATGATGTTCGCCGTCCACGCGGCGAGGAGCGGGGGCAGGAGATCGGCGCGGGCGAAGGCGAGCGCGACGTAGTGCACGACGAGGTAGCCGGCCATGATCGCGAGCGCGAGGCCGACGCCGAAGAGCCGCCCACCGCGCGGTGACTGGAGCGCGAAGGGAATCGCCACGAGAACCATGACCAGGTTGACGAGCGGGAACGAGAGTTTCGCGTACAGCTCGACGAGATACTTGCGGACCTGGAAGCCCGCCGCCTCGAGCTGAGCCACGTAGTCCTTGAGCTCGAGGTAGCTCATGGACGTCACCGGCTTCTGGATTCGGATGAAGTCGTCGATCTCCTCTTTGGTGTCGAGCGCGGTCCACACGAACGGCACCGTCTGCACCTTCCCGTCGGGACTGAGCTCCCGAAACGCGCCCTCGCTGAGCTCCCAGCCCACCGGCGTCCAGTGGGCGCGCCGCGCGTCGAGGCGGTCGACCAGGCGAAACTCGCGGTCCACCTCGAGGATCGTGACGCCGTACATATCGTTCGTCCCCGGGTGGAGGAGCTCCACGCGGAAGAAGCGGCTGTCGGAGCTGCGCACCCACAGATGGAGCCGCGACTGCAGATGCCGCGGCGCCTGGCCGCGGATCTTCACGCGGTCCACTTCCTCGCCGCGCTCGTTCAGCACGGGCAGCACCAGCTCCTGGAAGAGCCCCGCGCCGATCGCCGCGGCGATCCCGAGGCCCACGATCGGGACGCTCACGCGGTAGAGGCTCACGCCGGCCGCCTTCAGGGCGGTCAGCTCGTGGTGCTTCGAGAGCGTCAGATAGAGGAAGATCGTCGCGACCAGCACGATCGCGGGGAGTGCCTCGTGGAGCGCGGCCGGGACACGGTAGGCGAAGTGCTCGGCGATGTACAGGAGTGGCGGCTTGATCCGGAGGTATCGGTCGAGCGTCTGCAGGAGGTCGATGACCACGAAGAGGACGGCCGCCACGGCAAGCCCGAATCCCGTGAAGGTCAGGTACTCGCGGACGAGATAGCGGTCGACGATGTGCGTCGAGTGACGTGCCTGGGGTGACTCGTGGAGCCGACCGTGGCGCATCGGGTGGCGCGGCTCCCGACCGCCGAGCGCCTCCAGCAGGCGCCACAGGAGCGGCAGCGCGGGCGCGCGCCACTCGCGGGCCGTTGCCACGAGAAAGCCCCCACCGACGAGGGTGAAGAGCGCGTTCGGCGCCCAGATGGCGATCCCCGCGGGGACCTGCAGCCGGAGCGCCGCGCCCTCGAGCGACGTCATGACGAGGTAGTAGGTGAGGAGGATCGCGAGGCTCCCCGCGAAGGCAACCGACCGGCCACCGCGATGCGAGCGGATCGCGAGCGGGAACGCGACGAGCGCGAAGACTAGCGCCGCGAGGGGGAGCGCGAAGCGCTTGTGGAGCTCGATCAGGTAGGGCGCGCGCCCGTGCCGGTCGGCCCGGAGGTCTGCGACCCGCGCGGCGAGCTCGGCGAGCGTCAGGTCCTTCTCCGGCTTCTCGATACGCGGCGCGCCCTTCAGCGGGGAGTCCACTGACAGGTTCAGGTCGTAGACCCCGAAGAGGGTGTAGCGGTAGCGGGCGGCGCTCGCCGCACCACCCGACGTCGCGTCCTTCGACAGGCCCTTGGGCGGGTCCGCCGGCATCACGTCGGCCTCGCTCACGGCACCGTTCAACAGGCGGAGCGTGATACGCCGGTCCAGCTCGTCGGTCAGGAGCCTTCCCTCGCGCGCCGTGATGATGCGAGAGAGCTTCGGGTCGCGCTCGTCGGAGACGAGGAGCCCGCGCAGGGCGACCTGCGAGGCGCTCACGTCCTCGACGTAGATGATCACGTCTCCGAAGGTCGTGTTGAAGACACGCTCCTGGAGCCCGCTCGCCGCACGGGCCTGGACGATCCTGAACAGCTGGCGCTGGAACTCCCGATTCGCCAGCGGGTTCACGGCGAGCGTGAGGCCGGCCGTGACCCCAGTGATGACCAGGGCGACCGCGAGCACGGGTCGGAACAGGCGGAACGCGCTCACCCCCGCCGCTTTGAGCGCGATGATCTCGAGATCGCCGGCCAGGCGACCGCCAGCCAGGAGGATCGCGATCAGGAGCGCCATGGGCAGGGTGTGGGCGAGGAAGGACGGGAGCATGTAGACGAGGAGCTGGACGACCAGGTAGAAGGGCACGCCCTTCGTCACGACCAAGTCGGTCAGGTGATAGATCCGGTCGATGATGAGGAAGAACGTGAAGAGGGCCCCGCCGAAGGCGAAGGGCGGGATGAGTTCGCTCACGATGTACCGGTCGAGGACGAGCGACCTCACCGCTCTGTTGTACCATAGCCACGTGGACCGGCCCTCGCGAGAGCTCCTGACGGTCGCGCTCGTC
>MNCR01000114.1 GCA_001914535.1 Candidatus Rokubacteria bacterium 13_2_20CM_69_15_1
CCGCTTCGCGCACGACAAGACGCGCGAGGGGCGCCGCAGCGAGGCGGCGGTCGCCCTCGAGCTTCCGATCCTGCCGCGCTGGCAGGTCGAGCTCGAGATCCCCGGGGTGTTCACCGATCCACGGGAGGGCACGTCAGCCGGCGGCGTCGGCGACATCGAGCTCCAGAACAAATTCCTGCTGCTCAAGTCGGTCGAGCACAAGGCGCTCGTCGCCGTCGGCTTCGATTTCGAATTCCCTTCCGGTTCGGCGCGCCGAGGTCTCGGCGGCGAGGCGGCCGTCGCGCCATTCCTCGCCGCCGGCGTCGCGCTCGGCGACTTCGACCTGCTGGGAGCGCTCGCGTACGAGTGGAACGTCAACGCGCACGTCAGGGGCGAGCGCGAGGAAGCGCTCACCGCGTCCGGCGCCGTCGGCTACCGCGCCATCCGCCGCTTCACGCCGCTGATCGAGCTGGTGACGGTGACGCAAACCCGCGGGGGCGAGAGCGAGGAGCCGTCGCTCCGCGGGAAGACCCAGGTCTCGGTCGTTCCGGGCTTCAACGTGCGGCTCTCGCCTGGGACGACCGCGCGCTTCGGCGTCCAGCTGCCGCTCACGGACGCGCGGAAGGCCGACTCCACGCTCCGCGGCGGGCTGGTCTGGGAGTTCTGAGCGGCGCGGCTCAGCCGATCTTCGAGCCGGGGGCGACGGCCGTGTCGGGGTGGAGCAGGATCACCTGGCCCACTTCGTCGTACGCGCCGAGCACCAGCACCTCGGAGACGAACGGGCCGATCTGCTTCGACGGGAAGTTGACGACCGCGACCACGTGCCGGCCGATCAGCGCCTCGGGCCGGTAGTGGGCCGTGATCTGGGCGCTCGCGCGCTTGACGCCGAGCGGGCCGAAATCGATCCAGAGCCGGTACGCCGGACGCCGCGCCTCGGGGAACTCCCGAGCGTCGGTGACGACGCCCACCCGCATGTCGACCTTCTCGAAGTCGCCCCAGGAGATCGTCACCACGGCGGCGCGGTGGTGAACGGGGCGGATGGAGGCGGCTCCGCGGGTGGAGGCGGCTCTGTGGACGTCCGAGCCAGGGGCTCGTCGAGCGGGCCGAGCGTCGTGCCCGGGTAGTAGTACTCGAGGATCTTCTCCGCCCGGTATCCGTGCTCCGCCATCGCCTTGGCGCCCCACTGCGACATCCCGACGCCATGCCCGTAGCCGCGCCCGGCGAAGTGCGCCTTCTCCCCGTCCACGGCGACGGCGAAGAGCGTGGACTTGAGCGTCTCGTAGCCGACCATGCGGCGGAGGTCGTTGCCGCGCAGCCGCGCGCTCCCGCGCGTGCCGTGGATCGTGAGCGTCGAGACGCGCAGCGACGGCGTGCGCTCGGTGATCTGGACGGCCTTGACGGTGCCGACATCGACGCCGTTGCGTCGCAGGATCTCCGCGAGGTCGACGAGCCGGAGGTCGAGGCTCCAAGCGGAGTGCGGCGCGGTCACCGAGAACTCGTCGCGGATCGCCTTGAGCGCGGGCATGTTGCGCGCCGCGAAGACGGTCCGTGGATCCTCGGTGTACCCTCCGCTCGTGGCGTGGTAGAACGCCGGAAAGAGCCCCCCTCCCCAGCGGAGCACCTGCCCGCGGGTGTCGCGGACCGCTTCCCACACCGGCGAGGACGACGGCACGTGCCCGACGTAGCTCTGATGGACCGTCGAGGCGACGATGTGGTAGGGCCGGAGCGCGTTCAGCGTGCGATGGTACGCGGCATACGTCCGCGCGACGATCGCCTGGGCGCGCAGCATCTGGAGCGGCCAGCGCTCGCCCGCCTCGGCCCGCACGACGCCGACCACGTAGTCCTCGAGGGGCAGCTCGTTGACGACCGTCACGCCGTCGCCGTTCGGCACGACCTCGAGGGCGGCCGGGTAGTCGCGCCCGCTCACCCGGATCAGGCGCTCGCTCGTGAGCCGGAAGCCGCTCGCGCGGCGCCCGTCGATCTCGACGGACTGCCCGGCGGCGACCGCCCTCACGACGTCGGTCCGCCACGCGCCGCCGCTCGGGCAGCACCCGCGGAGCTCGTTCACCTCGATGGACACCCCGCGCAGCTCGACGACGCGCGCGTTCTCGACGATCGCGACACGGATCGTGCCCGACGCCAACACCGAGGAGACGAGAACCGCAACGAGCCCGATGGTCGTGGCAAGGCCCGCGAGAGCGGCCCTCACCGCCGGCCCAGGATCCACAGGATCAGAGTAAGGACCAGGCTGAGCAGGAGCGACGTGGCGAGCGGGAAGTAGAAGGTCCAGCCCCCGCGCTGGATGTGGATGTCGCCGGGCAGCCGGCCGAGCCACGGCACGCGACCGACGAGCATCAGGGCCAGGCCCACGAAGGCGATCAGGAGCCCGAAGACGACGAGCATCCGGGCGATGTCGTGCATGTCACTCACTCGAACAGCCCCTGCTGCCCCGGCGCCGCTGCGGGCGGCTGCTTGTCGAGGTGGAGGTAGGCCTCGCGCGTCGCGCGCCGGCCGTTCGGGGTCCGCACGACGAAGCCGATCTTCAGAAGGTACGGCTCGACCATCTCCGCGAGCGTCTCCGCCTCGTCATTGATGGTGGCCGCGACGGCCTCCAGCCCGACGGGGCCGCCACCGTAGTGCTCGATGATCGCGCCGAGGAACCGCCGGTCCAGCCGGTCGAGCCCGCGCGCGTCCACGCCCTCGCGGTCCAGCGCGGCGCGCGCGATCGTCTCGGTGATCGCCGCCTCGCCGTCCACCAGCGCGTGGTCCCGCACGCGGCGCAGCAGGCGGTTCACGATGCGCGGCGTTCCGCGCGCCCGGCGCGCGATCTCGCGCGCGCCGGCCGCGTCGATGCGCGATTCCAGGATCGCGGCGGAGCGCGTGACGATCCGTGTGAGCTCGGCGTCCGAGTAGAAGTCGAGATGGTGGAAGATCCCGAACCGCTCCCGCAGCGCCGCGGAGAGCATTCCGGGGCGCGTCGTCGCCGCCACGAGCGTGAACGGCCGAAGCGCGTACTTGAGGGTGCGGGCGTGGAGGCCTTTGTCGATGACGAAGTTGACCGCGAAGTCCTCCATCGCCGGGTACAGGAGCTCCTCGACCGCCCGCGGTAGCCGGTGGACCTCGTCGATAAAGAGGACGTCGTTCTCCGCGAGGTTGGTGAGGATACCCATGAGGTCGGCGCCGCGTTCGATCGCCGGGCCCGACGTCGTGACCAGCGTCGTCCCCATCTCGTTGGCGATGATGCCGGCGAGCGTGGTCTTGCCGAGACCGGGCGGTCCGTAGAGGAGCACGTGGTCCACGCACTCGTGGCGGAGCCGCGCGGCCTCGACGGAGACGCGCAGGCTCGCCACCGCCTGCTCCTGGCCGACGTACTCCTCGAACGAGCGGGGCCGGAGCTGGCGCTCGAATTGCGCCTCCTCGGGCGCCGCCACCCGGCTCAGGATCCGGCCCTCGTCCGCGGCCGCCTCGCTCACACCTTCTGCCCGCGGTAGATCTCGTCAAAGAGCTCCTCGGGCGTCGCGATCGAGGGCCGCCGGCGGAGCGCGTCGGTGATGAGCTGCGAGGCCTCGGACGGGCGGTGGCCGAGCTGCTTGACGAGCACTTCCCACACGAGTTCCCGGAGCCCGTCGGTGTCGGCCGAGGCGGGCGCCGCCGCGACCGGCTCCGCGGGGGCGCCGGGGCGCGCGAGCGCGAACTTCGCGACCTTGGCCTGGAGCTGCGCGACGATGTTCTTCGCCTTCTGCGGGCCGATACCCGGCAGCGCGCGCAGGTACTTCTCGTCCTGCCGCGCGATCGCCGCGGCCACCTCGGCGACCGGCGCGGCGAGCGCGCGGGCGGCCACCATCGGTCCGACGTCCTTCACGGTGACGAGCTTCTCGAAGAACTCCTTGTCGAGGTCCGACGTGAACCCGATCAGCACCGGCCGGGGCTGGTCGCGGGTCGCGTGGTAGTAGATGACCAGCTCGAGCTCGCTCGCCTTGTCGCCGTGCCCCGCGGTGAGGTGCTCGAGCTGCTTGATCGCGATCGGCGGAAGGAAAACCTCGTAGCCGACGCCGCCGCACTCGAGGACCACGCGGTCCTCGAGCTTCTTCCGGACCCGTCCGCTGAGCGTCGCGATCACGCGAGTCGCCCGCCCAGGCGCGAGAGGCCCGTCAGCGCGAGGGCGAGCGCATCGGCCACATGCGAGGGCGTCGGGAGCCGCGCGAGCCCGAGGAGCCGGCCGACCGAGCGCTGCACCTGCTCCTTGGAGGCGGCGCCGTTGGCCGTGACGGCACGCTTGACCTCCGCGGGGCTGAGCGCCAGCACCCTCACGTCGTGCTGGCGCGCGGCGAGGCAGACCACGCCGCGGGCGTGCGCCATGAGCAGCGCCGTGCGAGGGAACCGGTACTCGGTGTAGAGGTCTTCGAGGACGAGCACGGACGGCGTGTGGCTCGCCAGGAGCCGATGCACGTCGTCGTAGATCGTGCGGAGCCTTGCATCGAGCGGCAGGTCGGACGCGGTGCCCACGACGCCGCTGTCGACGACCACCGCGTGACCCGGACCCGACGCGATCAGCGCGTAACCCGTGGCGACGAGGCCGGGGTCGATCCCGAGGACCCTGAGGCTAGGCAGCCGCGATGGCCTCGAGAACCTCGTCGGGGATGTCGTAGTTAGCGTACACGGACTGGACGTCGTCCAACTCCTCCAGCGCCTCGATCAGGCGCAGCACGTTGGCGGCGTCCTTGCTCTGGACCCGTACCGTCGATTTCGGCACGAAGGTCACCCGGGCCTCGAGCACGGGGACGCCCGCCCGCTGGAGCGCGTCACGCACCGGGTCCATTTCAGCAGGGGCGGTGGTGATCTCGAAAGCTTTTTCGGCGCGCCGCATGTCCGTCGCGCCGGCATCCAGGGCCTTCGCGAGGAGGTCGTCCTCGCCGATCTTCTCGGCGTCCACCTGGATCAGGCCCTTCCGCTCGAACATCCACGCGACGGTGCCGGCGGAGCCCAGGTTGCCTCCCTGCTTCTCGAAGACGTGGCGGATCTCGGGCCCGGTGCGGTTGCGGTTGTCGGTCAGGACATGGATCAGGACGGCGACGCCGCCGGGCGCGTAGCCCTCGTAGGTGATCTCCTCGTAGGACTCTCCGGGGAGCTCACCCGTGCCCTTCTGGATCGCCCGCTTGATGTTCTCTTGGGGCATGTTCGCCTCTTTGGCCATCTCGGTCGCGGCCTTGAGGCGCATGTTGGCCTTGGGATCGCCGCCGCCGTTCTTCGCGGCGACGGTGATCTCGCGGAGGATCTTCGAGAAGAGCTTGCCCCGCTGGACGTCCGCCTTGCCCTTCTTGCGCTTGATCTGTGACCACCGGGAGTGCCCTGACATCGCCCTACCCTCTTTCGTTCGAGAGTGCCGCCTTGAGTCGTTTCACGCGCTCGAGCCGCAGCTCGCGCCGGGCCGCCGCCTCACTCCAGCGTCGTCGCTCGCCCGGCGTCTCCGGGTTGAACGGCGGGCACGGCCGCGGCCTCAGATCAGGCCCCAGGTGCACGTACGTGAGGAACGCCGTGCAGGCGTGACGTACCGCCCCCGACCACGGTACTTCAGTCAGGACCTTGACGCCAATTTCGAGCGAGGCGTTGCCCACGTGGTTGAGCCCCGCCCTGAAGGTGACGACCTCGTGCGTGAAGATCGGCGAGTAGAAGTCGAGCGCGTCGAGGCACGCCGTCATGACGGGACCCTTGCAGTACCGCATCGACAGGATCCCGCCGGCCTCGTCGAGCGCCATCAGTAGCTTGCCGACGAACATCGTGTTCCCGAACAGCGCGTCCTCCGGCAGCACGCTGCGCGCCGACTCGAAGCGCCAGCGCACGTCGGCGTCGGGCTCGGGGGTCGTGTCGCGGAGCCGCGCCGCCTTCTGCGCGAACCGCGCGAGCCGGTGCTCGCGCCGGAGCCGAGCCGCCTCGGCGAGCCGCGCCTCGGCGGCGTCCGCCGGCTCGATCGTCACGGCGACGGGGCGGGGCCGCAGGTCGTCGCCCACGCGCACGAAGACGAGGTGCGAGTTGAGCGTCACCGCGCGCGCGCCGGTTGCGACGTCCTCGGCCCAGACGCGCACGCCCACTTCGAGCGACGACGTCCCGACGTGCTCGACCTGCGCCCTGAGAATCGCGATCTGGCCGACCCTCACGGGATGGAGGAAGTCGATGTCGTCCATCGCGCCCAGGACGACGTGGCCGCGCGCGATGCGGGCGGCCGCGAGCGTGCCCGCCTGCGTGATCCACTCCATCATCCGCCCGCCGTGGATCTGCCCCGGCGCGCCCGCATGCTCAGGGAAGACCCACTGGACCATCTCGACGACGGTGTCGGTGATCGACGGCATATGGGAACTCTACCATCTTGTGTCCGCTCCGAGGGGGCCGCGGCGACCTCGTTCCGCACGTTCGAGCGCTGGCTTTGCCCGCGCAACCCTGTTCCTGGGGGTTCGCTCCCTGGCGGGAGCGCTTCCCCCGGCTCGGAGGGGGCCCCAGAGGGCGGAGCCCGTCGGTCAGAGGCCCCCTTCGATGATCTACCGCGCGCTGCCCGGTGGAATGCCGAGCGTGACGGTGTCGAGGCGGTGAAAGCCCGTCGGGTGCAGGCGCAGCCCGTGGACGTCGCCGCGCGCGAGGGCCCAGTTGAGGCGCACGTAGATGGGCAACCACGGCAACTCCTGCGCGAGCAGCACCTGGGCGCGCTGGTAGAGCCGCGCGCGCTCGGCGCGGAACGTGAGCTGGCTGGCGCGGATCAGCGCACCGTCGAGCGCTGGGCTCCGGTAGAAGGAGAAGTTCAGCGCGCGAGGTCCCTTGATCGCCGCCTCGCTCGTCGACAGCGGGAACAGGAACAGGTGTGGGTCGCCCGCGATCACCGGCGCCTCAAGGAGCGCCACGTCGTGCTCGCCCCTCTGGAGCATCGCGTACGCCGCGTCGAACGGCTCGGTCCTGAGCGCAAGCTGGATGCTCTGAGCGCCGAGCGCGACCTGGATGGCCTCGGCGACCTTGGGCACGTTAACCGGCGACTCTGCCGATGGCACGAGCAGCGTGGGCTTGTGGGCAGCCGACCAGCCGCCCTCGGTGAGCAGCGTCCTCACCGCCCGGCGGCTGCCGCCCAGGACGGGCGAGCCCTCCCGCCGCGCCCACACGCCGGGGGGCAGGAACGACTGAAGCGGGACCGCCGCCCGTTCGAGCGCCACCCCGATGGCCACCGGATCGAGCGCGGCCGCCACGGCCTGGCGCACCTTCCTCCGCGAGAAAGGCTCCTTCTCGGTCTGGAACGCGAGATATCCGACGCGGAGACCGGGGAGCGACAAGGCGCCTTCGGTGCGCTGTGGCGGCCCCGGCGGGAACCAGACATCGAGCGTCCGCGCATCGAGCTCCGCCTCGGCCTGCTCGTCGCCCCCGATCTCGAGAAACACGAGGCGCTCCGACTTCGGAGGAGCCGCCCAGTAGCCGGGTGCGGCCTCGAGTGCCAGCCGCCCGGCCGACGCGTCGACCACCCGGTAGGCGCCCGTGCCGATCAGGCGTGCCGTGCCGTCACCACCCGTGACGGTCTTGACGATTCCCAGCCCCGGATGCGCGAGCAGGGTGACCAATGGCGCGTAGGGCTGAACGAGCACGATCTGTACCGTGTGCGGGTCGGGCGCCTTCACCTCCTTGACGACGCCGGGCGTCCCCCGGAAGAGCGCAGACCACACCACCGCCGTCCCGACCGCGTCGGGGCGGAGCTGACGCTCGAAGCTCGCCGCGACGTCCGCCGAGGTGAGCAGGGTTCCGTCTTCGAACCTCACGCCGTCGCGCAGCGTGAACGACCAGATGAGGCCGTCGCGAGAGACGTGCCAGCGGGTCGCGAGCCCTGGCTCGACGTCGGTCGTGCCCTCGCGGTAGGCGACGAGCGTGTCGAAGACCTGGCGTGCGATGAGCGGAACCGTCCCCTCGAGCGCCGTCGCGGGATCGAGCGTCGCGGGAACGCCCGGCGCCCCCACTCGGAGCTCGCGCCGGGTGCTGGTCGGGGCAGGAGACGTCGGAGCCTGGGAACGCGTCGATGACGGCCACGCGACGACGAGCGTCAGCACGATGACGGGGAGACACACCACCGAGACGCGCATCAGGGTCTTTTATACGTGGAACCGCAGGTGTCTGCCACCGGTTCCGAAGGCAGCGGGACAGGGCGTCGCGGTACGAAACTTGCTCGCCTGAGGCTGCTAGCGTTTGCGCGAGAGCGCTTCGC
>MNCR01000094.1:0-8389 GCA_001914535.1 Candidatus Rokubacteria bacterium 13_2_20CM_69_15_1
TTGCGAGCGTCGTGGGAGCTGTGATGATTCCGGCTGGCGGGCAGGTGGCGACGCTGACGATCGCAACAGGGACGCCGGGTATCGCGTTCTTGACAATGACGGTTGGGACGGAGGTGCGGGAACTGACGGTGATCGTGGGGACGCCGCCGGCCGGGAGCGTGCCGCCGATCGTGGCGCCGCCCGCAGGAGTCGTCGTGCAGGCGGCGCCATCCGCCGGTCAGCTGATCGTTCCCGGCACCGGCCAGCAGACCCTGATCGTGCCGTTGCTGCCGACGCCAGCGACGACGGACGCGCCGGTCACGGTGAGGAGCAGCGATCCAGCAATCGCGAGCGTCGTGGGCTCTGTCGTGATTCCAGCCGGAAGCCAGGTGGCGACGCTGACGGTCGCCACGGGGACGCAGGGCATCGCGTTCCTGACGATGACGGCCGGAGGGCAGGTGCGAGAACTGACGGTGATCGTGGGGACGCCGCCGGCCGGCAGCGTGCCGCCGATCGTGGCGCCGCCCGTACAAATCGACGTAACGAAATAGGGAGGGAACGAACCATGCCGTACTTCATTCATGCATTCGGGCGGGGCTGGCCACTCGCGCTCCTTGTCGTCCTCGGCTGTCTGGCCCTCGGTGCCGATCTCGGGGAGGGACAGCAGCGCGACATCTGTGGCTGCACGAACAACCCGAGCAACCTCGGTGACTTCGACACTGCCAACCCGGCGTCGTACCCGCCGGGCACCGTGAGCGCCGGCAACGGGTTCGGAGGGACAAACATCACCATTCCGCTGCCGGCCGATGGCGTGTTGATTTTCAGGAGCTTCACGGGAACGAGGCTTCCCGCCGTACCCGGTTGCTGCACCTTCGACACGTTCGTCTTGTTCAAGCGCAATGCAGCGAATTCTCCCGCGACGATCCTCGTCAGCGGAGACGTGCGGATCGACTCCGGAGCGCAACTCCTCGTCAACGGCGACGACGCGACCGCGGGGTCCAGCGGCATCAATGGCCTGGGTGGCCTGGGAGGAGTTGGCGGCTTCCGCGGTGGGGATGGTGCCTACCAGAGCGTGAACCTCGCCGCTGACGGCGGTCCCGGCTTCGGACCTGGCGGCGGCGCCCCGGGTACGGGCTCGCCCGCGCTGACAGGAGGCGGTAACGCAACCTTCTTCGGCGTGCCCGAGTTGCTGCCTCTCGTCGGCGCGATTGGTGGCGGCGCAGTGTTGATTGCCGCCAACGGGACGGTCACGATCAATGGGCAGATCCGCACCGATGGCGGCGCGGCTGGCGACACATCGAACGGCGGGTGCGCCGCATCGGGAGGGACGGGTAGTGGCGGCGCCATTCGCCTCGTGGCCAACCGCCTTGAAGGAGGCGGGCTTGTCCTCGCCCGTCCGGGTAGGCGCTGCCTCGGCTGCAGCGACCCAGACCGGGGTGGCTCGCGGGGACTCATCCGACTCGAGGCCTTCACGAACACGCTTGGCGGCGACCGCACGGATCCCCCCGCGTCCCGCGCGCTCGCTCCCGGGCCGCTGACGTCACCCATCACGACCGCCGTCGCGATCACGAAGATCAACGGGCAGACAGTGCCGATCCCACCTCAGGGCGTGTTCGGCGTGACGGACCTCGTTCTTCCAGCGCCGGGGACGGTCCCGATCGACATCCGGACGACGGGAGTGCCGGGCGGGACGACCGTTCAGGTGACCGTGAAGCCGCGTGTTGGCGGAGCGGCGGTCTCGCAGAACGCGGCGCTCAGCGCGTGCGACTCGACTGGAGTCTGTACGACCTCGACGGCGTTCGATCTACCTCCGGGTGAGTTCCTGGTCGAGGCGAGGGCGACCTTCCAGACGCCATGAGAGGAACACAAAGCTATTGGCGTAGCGTGTTCCAACCGCTCCACCACTACATGGGCCGCGCCAAGACCGCAGTGGAGAGGGAGATTGCGATAAAGGACTGATCGTCGTCCACCTCGAGGGCACGGGTATGGGCGACCACATGCCGAGGATTCTGTGGCTGAGGTTCGGACGATTGGTTGGTGCCATGTCTGGTGCCTCGTGAGGGAGGTGCCGGCGGGCCAGATCCGCGCTAGAATCGCGCCGGGGCGTCGCGATGCGAACCTATCTCCGAGTCCAGGGCAATCGCGCCGACGAGGTCGCGGGCGAGGTCGTGCGCGAACAACCGCTGACGATCCACGTAAATGGCGCGAAGTTCCTCACGCTCCTCTGCTCACCGATCAAGCTCGAGGCGCTCGTCGTCGGCTACCTCTGGATGGAGAAGGTGATCGAGGATCTCGCCGAGATCACCCGGCTCGACGTGTCCCCCGTGGATGGCCGCGCGGAGGTGACCCTCGCCGGCCCCGTGGCGCTGCCGACCGAGCGCATCCTGACCTCGGGGTGCGGCGGCGGCATCACGTTCCGCATCGACCACCGGCTCTTCCCCAGGCTCCACTCCGCGCTCCGCGTGGCGCCGGCGGCGCTGGCGCTCGGCATGAAGGAGCTCTTCGCCGCCGCGGTCCACTACCGGGCCTCGCGCGGGATCCACGGCGCGGCGCTCTCGGACGGCCAGCGACTCCTCGTCGTCGCCGAGGATGTCGGACGCCACAACGCGGTGGACAAGGTCAAGGGCGAGGCGCTCATGCGCGGGATCCCCACCGAGGACCGCATCCTCCTGTCGACCGGCCGCGTCTCCTCCGAGATGCTGCTGAAAGCGGCGCGCATGGGCGTGCCGCTCGTCGCGTCACGGACGTCGCCGACCGAGATGGCGGTGGCGCTCGCCGAGCAGCTCAACGTCACGATCTGCGGGTACGTCCGGGGGGACAGCCTCAACCTCTACGCGGGGAGCGCGCTCCGGTTGGGGGAGGCGGCTGTGGTGGCGTGACGCTGACCGCCGCTCCTCACTAGACGCGCATGAGCGACGAGCCCCCGGTCGAGGCGAAGTACAAGGCGCTCCGTCGGGGTCTCAGGTCTCGGCGCCGCGACGACCACGCGCTCGATCTCTTTCGCCGGATCGAGACGAACCTGTCGGACGTCGGGCTGGTCGACCGCGTGCTTCTCGAGCTCAGCCGCTGCTACAACCCGCTCACGAACGGGCCTATCGTTGACTTGGCCACACGCCGGGCGATCATCGAGTCCCTCCGGGCCGGGCGGGCCGGTGAGGCGAGGCGGCTCCTGGACGAGTGCCTCGCTCGCTACGCGCCCCCCGCCGAGGCGCCCAGACCGGCCTCCTCGGCCGAGCCTGGCGAGCTTCCTCTTCCCGGGCAACCGAGTTAGCAACGACGGCTCACATCGCCCCGCATCGTTCTGCCCCGAGGTGACCCACCGAGATCGTCTACACGCGCGTCGGAATCGCCGCCGCTCGAGCGCGGGCTTTCGCCCGCGCAACCCCGATCTGGGGGAGGCAGGCGCGAGCGGGCGTCAGGCCCGCTGCGCCGTCGGAAAGGGGGCGCAGCCCCCCTCGGAGGAAACTAGACGCGGTGCGGCTTGACCGATGGTCAGACCACTCACTAGCATTCCCGCGACACGAGCGCCCAACTCCCCGGATTCGAGGAGGTTCAGGCGATGACGCAGAGCCTCACGGACGAGCTCCAGAGGTCCCGTCTTGTGGTTGTCGAAGTGAAGCGCGCTGAGGGTCGGCTGCGTGTTAGAGGTGAGGCCGACGTGTGTACCGAGCTCTCGTGCTCGGCCCACATCATCGTGGTCACGGACGAGGACGCCCGGGCGGGTCTCGATGCGCTCAATCCCGGGGACATCATCAAGATCGAGCCGACGGGCGGCCGCCCCGAACGGATCGTCGTGCTCCGCCGGGCGTGGGATGAACTGGCCAGCCCCGAGGTTTAACGGCGAGCCGCTGACCCGGTCCGATCGGACCCCCCAATCCTGTCACCGTGGAGGAGTGTCGCCATGAGTCTGTCTCGACGCGACTTCCTGAGATACGGCATGGCCGCGGCCTCGACCGCGGTGGCGTCCGGGGCGATCGATCTGAGCCCCGTGGAAGCCGCGGCCACGTCGCTGCGGATCAAGGAAGCCAAGGCATTCCCGGGCGTGTGTCCGTATTGCGCGGTCGGCTGCGCCCAGCTCATCTACGTCAAGGACGGAAAGATCGTCGACATCGAGGGTGACCCCGATGCGCCCCACACCGAGGGCGCGCTCTGCCCGAAGGGCTCGTCGACGTACCAGCTCTCGCTGAACGAGCGGCGGATCACCCGATGTCTCTACCGCGCGCCCGGGGCGACCGCGTGGGAGGAGAAGCCGCTCGCCTGGATGATGGCCGAGATCGCCCAGCGCGTGAAGAAGACCCGCGACGCGAGCTTCGTCGATCGGGTGAAGATCGGCGCCAACGAGGTCACCGTCAACCGCTGCGAGGGCATCGCGTGGCTGGGGTCCTCGGTGCTCGACAACGAGGAGAACTACCTGATCGCCAAGCTCTCGCGCGGTCTCGGGCTCGTGAACCTCGAGAACTCCGCGCGTCTTTGCCATTCGGCCACGGTGCCCGCCCTCGGCGCGACCTTCGGCCGCGGCGCGATGACGACTAACCTGATCGACGTCCAGCACGCGGACGTGATCATGCCGACATCGAACTGGGCCGAGTGCCACCCGGTCAGCTACAAGTGGGTGATGAAGGCCAAGGAGCGCGGCGCGAAGATCATCCACGTCGACCCACGCTTCACGCGGACCTCGGCGACCGCAGACATCTGGGTGCCGATCCGGTCGGGCACCAACATCGTGTTCTTCGGCGGCCTGATCCGCTACGCGATCGAGAGCAAGAAGTACTTCCACGACTACGTCGTGGCGTACACGAACGCCTCGCTGGTGCTCGATCCGCAGTTCAAGACCCCGACGGATCTGGACGGGCTCTTCAGCGGGTTCAACCCCGCGATCCGGAGCTACGACCAGTCGACGTGGAAGTTCCAGCTCGACGCCGACGGCTATCCCAGGAAGGACCCCACGCTCCAGGATCCGAACTGCGTGTTCCAGCGCCTCCGTCGCCAGTACAGCCGCTACACCCCGGAGATGGTCGAGCGCGTGTGTGGCATCCCGAAAGAGCTGTTCCTCAAGGTCGCGGACATCTACTGCTCGGCTTCCGGCCCGGACAAGACGGCGACGGCCTCGTACGCGCTGCAGCTCAACCAGTCGACGAACGGCGTCCAGCAGATCCGCGCCCTCTGCATGCTGCAGCTCATCCTCGGGAACATCGGGCGTCCCGGCGGCGGCGTCGTCGCCCTCCGCGGTCATTCGAACGTGCAGGGCGCTACGGACTTCGGCACCCTCTACCACATGCTGCCGGGCTACCCGGCCGCGCCGCTCCAGGGGCCACATCCGACGCTCGCCGAGTATCTTGAGAAGACGACGCCGAAGGGCGGGTACTGGGTCAACAACCCGAAGTTCGTCGTCAGCCTGCTCAAGGCGTGGTGGGGGCCCGCGGCGACGAAGGCGAACGACTACGCCTACGACTACCTCCCGAAGCGCGAGAAGGCCGACGCGTACTCCCATCAGCACTTCATCGTCGGGATGCTCGAGAAGAAGGTGAAGGGGTTCATCAGCATGGGCCAGAACCCGGCGGTGGACAGCCCGAACGCCAAGATGTCGCGGCAGGCGCTCCGCAGCCTCGAGTGGCTGGTGGTCGCCGACCTCTTCGAGACCGACACGGCCGCCGTCTGGAAGGAGCCGGGCATCGATCCGAAGTCGTCGCAGGTCGAGGTCTTCTTCCTCCCCGCGGCGCCGGCCGCCGAGAAGGACGGCTCGATCACCAACACGATGCGGATGGCCCAGTGGCACGTGAAGGCCGTCGAGCCGCCGGGCGACGCGCGCTCCGACGCGGCGTTCATCGTGGACCTCGGCAGCCGCGTCAAGGCGCTCTACAAGGATTCCAAGGCCAAGAAAGATCGGCCGGTCCTCGACCTCGTGTGGGACTACCAGCCCCAAGGGGCGAAGAAAGAGCCCAACATGGAGCTGGTGCTCAAGGAGTGCAACGGCTACGCCACCGACGACATCGCGGACAAGGACGGCAAGCCCCAGTACGCGAAGGGCGAGCCGCTGAAGACGTTCGGCCACCTGAGAGACGACGGCCTCACGGCGTGCGGCAACTGGCTCTACACCGGCATCTACCCGGAGGAGGGCAAGAACATGGCCCTCCGGCGCGAGAAGCCCAAGGCGGGCGATTATCTCGGCCACGGCTGGGGCTTCGTCTGGCCGGCGAACCGCCGGATCATCTACAACCGGGCCTCCGCCGACCCCTCGGGCAAGCCGTGGAGCGAGAAGAAGAAACTCGTCTGGTGGGATGCCGAGCAGAAGAAATGGGTCGGCAACGACGTGCCCGACTTCAGTCCGACGATGGCGCCGGACGCGCCGCGGGCGAAGGACGGCCCGTTCAAGGGCGTGAGCGGTACGGACGCCTTCATCATGAATCCCCATGGCCTGGGACAGTTCTTCGCGTCGATCGTGGACGGCCCGTTCCCCGAGCACTACGAGCCGTTCGAGTCGCCGACGCACAATCTGCTGTCCAAGGTGCAGAACAACCCCGTGGCGAAGGTCTACAACATCGGCGACCTCAACAAGCTCGGCACGCCCGACAAGTACCCGTACATCCTGACCACGTACCGGCTCACCGAGCACCACGCCGCCGGCATGTCGCGGCACGTGCCGTGGCTCTCCGAGCTCTTCTTCGGTCACTTCGCGGAAATCGGACCCGAAATGGCCAAGGAGCTCGGGATCCAGAACGGCGACATGATCACGGTCGAGACGCCGCGCGCGAAGATCAAGGTGCAGGCGCTCGTCACCGAGCGGATCAAGGCGTTCACGATCAACGGCAAGAAGGTCTACCAGGTCGGAATCCCGTGGCACTGGGGCTACCAGGGCGTCATGAAGTCGGCGCGGGGTGACATCACGAACGACCTGGTCGCGAGCCTGGGCGACCCCACGACGTTCATTCAGGAGTCGAAGGCACTCCTCTGTAACGTGCGGAAGGAGGCGTAGCCATGGCACGCACCCTCGCGATGTTCACGGACGTCTCCCTGTGCATCGGGTGCCGCGCGTGCCAGGTCGCCTGCAAGCAATGGAACCAGCTCGCGCCCGAGGAGCCGGAGTGGACGGGGACCTACCAGAACCATGCCCACTTCACGGACAAGAGCTACCGCCTCGTCCGGTTCTTCGAGGAGACCGACGACAAGGGGCAGATCAAGCAGTGGCACATGATGTCCGACGTGTGCAAGCACTGCGCCCAGGCCGGCTGTCTCGAGGCGTGCCCGACGGGCGCGATCTACCGAACCGAGTACGGAACCGTCAACATCAACCAGGATATCTGCAACGGCTGCCGATACTGCGTCTCCGCCTGTCCGTTCGGCGTCGTCGCGTTCAACCACGACACCGGCACCGCGACGAAGTGCACCTTCTGTAACGACCGGATCCACAACGGCCTCGGGCCCGCTTGCGCGAAGGCGTGCCCGACCCAGTCGATCAGGTTCGGATTCCGCGACGAGCTCGCCGTCGGCGCGAAAAAGCGGGTCGAGGAGCTCAAGCGTCTGGGCTACACGGACGCCCGGCTCTACGGCGAGGACACGAACGGTGACCTGGGCGGCCTCAACGCGTTCTTCCTGCTCCTCGGCAAGCCGTCGATCTACGGGCTCCCGGACAAGCCGAAGCTCCCGCAGAGGAACGTCATCGTCGACTCGCTCCTGTCGATCGGTTCGGCGCTGCTCGTGGGGCTGGGCGCCGTCGTCGCCTTCAGGGGGCGGGCCGGGAGGGGAGACGCGTGATGGAACCCGGTCTCCTGAAGAGCGCGGACTGGCCGGTCCTGATCGACTTCTACTTCTTCCTCGGGGGGATCGCCGGCGGAGCCTTCGTGATCGCCACGATCGCCAATCTCCTCGACGGCGAGCGGTATCGCGACATCGTGAGAGTCGGGTACTACATCGCGTTCCTGGCGGTGCTTCCAGGGCCGATCATCCTGACCGTGGACCTCGGTCTCCCGACGCGCTTTCTCCACATGCTGATGGTGCCCAAGCCGTCCCTCGAGATCGGCATGGACGCGATCACGATCGGGCCGTTCCACGTCAAGCCCTTCTCACCCATGAACATGGGAGCCTGGGCCCTGCTCGGGTTCAGCGGATTGGCGTTCCTGGCGGCACTGGACGTCTTCCTCGAGGACCGGGGCGGTCGGAGCATGCGGACGTTCCGTGTCGTCGTCGGCGTGATCGGCGGGTTCTTCGGGTTCTTCCTCGCCGCCTACCCCGGCGTCCTTCTCGGCGCCACGGCGCGGCCGCTGTTCGTCAGCGCCCACTGGCTGGGCGCCCTCTTCCTCGCCGTCGGCGCGTCGACGGGTGGGGCGGCGATCGCGCTCATCCTGAGCCTCTCCGGCGGCCCGCGGCGCGAGGCGCTCGCGCGGCTCATGGGCTTCACCGCGTTCGCGCTGGT
>MNCR01000094.1:8446-63635 GCA_001914535.1 Candidatus Rokubacteria bacterium 13_2_20CM_69_15_1
TCTCTCGTTCTGGCTCGGTGCGGTCGTGATCGGCATCCTGGTGCCGTTGGCGCTCCAGTTCGGAGGGATCATCCGCAAGGCGGCGCCGGCCATGACGGCGCTCGTCTGCGTCCTGATCCTGATCGGGGGATTCGTCGTCAAGTACGTGATCATCGCCGCGGGTCAGGCGACCTGACGCGGAGTTCCGTGACGGCTCGCCGGGACGCTGGGCTCCGGCCTCCGAGGCCGAGCTCCCGTTGAGCTACGCCAAGCTGCTCGAGGAGTGGGGCGATCTGCTCGGGCGCCGGCCGACCTTCCGCGAGCCGCTTGCGCCGTATCGCCCGGTGCTGGAGGCATGGGCGCGGTGGCCCGCGGAGCGTGTGACACCGCTCGCCTGGACGGCCTCAGACTGTGAGGAGCGGTGGCGGCGCGGGCTTCCACTTATTTCTGAAGCCCAGGTTCCTATCATACCTGAAGATATAGAGGATCTGATCGGCGCAGCCCTCGATTTCCTGGCGGCAATGGGTGAGCCCAAGGAGGCTCTCGAGAAATTCGCTTCCGCGTGGGATCGGGCCGAGGTCGGCCCCGCCGCATTCTTTCCGTCCAGGGGCCGTGTCGGGCTCGAGTCGCTGACGGCAGACCTTGGCCTCCGCGCCGAGTCCGTGAGCTTCCTCGCCTGCGGCGCGCTGCGTCCGGCGCTCGATCGGTACTTCGCCGGATGCCGGGTCCATCTCACGGAGGGAAGCTGGGAGCTCGGCGTCTGTCCTTACTGCGGCGCGCCGCCCGGCTTCGGCGACCTCGTCGAGACGGGCCAGCGTCGGCTCGCGTGCCACGTGTGCGGCGGCGGCTGGGTCTTCCCGCGACTCCGCTGTCCGTTCTGCGGCACGCAGTCTTCCACAGACCTCGCTCGCTTCGAGGCCGAGGAGCGAGAGGAAGGCTACTTCATCTCCGCCTGCAGGCAATGCAAGGCGTACGTCAAGGAACTCGACCGGCGACTGCGCTGGAACGCCGGCTCGGCGCTCGTCGAGGACTGGGGCTCACCCCACTTCGACCTGGTCGCCGTTCGCGACGGATACTGGCGCCCCATCGCCTCGCTGATCCATCTGGCCCGTCGCGCCTGAGGCGCGGTGTGCAAATCAGCATCGGGAATGTGGTAAACTCACGTTACGCTTCACTTTTTTTGACGCCATGTACCCGACTGTGCTCGATCTCGCGATTTTCGGCTACATCGCCGCGACAGGACTGTCGCTCGCCTATTTGGTCCAGCGGGAAGAGTGGCTGCACCGGGTCGCGTCCGTCGCGACGATCGCGGGCTGGGTCCTCCACGCTGTCGCGCTTCTCGCCCTGGCGTTCCGGCTCGGCCGGCCTCCGCTCGGCAGCCTGAGCGAGGCCGTGTCCGTGGCGGTGTGGGTCGCGGTGCTGTTGGCACTCTGGGTGGAGCGTCAGTACGGCGTCAAAGTCCTCGGCGCATTTGTCCTGCCGGTCGTGCTCGTGCTCAGCATCAACTCGGCGACGACACGGCCGCTCGGCATCCCCGGGATCGAGCGGGCGCTCGGGGGCGCGTGGATCTGGGTGCACATCGGGCTGGTCCTCATCGGGATCGCGGCGTTCGTCCTGAACTTCGCCGGTGCGCTGATGTACGTCCTGCAGGAGCGCCAGCTGAAGGCGAAACGCCCCGGCACGCTCTACTACCGCCTGCCCGACCTCGAGACGCTGGACCGTCTGACGTATCGCACCCTGGCGCTGGGATTTCCCTTCCTCACGACGGGCCTGATCCTTGGCGTCCTCTGGGCCGGCCGGGCGTGGGGGAGCGTCTTCGCCTATGATCCGCTCGCGCTCCTGTCTTTCGTCGCCTGGGCGATCTACGCAGGGACACTCGCGGGCCGTGCGGCGGCGGGCTGGCGCGGGCGGCGCGCGGCGTACTTCGCGATCATCGGCTTCGCCACGCTGGTACTCACGCTGGGCGCGGGGCTCTTCTTGCCCGGAAGGCATGGCTCCTAGATGGCACGGGCGTAGATGACGCTGTTCGTCGCGGGGCTCTCGCACAAGAACGCGCCCGTCGAGCTGCGCGAGCAGCTCGCCGTGGAGGAGGACAAGCTGCGGGAGCTCCTGAGCGATGTCTCGGCCACGGGCGCGGTGCGGGAGACGTTGATCCTCTCCACGTGCAACCGGGTCGAGGTGTACGGGGTCGCCGAGGCGCCCGGCGAGGCGCGCGCCGTCGTGTTCCGCCACCTCTGCCGCTACCGGGGCGTCGCCTATGGCTCGGTGGAGCCCCTCCTGTACACGCACCTGGACGGCGACGCCGTGCACCACGCCTTCCGGGTCGCTGCGAGCCTCGACTCGATGATGATCGGCGAGCCGCAGATCCTGGGCCAGGTGAAGGACGCCTTCGGCCTCGCCCAGGCATGCGCGACGGTCGGGCCGGCGCTGCACACGCTCTTCACCGCGGCCTTCGCCGTCGCCAAGAAGGTCCGGACCGAGACGGAGATAGCCCGCCACGCGGTGTCGGTCTCGTTTGCGGCCGTCGAGCTCGCGCGGAAGATCTTCGCGGGGCTCGGTGGCAAGGCTGTCCTCCTCGTGGGTGCGGGCAAGATGGGCGAGCTGGCGGCGCGTCACCTGGTCGAGCATGGTGCGTTCCCGGTCTACGTCGCCAACCGGACGTGGCCGCGCGCCCAGGAGATGGCGCGGGCCCTCTCAGGGGCGGCGGTGCCGTTCGCCGAGCTCGAGACGGCGCTCGCGGGGGTGGACATCGTGATCACCTCGACGGGCGCCACCGAGCCGATCGTCACGCTCGCGATGGTCCAGCGGGTCATGCACGGGCGCCGCGCGCGGCCGCTCTTCTTCATCGACATCGCGGTGCCGCGCGACGTCGAGGGGAGCGTGAACACGCTCGCGGACGTGTACTGCTATAACGTCGACGACCTGAAGCAGGTCGTCGAGGCGAACATCCGCGAGCGGCTCCGCGAGGCGCAACGCGGTGAGGCGCTGGTGATGCGCGAGGTGGCGAAGTTCCTCACCCGCCAGAGCGACGTCGAGGTCATCCCGACGATCGTCTCGCTGCGCGAGCGGCTCGAGGAGATCCGGGTGGGCGAGGTGCGGAAGGCGCTGGCGCGGCTGCCGGGCGCAACGGCCGAGACGCGCGAGGCGATCGAGGCGCTCTCGGCGGCCATCGTGAACAAGATCTTGCACGCGCCGATCACGAAGCTGCGCGAATCGTCGCGCGCGGGCTCGAGCCGCTCGTGGCTCCCGCTCATTCACGAGCTCTTCGGCCTGGGACGAAAATGACGGCGCCGACCTCGGTCCAATGAAGCCCCGGGCTCCTCTCTCAGGCCACGTCCGGTCCGAGCCGGGCAGGCGGACCTCGGTCCAATGAAGCTGGGAACGCGGGGCAGCGCGCTCGCGCTGGCGCAGGCACGCGCCGTGGCCGCGCGTCTGCGCGCGCTCGGAGCCGACGTCGAGATCGTCCCGATGCGGACCGAGGGCGACCGGCTGCTCGAGGCGCGACTGGCCACGGTCGGGGGCAAGGGCCTGTTCGTGCGGGAGATCGAGGAGGCGCTGCTCGAGGGCGCCCTCGACCTCGCGGTCCACAGCCTCAAGGACCTCCCGGCCGAGCTCCCGGCGGGGCTCACGCTCACGGCGTACGCCGAACGCGAGGACCCGCGTGACGTCCTCGTCGCCCGGTCGGCGGTGGACTTCGAGGGTCTGCGGGCGGGAGCGGTGATCGGCACGTCCAGCCCGCGCCGGCGGGCCCTCGCGCTCGCACTCCGGCCCGACCTCGTCGTCGAGCCGATCCGCGGCAACGTGGACACGCGCGTGAGAAAGCTCGCGAGCGGACCCTGGGACGCGGTGATCCTCGCCGCCGCTGGGTTGAGCCGCCTCGGGCTCAAGCCCGGGCACGCGCGGCCGCTGGACCCGGCGGTCTTCGTTCCCGCCGTCGGGCAGGGGATTCTCGCGGTCGAGGTGCGCGCTGCCGACCGGGCCACGCGCGCCTGGGTCGACCGAATCGACCACGCCCCCACGCGGGTCTGCGCGCTCGCCGAGCGGGCGTACCTGGGCCGGCTCGGCGCCTCGTGCCACACGCCGATGGCCGCCCACGCGGTGCTCGAGCGGGGACGCCTCCAGATGACGGCGTTCGTGGCCAGCGAGGACGGTCGGCAGGTGCTCCGCGGTGCGGACAGCGGGACACCGGACGAGTGCCTGGCGCTGGGGCGGCGTCTGGCCGAAGCGTTGCTCGCCCAGGGCGCGGCCGCCGTGGCCGCGCTGCGGGTGTAACGTGGCGAGGGTGACGCGGGTCGGTGGAACGCGCCCGCTCGAGCGGCGGACGATCGTCGTGACACGGGCGGCCCCGCAGGCGCAGCGCTTCGTGCAGCTCCTCGAGGAGGCCGGCGCGCGGGTGCTGCAGGCGCCGACGATCGCGATCGAGCCCCCCCAGTCCTGGGAGCCGCTCGACGGAGCGCTCGCCGCGCTGGACACGTTCACGTGGGTGATCTTCACGAGCGTGAACGGTGTCGTCATGGTGGACCGACGACTCTCCGCGCGCGGGCTCGGCTGGGCCGCCGTCGCCAGGAAGCGCATCGCCGCGATCGGCCCGGCGACGGCGGAAGCGCTCGCCGAGCACGGGGTGCGCGTGGAGGCGGTCCCGGACGAGTACCGCGCCGAGGCGCTCGTGGAGCGGCTCCGGCCGGCGATCGCGCCGGGTGACCGAGTGCTGCTGCCGCGCGCGAAGGAGACGCGCGACGTGCTCGTGGTCGAGCTGCGGCGGCTCGGGGCGTCGGTGTCGGAGGTGCCGGTCTATCAGACCCGACGCGTCGAGAACGGCGCGGGCCGCCTGCGCGAAGCCCTCGCCGCGGGCACGATCGACGCCGTGACGTTCACCAGCTCGTCCACGGCGCGCAACTTCGCCGAAGTCTTCACCGAGGAGGAGCGGCGCGCATGGCGCGGTCGGGTCACCATCGCCTCGATCGGCCCGATCACGGCGGCTACCGCGGCCGAATACGGGCTGACCACCGATGTCATGCCGAGTGAGTACACGATTCCGGCGCTCGCTCGGGCGCTCGTCGACTACTTTTCCCGGGTCCCGACACGCTCGGGGCGCCGGGGCAAAAGGAGCGCGTGATGGCGCATGCGATGTTCCGTCCGAGGCGTCTCCGAGAGAAACCGCTGCTGCGCGCGCTGATCCGTGAGACGGCGCTGGCGGTCGACGACTTGATCTACCCGCTCTTCGCAGTCCACGGGCGCGGCGTCCGCGAACCGATCACGTCGATGCCGGGGCAGTTCCGGCTGTCCATCGACGAGCTGGTGAAGGAGGTCAAGGACGCGGCGGGGATGGGGATCCCTGCGGTGCTCCTCTTCGGGGTGCCGGCGGAGAAGGACCCCCGTGGCTCCGAGGCCTACGCCGAGGACGGCATCGTCCAGCAGGCAATCCGCGCCGTGAAGGACGTCGTGCCCGATCTCCTGGTCGTGAGCGACGTGTGCCTCTGCGAGTACACGAGCCACGGTCACTGCGGGATCGTCGAGGGCGGCAGCGTCCGCAACGATCCGACGCTCGAGCTGCTCGCACGCGTCGCAGTCTCGCAGGCCGAGGCGGGGGCCGACATGGTGGCGCCGTCGGACATGATGGACGGCCGCGTCGCCGCGATCCGCGAAGCCCTGGACGAGGCGACCTTCACCGACACGCCGATCATGGCCTACTCGGCGAAGTACGCCTCGAGCTTCTACGAGCCGTTCCGGGAGGCCGCCGACTCCGCGCCGCAGTTCGGCGACCGGCGCCAGTACCAGATGGACCCCGCCAACGCGCTCGAGGCCATGCGCGAGATCGCGCTCGATCTCGACGAGGGCGCGGACATCGTGATGGTCAAGCCCGCGCTGCCGTACCTCGACATCATCTCGCGCGCGAAGGCGGAGTTTGGAGTGCCGCTGGCCGCGTACTCGGTCTCCGGCGAGTACTCGATGATCCGCGCGGCGGGCCGGCTGGGCTGGCTCGACGAGGAGCGCGCCATGATGGAGGCCCTCGTGGGAATCCGGCGGGCGGGTGCGGACGTGGTGATCACCTACTTCGCGCGCGAGGCGGCGCGCCTCCTGGAGCGAGGCCGCTCGAGATGACGCCACGGGTGCCTTTGTCAGGCCACCCCCGGTGGGAGCCGGCCTCGCGGACCCCGCTACAAATGACGCCACGGGTGCCTTTATCAGGTCACCCCCGGTGGGGGCCGGCCTCGCGGACCCCGCTACAAATGACGCCCGCCGTCGACCGGCGCCGGCGGGGCATGACGCGCGCGCGCTGAGCGATGCGAATCTCGGCGAAGGGCGAGTATGCGATCAAGGCGGTGCTGGATCTGGCGATCCGCGGCGGGGAGGGGCTCGTGCCGATCCAGGACATCGCCGGGCGGCAGGCGATCCCGCAACGCTACCTGGAGCACGTCCTCTTGGCGCTGAAGGGCGCCGGGGTCCTCGGCTCGAAGCGCGGCGCCTCGGGCGGCTATCACCTGACGCGCCGGCCCGAGGAGATCAGCGTCGGTGACGTCTTGCGGGCCGTGGAGGGGTCCGCGGCGCCGCTCGAGACGCGCCGACGGACGGGCCGGCGGAACGGCGACGAGACGTACGAGCTCGGTGAGCTCTGGGAGGAGATCGGGAAGGCAGTCTCCGAGGTCGTCGACCGCGTCACCTTCGGCGACCTCGCGACCCGCGCACTCGCGCGCCGCAGCGCGGTGCGCGCGATGTACCACATATGACGCCGCGGCCGAAGATCGCGTCGTCGGTGCTCGAGCTGATCGGGCACACCCCGATGGTCCGCCTGAACCGGCTCCCGAGACCGGGGGGCGCGAGCGTCGTCGCCAAGCTCGAGTCGCTGAACCCCGGGGGAAGCGTCAAGGACCGGATCGCGCTCGCGATGCTCGAGGCCGCGGAGCAGCAGGGCCGCGTCAAGCCCGGCTCGACGATCGTGGAGCCGACCAGCGGCAACACGGGCATCGGGCTGGCGATGGCCGCCGCGGTGAAGGGCTACCGGCTCATTCTCACGATGCCCGACGACATGACCGTAGAGCGCCAGCGACTGCTGGCGCGGTTCGGCGCTGAGATCCACCTGACGCCCGCGATCGAGGGCATGACTGGCGCGGTGTACGCGGCCCAGGAGCTTTGCCGCGAGCACCCGGACTACTTCATGCCCCAGCAGTTCGAGAACCCGGCGAACCCCGAGGCGCACCGCCGCACCACGGCCCTGGAGATTCTGGACGCCGTCGCCGGCCGCCTCGACGCGTTCGTCGCGGGCGTCGGCACCGGTGGCACGGTGACCGGGGTGGGTGAGGTGCTCAAGCAGAAGCTCCCCGGCGTGCGCGTGATCGCCGTCGAGCCGGCGAAGTCGCCGGTCCTCTCGGGCGGCCGGGCGCGGCCCCACGCGATCCAGGGGATCGGTGCGTCTTTCGTGCCTGGCGTCCTGAACCGGAGCATCATCGACCGGATCGTTCTGGTCCGCGACGAGGACGCGATCGGGTGGTCGCGGCGGCTCGCGCGCGAGGAGGGCCTGCTGGTGGGGGTCTCCGGCGGTGCCGCGGCGTTCGCCGCGTGCGCCGTCGCGGCGGAGCTCGGCCCCGAGCAGCTCGTCGTGACCGTGCTTCCCGATACCGGCGAGCGGTACTTGAGTCAGGGGTAGTGCGAGCCGAGCGGCGGCCGCGGAGGCTCGGCGACGCGCGCCGCGAGGCGAGGCTGCAGACGGGGTAGTGCGAGCCGAGCGGCGGCCGCGGAGGCTCGGCGACGCGGGTGACCGTTCGGGTTCGAGCGCCGGCTTTGCCGGCGCAACCGATTCCTGGGGGGAGGTTTCGGAAGGGGGGCAAAGCCCCCCTCCGAGGTTTCAGGAGGCCAGTATGGCGGTCACCGTGTACATCCCGACGCCGTTCCGACGGGCGACGAACAACCGCGATCGCCTCCAGGCGTCGGCGAAGACGGTCGGCGGGCTCCTCGACGAGCTCGAGGAGGCCTTCGCTGGTCTCAAGGGGCTCGTGCGCAACGAGGGCGGCGAGGTGCACCACCACGTCAATATCTACGTAAACAGCGACGCGATCGAGTCGCTCGACGGACTCTCCACACCGCTCAAGGACGGCGACGAGGTGGCGATCATTCCCGCCCTGGCGGGCGGTGGCAGGTGATCGTCACGCCGGAGGAGCTGCGAGCGATCCGAGAGCAGGCGATCGCGGAGTATCCGCACGAGGCGTGCGGCGTGGTCGTCACGCGTGGCGCCGAGCGGCGTCTCGTGCGTTGCCGCAACGCGCAGAACGACCTCCACGCCAAGGACCCGGCGCGCAACCCGCGCGACGCGCGGACGGCGTACTCCATCGATCCCGCCGACCTCCTGCGCATCGGGCGCCTGGAGGGCGAGGGATTCGCGGTCGCGGTCATCTACCACTCGCACGTCGACGCCGGCGCCTACTTCTCCGACACGGACAAGCGCCAGGCGCTCATCGGCGGCGAGCCCGCGTATCCCGGCGCCGCGTATCTGGTGACGTCGGTCGTCGGCGGGCGGGCGGAGTCGGTGACCGCCTTTCGCTGGGACGCCACGCGGCGCGACTTCCTGCCGGTCGACCTCGAGGCTTCGGAGCCAAGCTCCGGGAGACGCGCGACATGAGTGATTCGAAGCGGCTGTTCGAGACCGCGACGCGGCTCATTCCCGGCGGCGTGAACAGCCCCGTGCGCGCCTTCCGGGCCGTGGGCGGCGAGCCGTTCTTCGTCGCGCGCGGCGAGGGCCCGCGCATCTGGGACGTGGACGGGCGCTCGTACCTGGACTTCTTGGGCTCGTGGGGGCCGCTCATCCTGGGACACGCGCCGAAGGTGGTGGTCGAGGCCATCACCGAGGCCGCGCGACGCGGCACGAGCTACGGGGCGCCGACGGCGCTCGAGGTCGAGATGGCGGAGACGATCACCGCCGCCTATCCGTCGATCGAGCTGGTCCGCCTGGTCAGCTCGGGGACGGAGGCCGCGATGAGCGCGATCCGCGTGGCCCGCGGCGCGACGGGCCGCCCGCTCCTGGTCAAGTTCGACGGCTGCTACCACGGTCACGCCGACAGCCTCCTGGTGAAGGCCGGCTCGGGCGGCGCGACCTTCTCGATCCCGGACTCGGGCGGCGTACCGGCGCCGCTCGCCGCGCTCACCCTGAGCGTGCCGTTCAACGACCTCGACGCCGTCCAGGCGCTCTTCCGCGCGCGCGGCGACACGATCGCCGCGGTGATCGTCGAGCCGGTCGCGGGCAACATGGGCGTCGTGCCGCCGCGGCCAGGCTTCCTCGAAGGGCTCCGCGAGATCACGCGCGCCCACGGCGCCGTCCTGATCTTCGACGAGGTCATCACGGGCTTCCGCGTCGCATACGGGGGAGCGCAAGCGCTCTACGGCGTCCGCCCCGACCTCACGTGCCTCGGCAAGATCATCGGCGGCGGGTTGCCGGTCGGCGCGTACGGCGGCGCCCGAGCGCTCATGAGCCAGGTGGCGCCGCTCGGCCCGATCTACCAGGCGGGCACGCTGTCGGGAAACCCGCTCGCCGTCGCCGCCGGCCTGGCCACCCTCCGCGCGCTCACCGGGCGCGAGGTCTACGCGACGCTCGAGGCGCGCGGCGCGATGCTCGAGCGCGGGCTCACGGACGGCGCCCGGAAGGCGTCCGTCGCGCTCACGGTGAACCGGGTCGGCTCGATGCTCACCGCCTTCTTCTGCGACGGCCCCGTCACCGACTACGCGGCGGCGAAGCGGGCCGACACCGCACGCTATGCCGGCTTCTTTCACGCGATGCGGGAGCGCGGCGTCTTCCTGGCGCCCTCGCAGTTCGAGGCGGCGTTCGTCTCGCTCGCCCACGCCGAGGCGGACATCGAGTACGCGGCCCGGGCGGCCGCGGAGGCGCTGGCGTCGCTCGCGCGCTCCGCGCGGGGAGGGCATTGACGCGGTCGCGGGGCGAGTGATAGGCTTCACAAGCATCACACAATCCCGCGGAGGGCGATCGACTGCCGATGGGCGCAAAGGCGGGCGTGGGAGCGCTGGCGCTCGTGCTCCTCGCCGTTCTGGTCTTTCTGGCGGTCTCGTCGTGGAGTCGCCAGCCGGCAGTCGCGAAGCCCTCGAGTCAGCCGATCAACTTCCCGCACAGCGTGCACGTGCAGACGTACCGGATCGACTGCCAATATTGTCACAGCGACGCGCGGCGCTCGGAGTACGCGGGCCTGCCGTCGGTCGAGCGCTGCATGGGCTGTCACAAGATCGCCGGTGCGGCGTTGCCGGAAGTGAAGAAGGTCGCGGACTACTACGCGCGGAGCGAACCGATCCCGTGGGTCCGCGTGAACAAGCTGCCGGAGTTCACGTACTTCCCGCACAAGGCGCACATCCGGGCGAACGTGAAGTGCCAGACGTGCCACGGCCCCGTCGAGACGATGACGACGTTCGGCGCCGAGACGGGTCCGCGCCTGACGAACGACCTGCTGAACCTCGTCGGGCTCCGGCCCGCGCCGCCGCCGCTCACGATGGGCTGGTGCGTCGACTGCCACCGGCGGCAGAACGCGACGGCGGGCATGCACGCGCCGCTCGACTGCGTCACGTGCCACCATTGACCGGACGGAGCCGGACGTGCCTGTGATTCGTCACCTTCGCCCTGACCCGAGCTGGAGCTCCGATAAACGGAGCCGCACGTGCCTGTGACTCGCCACCCTCGCCCGGATGCGAGCTGGAGCTCCGATACATGATGAACCGACGGGACTTCTTTCGGGTCGTCGCGGCGAGCGGCGCCACCGCCGCCGTCACGGGCTGTCAGCGGACGGCGGAGAACATTCTGCCGCTCGTGGTGCCGAACGAGCACATCGTGCCGGGCGTCGCCGCATGGTTTGCGACGGTGTGTCGCGAGTGCCCGGCCGGCTGCGGCGTCATCGCGAGGAACCGCGAGGGCCGCGTCGTGAAGCTCGAGGGGAACCCCGACCACCCGGTCAACCAGGGCGCGCTGTGCGCGCGCGGTCAGGCGGCACTCCAGGGCCTCTACCATCCCGACCGATTCGCGGGCCCGCGCCTTCGCGACGGGGCCGCGCTGAAGCCCGTGAACTGGGACGCGGCCCAGAAGGTCGTCGCCGACAAGATCGCGGCGCTGCGGAGCGCGGGCAAGGGATCGGCGATCGCGCTCGTGACCCAACTCGAGACGGGAAGCCTGGGCGCGTTCCTCGACACGTGGACGCGGGCCCTCGGCACGCGCCCGCGCCTGAGCTTCGAGCCGTTCGGCTACGAGGCGAACCGCGCGGCGAACCGGATCACGTTCGGCCGCGACGCGATCCCGTACTACGCCTTCGAGGACGCACGGGTCGTGGTCTCCTTCGGCGCCGACTTCCTCGAGACGTGGCTGTCGAACGTGAACTACGCGCGGGCCTTCGCGCACATGCACACGTTCCGCGACGGCCGCGCGGGCACATACCTTCACATCGAGCCACGGCAGTCGCTGACCGCGTCGAACGCCGACGAGTGGGTACGTAACGCTCCCGGCAGCGAAGGGCCGCTGGCGCTCGCGATCCTCAAGGTGATGGTCGACGAAGGGCTCGCCGACCGGCGCTTCGGCGAGGCCGTCGCCCGGATCGACGTCAAGAAGGTCGCGGCCGACAGCGGCGTTCCCGTCGAGACGATCACGCGCGTCGCCCGGGCCTTCGCCGACGGCAAGCCCAGTCTCGCGATCGGCGGCGGGATGGCCGTGACGGGCTCGAACGCGACGCAGACCCTGGTCGCCGTCAACCTGTTGAATGCGGCGGCGGGCAACGTCGGCAAGACCGTCCGCTTCGGCCCCGACTCGGCGTTCGGCAGGGTGACGCCGTACGCGGAGACGGCCCGGCTCGTGCAGGCCATGGCCCGGGGCGAGGTGGAGGTGCTGGTGCTCGGCAGCGGCGTAAACCCCGCCTATACGCTCCCGGGTGGCCTCAAGTTCGCCGACGCCGCGAAGAGGGTGGGGCTCGTCGTCAGCTTCGCGAACCAGCCGGACGAGACGACGGCGCTCGCCCACGTCGTGCTGCCCGACACACACTGGCTCGAGTCGTGGGGAGACTACTCGCCGCGGGAGGGCGTCGCCGGCCTCATGCAGCCCACCATGGCGCCCGCGCGCGACGCGCGACCGATGGGAGACACGCTCCTCGCGCTGGGCCGTGCAGTGCTCGGGAGCGAGGCGGGGAAGGGGCCGCTACCCTGGGCGACCTTCGAGCAATACCTGAAAGCGGCGTGGGAGCCCAGCGTCAAGGGTGCGTGGGCGTCGGCGCTCCGCCTGGGCGGTGTCTGGAAGGAGACGGCGCCGGTCGCGGTGACCGCGCGCGTGGCGCCCGTCGACCCGGCGCCCCCGACGTTCGAGGGCACCGCCGATGGGCTCGCCCTTCTCGCGTATCCATCCTTCAGGTTCTACGACGGGCGGGGCGCGAGCCGCGCGTGGCTCCAGGAAGCGCCGGACACGATGACCCAGGCCGTGTGGGATCCGTGGGTGGAGATCGCGGCGGAGACGGCGGCGAAGCTCGGCATCGCCCGGGGCGACGTGGTCAGGGTGACGTCGCCCCACGGTGCGATCGAGCTTCCCGCGTACGTCTCGCCGACGCTCCATCCGCAGGCGGTCGCCGTCCCCATCGGCCATCGCTACGCGCCCTATCACATTCCACGCTACGTGACGGCGCCCCTCGGCCCACGCAACCCGGTCGCGCTGCTCGGGCCGGCCGCCGAGGGCGCGTCCGGCGGCCCCGCGTACCTCGGCGTCCGCGTGACGCTCGCCAAGACGGGCGCCCGGCACCCGCTCGCCATCCTCCAGGCGACGCACGATCAGGAGGGTCGAGAGCTCGCGCAGCACGTGGACCTCCGCGCGGCGCGCGAGCAGGCGCTCCGTGGCCGCCAGGACCACGAGGCGCACACCAGCATGTACCCCGACCCGCGGTACCCCGGGTACCGCTGGGGCATGGCGATCGACGTGGACGCGTGCATCGGCTGCCAGGCGTGCGTGGTCGCCTGCCAGGCGGAGAACAACGTGCCCGTCGTCGGGCGCGCCCAGGCGGCCTACGGGCGACAGCTCCAGTGGATCCGCATCGAGCGCTGGGCGGAAGGGAAGCCGGATCGGCCCACGAACCTCTTCCTGCCGATGCTCTGCCAGCATTGTGAGGTCGCCCCGTGCGAGCCCGTCTGTCCCGTGTTTGCGGCGTATCGTACGGAAGAAGGTCTCAACGGTCAGGTGTACAACCGTTGTGTCGGGACTCGATACTGCGGCAACAACTGCCCCTACCACGTGCGCCGCTTCAACTGGTTCCAGTACGAGTTTCCCGCGCCGCTCGACGTGCAGCTGAACCCCGACGTGACGGTTCGCCAGCTCGGGGTCATGGAGAAGTGCACGATGTGTCTGCAGCGCATCATCGCGGGCAAGGACCACGCCCGTGACGAGAGGCGTGCGGTGAAGGACGGCGACATCCTGACCGCCTGCCAGCAGACGTGCCCCACCCGGGCGATCACCTTCGGCAACCTGAAGGACGAGCAGAGCGCCGTGGTCAAGTTCGCGCACTCGCCGCGCGCCTATCACGTCCTGGAGGAGATCGGGACGCGGCCGTCCATCACCTACCTCCAGAAAGTCGTTCGTGAGCACGCGTAAGCCAATGCAGCCCCGCGTTCCTGTGTCAGGCCACCCACGGTGCACGCCGGCCTCGCGGATCTCGGTGCAATGAAGCCCCGCGTTCCTGTGTCAGGCCACCCACGGTGCACGCCGGCCTCGCGGATCTCGGTGCAATGAATCCCCGCGTTCCTCGCCCGTGAGCGACACCCGCGCCGCGTCCCCCACGTTCGCCGACGTCACTCGCGACGTCGTCCGCACGCTCGAGCCGCCGGGCAACCTCTACTTCGCGTGGATGTGCGTCGTCGCCCTGATGCTCGCCGGCGGGATCGGCGCCTGGACCGGCCAGATCTGGTGGGGCATGGGAATGGCCGGCAAGCGCGTGCCCCAGATGTGGGCGATGTATATCACAAGCTTTGTGTTCTGGATCGGCATCGGTCACGCGGGCACGCTGATTTCGGCGATCCTCTATCTCTTCCGGGCGCGGTGGCGGACGTCGATCTACCGCGCGGCGGAGGCGATGACGATCTTCGCCGTGATGACCGCGGGCCTCTTCCCGCTTATCCACGCCGGGCGGATGTGGTTCGCCTACTATCTTCTCCCGTATCCGAATCAGCGGCTCCTCTGGCCGAATTTCCGGTCGCCGCTGGTCTGGGACGTGTTCGCGATCTCGACCTACCTGACGATCAGCACGGTCTTCTTCATCGTCGGGCTCGTCCCCGACATCGCGGCGCTCCGAGACGTGTCCACGGGCTGGCGGCGGCGCATCTACGCGATGCTGGCGCTCGGTTGGGAGGGCTCCGACTCGCAGTGGCGCCACTACCGGCGCGCGTACGGGCTGCTCGCATCGCTCGCCACTCCGCTCGTCCTGTCGGTCCACAGCGTGGTGTCGTGGGACTTCGCGATGGCTCTCGTCCCGGGCTGGCACTCTACGCTGTTCGCGCCGTTCTTCGTGGACGGCGCCATCTTCTCGGGCTTCGCGATGGTGCTCATCCTCGTCCTCCCGATGCGCCACTTCTTCAGGCTCCACGCCTACATCCAGGAGAAGCACCTGGACGCGATGGGCAAGCTCATCCTGGTGACGGGTCTGGTGCTGACCTACTTCTACGTGTGCGAGGTCTTCACCTCGCTCTACAGCGGCGACGAGATCGAGAAGGCCTCGCTCTTCTGGAAGGTGACCAAGAACTACGCGTGGGCGCTCTGGCTGATGTACTTCTGCAACTGCGTCTCGCCGCTGATCCTTTTCTGGGGGAAGGCTCGCACGAGCCCGGTCGTGCTCTACGTCGTGTCCATCCTCGTCCTGATCGGCATGTGGTTCGAGCGCTTCAACATCATCGTCCCGTCGCTCGGCCACGACTTCTACCCTTACACGTGGGGGATCTACTACCCGAGTCCGACCGACACGATGATCGTCATCGGCAGCTTCGCGTGGTTCTTCCTGCTGTTCCTCGGCTTCATCAAGGTGATGCCGTCGCTGTCGGTCGTCGAGGTCAAGGAGACCCTTCCGCCGCCGATCAAGGACCGGTCGCATGGCGGCCACCGCTGACACGGTGGTGGGCGTCTTCGCCCACGTCGACACGACGGTCCGTGCGCTCGAGGAGCTCCGGTCGAAGGGCTACCACGACCTGGCCGTGTACACCCCGGTGCCGGTGCACGAGATCGAGGAGGTGCTCGAGCGTGACCGCCCGGTGAGCCGGGTTCGCCTCTTCACGCTGATCGGCGGCCTCACGGGAACGGCGTCTGGGTTCCTGCTGACGATCTGGTCGGCGATGCAGTGGGGGCTCACGACCGGAGGCAAGCCCGTCGTCTCGATCCCGCCCTTCGTCGTGATCGCGTTCGAGCTGACGATTCTGTTCGGCGGCCTGGCGACCGTGATCGGAATGGCCGTGCTCGGCCGGCTGCCGCGGCTCCGGCCGAGCCCGAGCTTCGACCCGCGCTTCACGAACGACCGCTTCGGCATCGCCGTCCACTGCGCCCCGGGGCGTAGCGACTCGGTGCGCGAGATCTTGCGCACGGCGGGCGCCGAGGAAGTGCGCGCATGAAGTACGTCTTCATCCTCACGCTCCTGGTCGTCGCCGCCGCCGGCGGAATGATGGGCACGGCCGTGGTCATCCGCTGGAACGACAACATGACCGAGACCCCCAAGATCGTGCCCGGCGAGCGCGTGTTCAAGATGCCGCAGGGAGTGGTGCCGCGCGGGGGCGACCTCGTCATCCGTAAGGAGCAGCGCGAGATCGCCGCCAAGCAGCCGAACCCGATCAAGGCCTCCGAGGCGTCCGTCACCATCGGCCGGGAGCGCTTTCAGATCTTCTGCGTGCCCTGCCACGGCCCCGAAGCCAAGGGCGGCACGACCGGCCCGGTGGCGACGAAGTTCATCCCCACGCCAGACCTGACCAACGCCGACCTTCAGAAGCAGCGGACCGACGGGTACTGGCACAGCTACATCGTCGCCGGCGGCGCGGTGATGCCCGCTTACGCGGAGGCGCTGTCCTCCGAAGAGGCGTGGCACCTGGTGAACTTCCTGCGGAGCGTCGCGCGGAAATGACGATCGTCTGGGGTCTCGTCGTGGCGGTGGGTGCCATCGCGTTCCTCACCGGCGTGGGCTCGGCCGACGCGTCTCGGGTCTGGTCGGTCTATCTCGTGAACCTGGTCTTCTGGGCCGGACTCGGCGTCACCGGCCCCGCCATCGCCGCGATGATGCAGCTGACCGAGGCGCGGTGGTCGCCGAGCGTTCGACGGATCGCGCTGACGACGGCGGGCTTCCTGCCGGTTGCCTTCGTGCTGTTCCTCGTGCTCTTCGCGGGCCAGGCGACGCTCTATCCTTGGGTGACGACGCCCCTGCCCGCGAAGCAGGCGTGGCTGAACGTGCCCTTCTTCTGGCTGCGGACGCTCGTGGGCGCGGCGGCGCTCTTCGTGGCGGCGCTGGCCCTCGTGAGGGCGCTGGTGCGCGATGCGGTGCCGCCCGACGACGCACGCGAGCGCGCCCGGCGCAACCGCCTCGCGGTCGTCCTCCTCTTCCTCTGGGTGATCGGCGTCTCGCTGTGGGGCTTCGACCTCGTGATGTCGCTCGACCCCACGTGGTACAGCGGGCTCTTCGGCGGGTATTTCGTCGTCAGCACCCTCTATATCGGGTTCTGCCTCCTGTCCCTGCTCACGATTCGGGCGAACGCGCGCGGGCAGGCCTCGATCCCGCCCGCCGCCGTGCAGGACGTCGCGAAGCTCCAGTTCGCGATCTCGATCATGTGGATGTACTTCTTCTGGTCCCAGTACCTCGTGATCTGGTACGGCAACGTCCCCGTCGAGACCCGCTTCGTCGTCATGCGCTTCTTCGTCCAGCCGTGGCTCACGCTCGCGTGGATCGTGCTCGTCGTCGGCTGGCTGATCCCGTTCGCGTACCTGCTCAAGCGTCTCACGGGCCGGCCGCCCCAGCGCCACACGCCGCTCGTCGTGGTCTCTGTGTTCGGCCTCGTCGCGATCTTCCTCGAGCGCGTCCTGGTCGTGTTCCCGTCCGTGTCCCCGAGTGCCAAGCTCCCGTTCGGCGCCCGCGACCTCGCGATCACGGCCGGATTCCTCGCCCTCTTCGTGTTGTGCCGGCGCTGGTTCTTCAGCCAATTCAAGCCCGTCATCAACCTGCCGCACACGGGTCACTAGAGCATCGAAGGGGGCCTCTGACCGACGGGCTCCGCCCTCTGGGGCCCCCTCCGAGCCTCCCCCAGGATTCGATTGCGCCGGCGGAGCCGGCGCTCGAACCACGCGAAGCACGGCCACCCGCGGCTCGTCGCGGCACCTGCGTGTAGTAGAGTAACCACTGTGCTGAGCGTAGAAGAGGCGCTTGACCAGATTCTTTCACGCATACGGCCACTCGGGACGGAGCTCGTCGAGCTCACCGCGGCCCTGGGGCGCGTGCTCGCGGAGCCGGTCGTCTCGCGCCGCGAGCTCCCGCCGTGGCCCAACTCGTCGATGGACGGCTACGCGATCCGCGCAGACGACACGCGCGCGGGCGGCGCGGAGCTGGTGGTGGTGGGCCGGATCATCGCCGGGTCCATGCCCGCGCGGGCGCTGCGGTCGGGTGAGGCGATGCGGATCTTCACGGGCGCGCCGCTACCCGACGGGGCGGACGCCGTCGTGCCGCAGGAGGACGTCACCGGTGACGACGCGCGTGTCACGATCCCCGAGCGCGTCGAGGCCGGCGCGTTCGTGCGGCGCGCGGGCGAGGACGTCCGCGCCGGTGACGTCGTCGTGGAGGCGGGGCAGACGATCTCCGCGGCGGAGGTCGGCCTGCTGGCGGCCCTCGGCGACGCGCGCGTGCGTGTCTACCGCCGGCCACGCGTCGCCGTGCTCTCGACCGGCAACGAGCTCGCCGAGCTCGGCACCGAGCCCGAACCGGGCCAGATCCCGAACACGAACACCTACGCGCTCATGGCGCAGGCGGTCGAGGCGGGCGCTCTACCGGTGAGCCTCGGCGTGGCGCCGGACCGGCTCGAGGCGATCGTGGAGCGGATCCGCTGGGCGGCATCGGCCGACATGCTCGTGTCCTCGGCTGGCGTGTCGGTGGGCGAGCTCGACCTCGTGCGGGAGGCGCTCGTTCGGTGCGGGGCCGAGCTCCACCTGTGGAAGGTGGCGATGCGTCCCGGCAAGCCGATCACGTTCGGCTCGCTGGCGGACCGGCCCGTCTTCGGGCTGCCCGGGAACCCCGTGTCGGCGATGGTGACTTTCGAGCTCTTCGTGCGTCCCGCGCTTCGGAAGATGGCGGGGTGGAGCGCGGTCGACCGGCCCCGCATCTGGGCGCGGGTGTTGGAGCCGATCCGGAACCCCGGCGGCCGGCGCGGCTACCTCCGGGTGACGCTCGCGCGGGACGGCAGGGAGTACGGCGCGCGGCTCACCGGCGATCAGGGCTCCGGGATCCTCCGCTCCATGGTGCGTGCCGATGGCCTCGCAGTAGTGGCACCGGATACGATCGTGCCGGTGGGCGAGCGCGTGGAGGTCATCCTGCTCCGAGCGCTCGAGCCTCGCGCGCCCGGCCGTTGACTTCGTTTTCGTACGCGTGCTACGGTCGCCGCGAATGAATCGCGCCCTTGCCGTGCTGGCCGTCAGCGCTGTCGTCGCGACCGGCTGCGCAACCCAGGGCGCGGTGAACCAGCTCCGCTTCGACGTCACCCAGGTCCGCTCCGAGCTTGCCGACATGCGATCCACGCAAGCGAGCGCGGGCCAGAACGCCGGCCGCGCCACCGCTGACGTGCAGGTGCTCGACGCGCGCACGCGGGAGCTCACCGGCACGGTGCGCGAGACCACCGACGAGGTCGCGCGACTCGGCGCGCGCGTCGCAGTGACCGAGGAGGCGATGCGTACGATTCGGGCGCGGGTCGAGGCGCTCGCGATGCCGCCGCCGGCACCACCGCCGGCTTCGCCCGTCGCGCCACCGCCGGCGCCCGCCGTCACGCCGCCACCGGCGCCGCCGCCGGCGAGGCCGGCGACGCCACGGCCAGCGCCGGTGGTCGCCCCGCAGGTCGAGCGGCGCGCACGCGAGCCCGGGCCGGGGGCCGCGGAGCGGGGGTACGCCGCGGCGATGGCAACCTTCCGCGCGCGTGAGCACGGCCAGGCAGTACTCGATCTCCTCGATTTTCTCGCCCGGTACCCACGACACCCACTCGCCGGAAACGCGCAGTACTGGATCGGCGAGGCGTATTACCTGCAGCACGACTACCGCCAGGCGCTGGTGGAGTTCCAGAAGGTGCTCGACCTCGGTCTGGGGAAGATGCCAGAGGCGCTCGTGAAGATCGGCCTGTGCCACCTGAGCCTGCGTGATGCGAACCGCGCGCGGCAGACGTGGCAGCGGATCGTGCGCGAGTATCCTCAATCGGAGTCCGCTGTGGCCGCGAGGACGCTTCTCCGCAACCACGCCGCCGCCCGGCGCTAGCGCGCCGGGCGGCTGTATCCGTCCGGATTCGTTGACCGGGCGGGTCCGTCCGATATACTGAGCATCCGCCACACCGCTGATCCATGGACCGGCTCCATCCAGGTCATCCGGACTATCCCGACCTGCTCGGCGCGATCTCGTCGCCGCCGACGCTCCACGTGCGTGGCGCGCTCACCGAAGACGACGCGCTCGCGCTCGCGATCGTCGGCGCGCGCGCCGCCACGCCGTACGGCATTGAGGTGACCGAGCGGCTGGCCGGCGAACTCGCGGCGCGCGGTGTGACGATCGTGAGCGGCCTCGCGCGCGGCATCGACGCGGCGGCGCACCGGGGCGCGCTCGGCGCGGGCGGACGCACGGTCGCCGTCCTCCCGTGCGGCATCGATATCGTGTACCCGCCAGAGCACCGTGCACTCGCGCGCTCGATCGAGGCGCGGGGGGCGCTCCTGTCGCAGTTCGCGCCCGGCGTGCCGGCGCTTCCCGGCCACTTCCCGGCGCGAAACCGCACGCTCGCCGGGCTCAGCCTCGGCGTCGTCGTCGTGGAAGCGGCCGAGCGGAGCGGCGCCCTGATCAGCGCGGGGTTCGCGGCCGATCTCGGCCGCGAAGTGTTCGCCGTTCCAGGCAGAATCACATCCGCGACCAGCGCCGGAACGAACCGGCTCATCCAGGACGGTGCTAAACTGATTACTTGCTGGCAGGACGTCGTGTCAGAATTACCCGAGCCGTGGCGTCGGATGGTTCGCGCGTCGTCGCCGACGACGCAGGACCCGGCGCGGCCCGATGGCGAGAGTGACGAGGGCCGGATCCTGGCGATGTTGACGCCGGACGAACCGCAGCACATCGAGCGACTGATCGCGCGCGGCGGGCTCGAGCCCGCGCGCGTGGCGGCGACGCTCGTGGCCCTCGAGCTGGGCGGATGGGCCCGGCAGCTTACGGGACAGCGATGGGTCTCGGTCGGCGAACGCGCAAGGAGAACGTAGTGGCAAAGCGATCGCTGGTGGTGGTGGAATCACCCACGAAGGTGAAGACGATCCAGAAGTATCTGGACTCGAGCTTCGTCGTCAAAGCGTCGATGGGCCATGTGCGCGATCTGCCGAAGTCGCAGCTCGGTGTCGATCCCAAGAAGGGCTTCAAGCCGAAGTACGTCGTCTCGCCGAGCAAGAAGAAGGTCCTCGACGAGCTGAAGAAGGCGGCGCTGAAGGCGGACGTGCTCTACGTCGCCACGGACCCCGACCGCGAGGGCGAGGCGATCGGATGGCACCTGGCCCAGGAGCTCGACGTCGACAAGAAGAACGTCTATCGCATCACGTTCAACGAGATCACCGAACGGGCCGTGCGGGGAGCGTTCGCCAAGCCTGGGAAGATCGACCTCAAGAAGGTCGACGCGCAGCAGGCGCGCCGCGTGCTCGATCGTCTCGTCGGCTACAAGCTCTCGCCGCTCCTCTGGGATAAGGTTCAGCGTGGGCTCTCGGCGGGACGCGTCCAGTCGGTCGCCGTCCGTCTGATCGTCGATCGCGAGCGCGCGATCCTGGCGTTCGTGCCGGTCGAGTACTGGTCGTTGCACGCGCGGCTCGCCGCCAAGCTCCCGCCCGAGTTCGTCGCGACGCTGAAGGAGGTCGGCGGCGAGAAGGCGTCGCTGTCGGACGAGAGCGCCACGCGCGCGCTCATGGCGTCGCTCGAGGGCGTCCCCTTCGTCGTCAAGTCGGTCACGCGTGGTGAGCGTCGCCGGAATCCGGTGCCGCCGTTCATCACGTCGACCCTGCAGCAGGAGGCGGGTCGGAAGCACGGCTTCAGCGCCAGGAAAACGATGTCGGTTGCCCAGCAGCTCTACGAAGGAATCGACCTCGGACCCGACGGTGCCACCGGCCTCATCACCTACATGCGGACCGACTCCGTCCGCGTGGCGCGCGAGGCGCAGGAGGAGGCACGGGGGTGGATCACGGCACGGCTGGGACGCGAGTACGTGCCCGACACGCCGCCCACGTATCGCTCGCGCGGGAGCGCCCAGGAGGCGCACGAAGCGGTTCGACCCTCCGAGGTCCGCTTCGAGCCCCGGAGTGTGGAGCGGTTCCTCACGAGGGACCAGCAGGTCCTCTACCGGCTCATCTGGGAACGCTTCATGGCGAGCCAGATGATGCCGGCGGTCTACGATACCGTGTCGGCGGACATCTCGGCGGGCCGGTGCCTCTTCCGGGCTCAGGGCGCGACGCTCCGGTTCAAGGGCTTCACGGCCGTGTACGAGGAGAGCCGCGAGGACGACGCGCGGCCTGCCGAGGACGACGCCGAGAGCGCCGTCCCGCAGCTCGAGGAGGGCGAGGTGCTGCGGCTCCTGCTCCTCGATCCACGACAGCACTTCACGCAGCCGCCACCGCGCTTCACGGAGGCCTCGCTGATCAAGACCCTCGAGGAGCTCGGTATCGGCCGACCGTCCACGTACGCCTCCATCCTCGGCACGATCATCAACGACCGCGGCTACGTGCGTCGCGAGCGGAAGGCGCTCATTCCCACGGAGCTCGGCATCGAGGTGACCGACTTCCTGAAGCCCTTCTTCCCCGAGATCTTAGACGTCGAGTTCACCGCGCAGATGGAGGACTCGCTCGACAAGATCGAAGAGGGTGACCGGAAGTGGGTCGACACGGTCGCGGAGTTTTACCGGCAGTTCGAAAAGGACCTCAAGAAGGCGGCCAAGGAAGGGCGCAACGTCAAGGTCGGCGCGCCGACCGGGGAGAAGTGCCCCGACTGCGGCGAGGGGCTGGTCGAGCGCTGGAGCAGGTACGGGAAATTCATCGCCTGCTCGGCCTATCCCGACTGCAAATACAAACGGAACTTGCCCGGGAACGAGCGCGCCGAGGACCAGCCCACCGACGAGCTGTGCCCGACGTGCGGCAGGCCGATGGTCATCAAAGACGGCAAGTTCGGCAAGTTCATCGCGTGCTCGGGCTACCCGGAGTGCAAGACCACGAAACCCGTGACGCTCGGCATCGGGTGCCCCGAGCCGGGCTGCACCGGGCAGCTCGTCGAGCGCCGCTCTCGGCGCGGGCGCACCTTCTTCGGCTGCTCGGCGTACCCGAACTGTAAGTTCGTCGTCGGGCAGCGACCCATCCCGGAGCCGTGTCCCAAGTGTGGCGCCCCGTTCACGACCGAGCGTGCCACGCGCGGCCGCGTGGTCCGCCGATGCGCGCGCAAGGAGTGCGACTTCGAGCGGGAGGCCGAGACCTCGGTCGCATGAGCGACCCGCTGTCGGCGTTCCTGCGATACCTGTCGCTGGAGAAGGACGCGTCGCCTCACACGCTCCGGAGCTACCGCACTGATCTGGATCAGTTCCGTGTGTTCATCGGATCTGGGACGCCGCTCACCCAGGTCGACGGGCGCACGGTGCGCGCGTATCTGGCGCACCTGCACTCGCGTGGCCTCGACGCGTCGTCCGTCGCCCGGAAGCTCGCCGCGCTGCGGAGCTGGTTCCGCTTCCTCGTCCGGCGGGGGATGCTCACCCGCAACGTGGCCCGCGAGATTCGCGGGCCGCGCCTCGGGCGGAAGCTCGTGGGGTTCCTGCCGATCGACGAGGCGCTCATGCTGGTGGACGGGAAGGCGGTCGGCGGCGCCGCGCGCGAGCGGGACGTGGCGATCCTGGAGCTCCTGTACGCGACGGGGCTGCGCGTGTCCGAGCTGGCGGGCCTGGACGTGGACGACGTGGACCGGGCCGGGCTGACGGTGCGCGTGCTGGGCAAGGGGCGGAAGGAGCGGATCGTTCCCTTCGGCAGCCAGGCGGCGCGCGCGCTGGACGCCTACCTCGGACGGCGCGCCACGCGGTGCCCCACGCTCTTCACGAATGCGCGTGGGGGGCGGCTTTCTGCGCGCGCGATCCACGCGATCGTCCGCAAGAGCGCCGCGGCGTCGGGCATCGTGCGTCGGGTGAGCCCGCACACGCTCCGGCACACGTTTGCGACGCATCTGCTCGACGCGGGCGCCGACCTGCGGGTCATCCAGGAGCTTCTCGGCCACAGCCGGCTCAGCACGACGCAGCGCTACACCCACGTCGGCGCCGACCAGCTCATGCGTGTCTACGACGCCGCCCACCCGCGCGCGCACACCACGTCATGAGCGGAGGTCGGGAGCCCCGCCGCACCCATGGCAGGCCCCCCGTGGTCCAATGGGGGCTCGAGGTGCCCGCGACAACATTCCACGCGACGACGGTGCTCGCGGTCCGCCATCGCGCCCAGGTGGCCCTCGCCGGTGACGGCCAGGTCTCCATCGGGAACGCCATCGTGAAGGCGGGCGCCAAGAAGGTGCGGAAGCTCTACCACGACCGCGTGCTGGCCGGCTTCGCCGGCACCGCGGCCGACGCCTTCACGCTCTTCGCGCGCTTCGAGAGCCGGCTCGAGGAGCACCGGGGCAACCTCCCGCGCGCCGCGGTGGAGGTCGCCAAGGACTGGCGCACCGACCGCGTCCTCCGGCGGCTCGAGGCGTTGCTCGCGGTCGCCGACCGCGAGAGCTCGTTCATCATCTCGGGCAACGGCGACGTGATCGAGCCCGACGACGGCCTCGTCGGCATCGGCTCGGGCGGCCCGTACGCGCTCGCGGCGGCCCGCGCGCTGGTCGCGCACTCGGACCTCGACGCCAAGGGGATCGTGACCGAGGCGATGCGCATCGCCGCCTCGATCTGCGTCTTCACCAACGACCACATCAGCGTGGAAGTCCTGTGAGTCAGCAGCTGACGCTCACCCCGACGCAGATCGTCGGCGAGCTCGACCGCTACATCGTTGGTCAGGAGAAGGCCAAGCGCGCCGTGGCGATCGCGCTGCGCAACCGCTGGCGGCGGCAGAACCTGCCGCCCGAGCTGCGAGACGAGGTCGCGCCGAAGAACATCATCATGATCGGCCCGACCGGCGTCGGGAAGACGGAAGTCGCCCGGCGGCTCGCGAAGCTCGCCCAGGCGCCCTTCCTGAAGGTCGAGGCCTCCAAGTATACCGAGGTCGGCTACGTGGGCCGCGACGTGGAGTCGATGGTCCGCGATCTCACCGAGCTGTCGGTGAACATGGTCAAGGCCGAGATGATGACACGCGTGCGGGAGAGGGCGGAGCAGCTCGCCGAGGACCGGCTTCTCGACCTCCTGCTGCCGAAGCGGACGCACGAGGCCTTCTCGTCGGGCTCGCTCGAGGAGGTCACGCCGGATGCCTCGCGCGAGACCACGAAGGACAAGCTCCGGGCCCAGCTCCGGGCGGGCCGGCTCGACGACCGGATCGTCGAGCTCGAGACGCAGCAGCAGGCGCTGCCGATGATCGAGGTACTCTCCGGTCAGGGCATGGAGGAGATGGGGATCCACCTGAAGGACATGCTGTCGAACCTCATGCCGACACGAACCAAGCAGCGGCGCGTGAGGATCGCCGAGGCGCGGCGGCTCCTCCTCCAGGAGGAGGCGCAGAAGCTCGTCGACATGGAAGAGGTCGTCGCCCAGGCGATCCGGCGGGCCGAGAACTCGGGGATCGTCTTCCTCGACGAGCTCGACAAGATCGCCGGGCGCGAGGGGGGCCACGGCCCCGACGTCTCCCGCGAGGGCGTCCAGCGGGACCTGCTCCCGATCGTGGAGGGCTCGGCCGTCACGACCAAGTACGGGATCGTGCACACCGACCACGTCCTTTTCATCGCGGCCGGCGCCTTCCACATCGCGAAGCCCTCGGATCTCATCCCCGAGCTCCAGGGGCGCTTCCCGATCCGCGTCGAGCTCGACCCCTTGACGCGGGAGGATTTCGTCCGCATCCTGACGGAACCTCAGAACGCGCTGCTCAAGCAGTACACGGAGCTGCTCCGGACGGAGCAGGTGACGCTCCGGTTTGCGCCGGACGCGGTGGAGGCGATCGCGGAGATCGCGATGAGGGTGAACGCGAGCACGGAGAACATCGGGGCGCGGCGCCTCTACACGATCATGGAGCGGCTCCTGGAGGAGATCTCCTTCAACGCCCCGGAGATGCCTGGCAAGGAGTTGACCATCGACGCCGGCTACGTGTGGGGACGCCTCAGCGACATCACCCGTGACCAGGACCTGTCGAGGTACATCCTGTGACGACGGACCCGAGGCGGGTCGAGGTACTCCTGGAGGCGCTCCCGTACATCCGGGAGTTCCGCGGCAAGACGGTGGTCATCAAGTACGGGGGGGCCGCCATGGAGCGCGCGGACCTCAAGGAGCCCTTCGCGCTCGACGTGATCCTGCTGCGCTTCGTGGGCATCCGGCCGGTCATCGTCCACGGCGGGGGCCCGCAGATCGGCGCCCTCATGAAGCGGCTCGGCAAGGAGCCTCGCTTCGTGGGTGGCATGCGGGTGACCGACGAGGAGACCGTCGAGATCGTCGAGATGGTCCTGGTCGGCAAGATCAACAAGGCCATCGTCGGTCTGATCAACCACCTCGGCGGCAAGGCGGTGGGGCTCTCCGGAAAGGACGCGGGGCTGCTCCGCGCGCGCCGGCGGCCGCACCGGCTCCCGACCGGCGAAGAAGTGGACATCGGTCTCGTGGGCGAGATCGAGGCGGTGAACACCGAGCCGATCCGGTTGCTGGAGGACGCCGGGTTCGTCCCGGTCATCGCGCCGGTGGGTGTCGGCGCGGGCGGCGAGACGTACAACATCAACGCCGATCTGGTCGCCGGCGAGATCGCCGCGGCGCTGGGCGCCGAGAAGCTCATCCACCTCACGGACGTCCAGGGCATTCTCGACAGCGAAGCGCGCCTGATCAGCACGCTGAACCGGAAAGAGGCGGAGCGGCTCATGTCGGCGGCGGTGATCGAGGGCGGGATGCTTCCCAAGATCGAGTCGTCGCTGCGGGCGCTCGAGAGCGGAACCTCGAAGGCCCACATCATCGACGGCCGAGTCCCGCATGCGATCCTGCTCGAGTTGTTCACGCGCGAGGGCATCGGCACCGAGATCGTCCTCTAGGAAAGGCGCGCGCCATGGACACCAGAGAGCTCCTGGAGTGGGCGGCGAAGTACCACACCCCGAACTACGCGCGGGCGCCGATCTGCCTCGTCCGCGGCGACGGCGCCCGCGTGTGGGACTCCGACGGCAAAGAGTACCTCGACTTCGGCGCCGGGATCGCGGTCGCCTCGCTCGGCCACTGCCACCCGCGCGTGACCGGCGCCATCCGTGAGGCGGCGGCGACGCTGCTTCACGTGTCCAACCTCTACCACACGGCGCCCCAGATCCACCTGGCGAAGCTCCTCTGCGAGCACTCCTTCGCCGACCGGGCCTTCTTCTGCAACTCGGGCGCCGAGGCGAACGAGGCCGCGCTCAAGCTGGCGCGCAAGTACGCCAAGGAGCGGCACGCGTCGGACCGCTACGAGGTGATCGCCACGCACAACTCCTTCCACGGCCGGACCTTCGCCACCGTGACGGCCACCGGCCAGGAGAAGTACCACCACGGTTTCGAGCCGCTCGTGCCCGGCTTCAAGCACGTGCCGTACAACGACCTCCGCGCGATGGAGCGCGCGCTCGACAACCGCACGGCGGCGATCCTCGTCGAGCCGATCCAGGGGGAGGGGGGCGTCCACGTCCCCGACGACGACTACCTGCCCGGTCTCCGGAAGCTCTGCGACGAGTCGGGGGCGCTCCTGATCTTGGACGAGATCCAGACCGGGGTCGCCCGCACCGGCACGCTCTGGGCGTACGAGCACTCGGGGATCGAGCCCGACATCATGACCCTCGCGAAGGCGCTCGCCAATGGGGTGCCCATCGGTGCCATGCTCGCGCGCGAGGAGGTCGCGCGGGCGCTTGGGCCGGGCACGCACGGCTCGACGTTCGGCGGGACGCCGTTCGTCACCTCCGTCGCGCTCGCGACGCTCCAGACGGTGATCGAGGAGAAGATTCCGGAGCGCGCGGCGAAGATGGGGCGGCGCCTCGTGGGCGGACTGCGCGAACTGGCGCGTGGAGGGACGGGGATTCGCGAGGTGCGGGGGCGGGGCCTGCTCATCGGCGTCGAGCTCGACCGCCCGGTGAGCCCCATCGTCGACGCCTGTCGCGGGGCCGGACTGCTCGTCTTGTCGGCGGGCGAGAAGGTGCTGCGCCTCGCGCCGCCCCTGATCGTCGAGGAATCCCACTGCGACCGGGCGCTCGAGATCATCGGCGCGGCGCTCCGGTCCAAGGCCTGATGCGCCACTTCCTCTCGTCGGCGGACCTGACGCGCGACACCGCGCTCTCGATGTTCCAGCTCGCCGCCGACCTCAAGCAGCGCTGGAAGGCGGGGCGGCGCGGCGCGCCGCTCGCCGGGCGCACCATGGTGCTGATCTTCGAGAAGCCTTCGCTCCGGACGCGCGTCACCTTCGAGGTGGGCATCGTGCAGCTGGGCGGGCGCGCCGTCCACCTCTCGGGTGGAGAGATCGGCATGGGCACGCGCGAGTCGGCTCCGGACGTGGCGCGGAACCTCTCGCGCTGGGTGGACGGTATCGCCGCACGCGTCTACGCGCACGCAACCGTCGATGCGCTGGCGCGCCACGCCACCGTGCCCGTGATCAACGGGCTCTCCGACTTCGAGCACCCGTGTCAGGCGCTCGCCGATTTCTTCACGCTCTGGGAGCGCGGCCTCGACTTCGGCGCGATGCGGCTCGCGTGGATCGGCGACGGCAACAACGTCTGCCATTCCGTGATCCAGCTGGGTGCGCTGCTCGGCGCCTCGATCGTCGTCGCGTGCCCGCCTGGCTTCGAGCCCGACCCCCGCGTCGTGGACACGGCACGCCGGCGCGGTGGCCGGATCGAGATCACCGAGGACGCTCGCCGTGCGGCGACGGGCGCCGACGTGATCTACACCGACGTGTGGACGAGCATGGGGCAGGAGGCGGAGCGGGCGCGGCGGCAGGAAGCGTTCGGCCGCTATCAGGTCAACGAAACGATCGTCGGATTCGCCAAGCCCGCGGTGCTCGTGATGCACTGCCTGCCGGCCCACCGGGGCGAGGAGATCACCGACGCGATCCTCGACGGCCCGCACTCGATCGCGCTCGACCAGGCGGAGAATCGGCTTCACGCGCAGAAGGCGGTCATCCTGACGCTGCTGGGAGGCTCGATCGACGATGTCTAGCCCCAAGCGCGTCGTGCTCGCGTACTCGGGCGGGCTCGACACCTCGGTCATCCTGCGCTGGCTGATCGAGCGCTACCACTGCGAGGTCGTCGCCTTTTGCGCCGACCTCGGGCAGGGCGAGGAGCTCGTCCCGATCCGCGAGAAGGCGCTCCGGACCGGCGCCTCGGCGGTGCACATCGTGGATCTCCGCGAGCGGTTCGTCCGCGACTTCATCTTCCCGATGCTACGGGCCAACGCCGTGTACGAGGGCGCCTACCTGCTCGGGACCTCGATCGCGCGCCCGCTCATCGCGCACGCGCAGGTGGAGATCGCGGCGAAGGAGGGCGCGGACGCGGTGGCCCACGGCGCGACGGGGAAGGGGAACGACCAGGTCCGCTTCGAGCTGACGTATGCCGCCCTCGCGCCGCACCTCCGCGTGATCGCGCCCTGGCGCGAGTGGGAGCTCGGCTCCCGCAGCGCGCTGATGGAGTTCGCGAGGCGTCACGACATCGCGGTGCCCGTGACGGCCGAGCGCCCGTACAGCACCGATCGCAACCTCTTCCACATCTCGTACGAGGGCGGCGTCCTCGAAGACCCATGGGCCGAGCCGCCGGCGAAGATGTTCCAGCTCACGCAGGATCTCGAGGCGGCGCCCGACGCGGCCGTGCCCGTCGAGATCGACTTCGAGCGGGGCGACCCGGTGGCGGTGGACGGCGAGCCGCTCGCCCCTGTCGAGCTGCTGACCCGACTCAATCGCCTGGGGGGTGAGCACGGGATCGGCCGAGTCGACCTCGTCGAGAACCGGTTCGTCGGGATGAAGTCGCGGGGCGTGTACGAGACGCCCGGCGGCACGATCCTCCACGCCGCGCGCCGGGCCGTCGAGTCGCTCACGCTCGACCGCGAGGTGCTCCATCTGCGCGACTCGCTCGTGCAGCGCTACGCCGAGATGATCTACTACGGCTTCTGGTTCTCGCCCGAGCGCCAGGCGCTCCAGGCCCTGATGGATGAGTGCGCGCGCGACGTCATCGGGACGGTGCGGCTGAAACTGTACAAGGGCAACGTCACCGTCGTCGGCCGCCGCTCGCCGCGGTCGCTCTACCGGACCGAGTTCGCCACGTTCGAGGCCGATACCGTCTTCCGTCAGCGGGACGCCGAGGGGTTCATTAACCTGAACGCGCTCCGGTTGAAGATCCGCGCCCTCCGGGACCGCGCCGGCTCCTAGGGGTGCGCATCGACGTCGTGCTGGCCGCCGACGCGGTGGCCCCCGGACAGCTCGACGGCGCCACCGCGCTCGTCGTCGACGTGCTGCGCGCCTCCACGACGATGATCACCGCGTTCGCTCACGGTTGCGCCTCGATCACGCCGGTCGCCGACCCCGCCGAGGCCCGGCGCCTGGCCGCGGCGCAGGGGGCCGACGTCGCGCTCGCGGCGGGTGAGCGTCGTGGCGAGCCGGTCCCCGGGCTCGACCTCGGCAATTCGCCGGTCGAGTTCGCGATCGAGCGGGTCCGCGGCCGGGCCGTCTACTTCACGACCAGCAACGGTACGCGGGCGCTGCTCGCCGCGCGCGAGGCCCGCGCGGTCGGCGTGGCGGCCTTCGTGAACGTGAGCGCCGCGGCGCGCTGGGCGGCCGGGCACGGGCTGGACGTCGTCGTCGTGTGCGCGGGCGAGCGGGGCGGACGCTCGCTCGAGGATCACGCGTGCGCCGGGCTCCTCGTCGAGCGCGTCCGCGCGGCCGCGCCGACCGTGGCTCCGACCCCGGCGGCGCTCGCGGCGCTCGCCGTGGGCCGGCGCTACGCCGGGGACGTCACGCGCCTCCGTTCCGATTCGCCCTGGGCGCGACGGCTCGTCGCCGCGGGGCGCGGCGCCGACGTCACGGCGTGCCTTCGCCTGGACACGACCTCGCTCGTCCCGGTCTACCTTCCGAGCGTTGACAAGGTCGTTCCGGGGTGCGGATAATACGGGCATTCGACTCTTGAACGGAGTCGCCGCGTGAACCTACCCATCGGCCTCACACTCACGCGCATCGTCGCGGTGCCGCTGCTCATCGTGTTCCTGATCTCGTCGTCGCGCGTCCACGCGCTGATCGCCGCGGCGATCTTCACCCTGGCGGCGATGACCGACTGGGCCGACGGGGCGGTGGCGCGTCGGCGCAATCAGGTCACGACGCTCGGCACGCTCCTCGACCCGATCGCCGACAAGCTGCTCGTCGCGGCGGCGCTCGTCTCGCTGCTGGCGATCGACAAGATCGACGCGTGGATCGTCGTCGTGATCGTGGGCCGCGAGCTCGCGGTGACGGGACTCCGCGCGGTCGCGGCCTCTGTCGGGGTCATCGTGCCGGCCTCGCGCCTCGCGAAGTGGAAGACGGTGAGCCAGTACGTGGCCATCACGATGCTGATCGTCGAGAAAGGGTTCGATCCACCCGGCTTCCACATCGCCGCGGGCACCGTCCTGTGGGTGGCCCTCGTCCTGACCATCGGCTCCGCCGTGGACTATTTCTACCGGTTCTTTCGAAAGGCCGACTACCGCGCGATCGTGCCGGGCGAAGACCGCTGGTCGTGAGCGGCGTCCTCGCGATCGTCACCGCCTACGTGGTCGGAGCGGTGCCGGTCGGCTTCCTCGTGGCGCGGGCGTTCGGCGTGGGTGACATCCGTCGCCACGGCAGCGGTACCATCGGCGCGACCAACGTCCTGCGCACGGCGGGCCGGGTCGCGGCGCTCGGCACGCTCGCCGGCGACATCGCCAAGGGCTACGGCGCGGTGTGGACGGGCGCGTGGCTCGCGGGGGGCGAGCCGGCGCCGACGGCGTTCTGCGTGGTCGCCGCGGTCGTCGGCAACTGCTGGTCGGTCTTTCTCGGCTTCCGCGGCGGCAAGGGCGTCGCGACCGGCCTCGGCGCGCTCCTCCGGCTCGCCCCCTGGGCGGTGCTTCCCGCGATCCCGGTGTGGCTCGCGGTTGCCCTCACGACGCGGTACGTGTCGCTCGGGTCCATCCTCGGTGCCACGTGCGTCCCCCTCGGCGCGCTGCTGCTCGGGTACCCGCGTCCGTTCGTCGTCGCGGCGCTCATGGTCGCGGGCCTCATCATCGTGCGCCACCACGCGAACATCGCACGCCTCGTCGCGGGGACCGAGCGCCGGCTCGGCGAGAAACGGACCCTCGCGTGAGTCACGCAGACCCCGCGTCCATGGTCTCGATCATTGGGGGGGGGAGCTGGGGTACGGCGCTCGCGATCCACGTCGCGAAGAACGCGGGCGCGGTGCGTCTCTGGGCGCGCGAGCCCGAGGTCGTGGCGGGGATCCGGACGCGGCATCGGAGCCCCTGGTATCTGCCCGACGTCGAGATCCCCCCACGCGTCGACGCGACGACGGACATCGCCGAGGCGGTGCAGGGGGCGTCGCTCGTCGTCGTCGCCGTGCCGAGCGAATTCTTTGCCGCGACGCTCAAGAGCGCGGGCCCGATCCCTGACGCGGTGCCGATCGTCACGGCCACCAAAGGCTTCGACCCCGTGCGTCACCTACGCATGAGCGAGGTCGTCGGCGAGCAGTTCCCACGCGCCCGCGTGGCGGCGCTGTCGGGGCCGACCTTTGCGCGCGAGGTCGCGCTCGGCCGGCCCACGGCGGCGGTGATCGCCTCGCGCGACGACGCGCTTGCCGCCACGCTCCAGACGCGGCTCGGCTCGCGAGAGTTTCGGCTCTACGCGAACCGCGACGTCGTGGGTGTCGAGACGGGCGGGGCGCTGAAGAACGTGATGGCGATCGCGACGGGCCTCGTCGACGGGCTCGGCCTCGGTGAGAACGCGCGCGCCGCGCTGATCACACGGGGGCTCGCCGAGATGACGCGACTCGCCGTCGCGCTCGGCGCGGCGCCCGCGACCCTCGCGGGACTCGCGGGGCTGGGCGACCTCGTGCTCACGTGCACCGGGAGTCTCTCGCGCAACCGCCAGCTCGGTATGGCGCTCACGCGCGGTGAGACGGTCGCCGCGGTCGAGCGCGAGACCCGGATGGTCGCCGAGGGCGTGCGGACGGCCACCTCGGCGCTCGCGCTCGCGCGCCGCCACGGCGTGAGCATGCCGATCTGCGAGGCGGTCGGCGCGGTGCTCTTCGAGGGCAAGGCGCCGACGGACGCCCTGGCTTCGCTCCTCGAGCGGCCGCCGCGACGCGAAGAGGAGCGGTAGTGCCAGCGGAGTCACCACGTTTCGAGCGCGGGCTTTTGCCCGCGCAATCCCATCTGGGGGTTCGCTCCCTCACCGGAGCGCTTCCCCCGGATTCGGAGGGGGCCGTAACGTCCGCCCCCTCCGACTGAGGTAACGATGCCCGAGCTCCGGAAAGACCCGGTCGTCGGCCGGTGGGTGATCATCGCGACCGACCGGGCGCGCCGACCCTCTGATTTCGTCGCGGAGCCGGTGCGACCGGTGGGCACCGAGTGCGTCTTCTGCGAGGGCAACGAGGACAAGACCCCGCCCGAGCTCCTCGCCGGCCGGAGCCCCGAGAGCCGTCCGAACGGGCCGGGGTGGTCGTACCGCGTCGTGGCGAACAAGTTCCCCGCCCTCCGGATCGAGGGGGAGCTCGAGCCGACGGGCGAAGGGCTCTTCGACCGGATGAACGGCGTCGGCGCCCACGAGGTCGTGATCGAGACGCCGACGCACGCGGCCTCGCTCGCCACGCTCCCGGTCGAAGCCGTCGCGGACGTGCTCCTCGCGTTCCGCGAACGCATGGTCGACCTCAAGAAGGACCCACGCTTCGAGTACGTCCTGGTGTTCAAGAACCACGGCGCGGCCGCGGGCGCCTCGCTCGAGCACCCCCACTCGCAGCTCATCGCGACCCCGATCATCCCCATCATGGTCGCCGAGGAGATGGCGGGCGCGGCCCGCTACTACGCGATGAAGGAACGCTGCGTGTGGTGTGACATCCAACGCCAGGAGCGGCGCGGCGGGCGCCGGACGATCGTCGAAGCGAGCGGCTTCCTCGCGCTGGCGCCGTTCGCCCCACGCTTCCCGTTCGAGACGTGGATCCTGCCGACGGTCCACCGGGCCGCCTTCGAGGAATCCGGCGTGGACGAGCTGCGGAACCTCGCCGCGCTCTTGAGCGGCTTTCTGCGGCGAATGAACCGCGTGCTGGGCGACCCGCCGTTCAACTTCATGCTCCACACCGCGCCCCTCCGCGGCAGCGAGCTCGAGTCCTTTCACTGGCACCTGGAGGTCATTCCGAAGCTCACGCGCGTGGCGGGGTTCGAGTGGGGCAGCGGGTTCTTCATCAATCCGCTGCCGCCCGAGGACGCGGCCGCGGCCCTGCGGGCGGAGTCGAGCTGAATCCGTGATACCATCTGGCGCTGTGGCGCGGGAATAGCTCAGTGGTAGAGCACGACCTTGCCAAGGTCGGGGTCGCGGGTTCGAATCCCGTTTCCCGCTCCACCACTTCTCCCCGTCCTTTCCGCGGTCTCGCGTCGGGGCGGCGTAGCCAAGTGGCCAAGGCGGAGGTCTGCAAAACCTCTATTCAGCGGTTCGAATCCGCTCGCCGCCTCCACTTCCAACGCGACCGAGTCATCCCAAGCGCCTCGGGCTGATGGACTCGGCGCTCGTCTAGTGTGTTCCCCATTTCTCTGCCAACGAAGACCAGGGGCTGCGTAGCCAAGCGGCCGGGAGGCGTGCGCGGCAAGACCTCCATTCAGCAATTTGAATCCGCGCGCCGTCGCCGTGTACCCTCTGTACGCAATGCTGCTGGCGACGTGTCCACGTTTTTGCGCATTGCGCCCAGACACGGCTAGCGCAGAGAATAATGGAGGATGCTCGTGGGGGCGTGACGGAACTTGGTGAGACGTGGAGGGCTTAAACCCCTCTGTCCGTAAAGGACATGCAGGTTCGAATCCTGCCGCCCCTACCAATCTCCCTTCCTGGGTCTTCGGGGAACCCGTCGCTGGCGGCGTCCGAGGACCATCGCGCCTACAGCTATCTGCTCGGCGCGTATCTCGGTGACGGCTACCTCTGCCGGATGCCGCGCACATGGCGACTTGAGGTCTACCTGCATCGCGACGACACGCCCACAATCGACCGGGTCAGAACAGCGATCAGCGCCCTCCTGCCTGGGCGGCGAGTGGGGCTGCGAGCTCACGGCGCCGCGTTGGTCGTGACCTCTTATTTCAAGGGTTGGCCCGCGCTGTTCCCGCAGCACGGGGCGGGCCTGAAGCACACGCGGCCGATCGTACTCCAGCCGTGGCAGCGAGACATGGTCGAACGCCACCCCGAGGACTTTATCCGGGGTTGCATTGATTCCGACGGCTGCCGCCATCGTCGGATAGTCAAAGGACGCAACTATCCCGCCTACTCGTTCAAGAACCACTCCGCGGATATCCTCGCCCGGTTCGCCGAAGCCTGCAGTCTGGCCGGGATTCGTTGGCGAAAGGCCAGTCGGGTGACCATCTCCATTGCTCGACGCGCGGACGTCGGTCGGCTCGACGAGATCCTGGGGCGGACGCCGGAGCCTGGGCCGTTCTTGGTGGCGCGCGAGGTCGGGCGGCGTCTCTACTCCTTCCGGTCGTACGTCGGGATCAGGCCACCGATCAGGAAGGTCGCAATGGCGAGCGCCACCATCGATCGAGGTCGAAGGTCTGGTATCGGGTGGGGTATACCAGCGCCGTGATCTCGCCCTCATAGTGGGCGTTCCAGATCCGTCGCTGTCATTGGACGAATGGCGTGGGCCGGGCTAATCTAATCCCGAATGTTCAGCTCTCCCGGCGCGATTGCGTTTGAGATCGGCCCCCTGGTGATCCGCTGGTACGGGATCCTGATGGCGACGTCGATCGTCGTCGGCCTCTGGCTCGCCTACCGCCAGGCCAAGCGCGAAGGCCTGCCGGCCGACGACATCATCGCCTGCGGCCAGTGGGCGATCCTCGCTGGCCTCGTGGGCGCACGACTCTACGAGGTCGCCTTCAACTGGGATTACTACGGCCGGTATCCGTCGAAGATCATCGCGGTCTGGGAGGGCGGTCTCGCGATCCACGGCGGGCTGATCCTGGGCCCCCTCGTGGGGGCGTGGCTCGCGTACCGGTGGAAGCTGCCGGTCCTGCGCGGTCTCGACGTCGCGGCCCCGTCCATCGCGCTGGGCCAGGCGATCGGGCGCTGGGGGAACTTCTTCAACGAGGAGGCGTTCGGGCGGCCCACCGACTTGCCGTGGAAGCTTTACATCTCGCCCCTGCACCGGCCCCTCGGCCTCGGCCAGTACGAGTACTTCCACCCGACGTTTCTTTACGAGTCGATCTGGAACCTGGTGGTGTTCGGGCTGCTCGTCGGCTGGCTCCGCCCACGGCTCGCCGGCCGCCCGGGCGCCCTCTTCTTCTGCTACGTCGGCCTCTACTCGGTCGGCCGCTTCGCGATCGAGGCGCTCCGGCTCGACAGCTTCTGGCTCGGCGCCTACCGCGTGCCCCAGCTCGCGAGCATGCTCGGCATGATCGTCGCGGTGGCGGGCGTGGCCTGGGCGAACCGTCGGGCGTCGTCGATCGCCACCAGCTAGTCCGGTCGTGCAGCTCGAGCGGGTCGGTCCCTATCTCTGGCAGATTCCGCGCGACGAGCGGCGTGGGATGCGCGTGCCCGGTCTGATCGTCGCCGACGAACGGCTGATCGCGTCGATCCGGACCGATGCGTCGCTCGAGCAGGTCGCCAACGGCGCCACCCTGCCCGGGATCGTCAGGGCCGCGCTCGCCATGCCGGACATCCACCAGGGCTACGGCCTGCCCGTCGGCGGCGTCGTGGCGACCGACGCCTCGCACGGCGCCATCAGCCCGGGCGCGATCGGGTTCGACATCAACTGCGGCGTGCGTCTCGTGAAGAGCCACTTCGACGCCGGCGACGTCGCGGCCCGGATGGAGGCGCTGGTGGACGCGCTCTACGCGACGATCCCCACCGGCGTCGGGTCGCGCGGCCCGCTGGCGCTCGACGCGCGGATGCTCGACGAGGTCATGGCGCGCGGGGCGGCCTGGGCGGTGGAGCGGGGGTATGGCGTGCCCGACGACCTCGAGCGAATCGAGTCCGGCGGCTGCCTCGACGGGGCCGACCCGGGCAAGGTCTCGGAGCGCGCGCGCGAGCGTGGCCGCCGCCAGCTCGGCACCCTCGGCTCGGGGAACCACTTCCTCGAGGTGCAGGTGGTGGAGACGATCGAGGACCCAGCGACCGCCGACGCCCTCGGTGTCCGCCAGGGGCAAGTGATGGTGATGATCCACACCGGGTCGCGCGGCCTGGGCCACCAGGTGTGCACGGACTTCCTCGACGTGGCGGGCAGGGCACTCCGGCGCTACGGCATCACCGTGCCCGACCGCCAGCTCGCCTGCGCCCCCGCCGACTCCCCAGAGGCGCGTGACTATCTGGGCGCCATGCGGGCGGCGGCGAACTTCGCGTTCGCCAACCGTCAGCTCCTGACCCACTGGACGCGCGACGTCTTCGCCCGCGTGCTCGGCGCCGACACCCGCGACCTGGCGGTCGTCTATGACGTGGCCCACAACATCGCGAAGGTCGAGGACCACGTCGTGGACGGCGTCGTCCGCCGTCTCACCGTGCATCGGAAGGGCGCGACGCGCGCGTTCCCCGGACAGCCGGTGATCGTGCCCGGCGACATGGGCCGCTATTCCTACCTCCTGGTCGGGACGGAGGCGGCGATGCGCGAGACCTTCGGGTCCACCTGCCATGGCGCGGGGCGGCTGCTCTCGCGGACGGCGGCGGTGAAGGCGGCGCGCGGCCGTCGTGTCGACCTCGAGCTGCGCGAGCGCGGCGTCGTCGCCCGCGCCACGGGCCGTGACGCGCTCGCCGAGGAGATGCCGGAGGCGTACAAGGACGTGAAGGACGTGGTGGACGTGGTTCACCGCTTCGGCATCTCGTTGCGAGTGGCGCGACTCAGGCCGCTCGGGGTCATCAAGGGCTGAGTCGCGCATGGTAGACTAGGCCGATGTCCTGGCGATTCAAGAAGAAGCTCCAACGACTCCTCGCCGACGAGCAGGGCGCCGTGCGCAAGGACTGGGGTGGGAAGATCGCGGTCGCCCTCGTCTACCCGAACACCTACACCGTCGGGATGTCGAACCTCGGCTTCCAGACGATCTACCGCCATCTGAACGCGCTTCCCGACGTCGTGTGCGAGCGGCTCTTCCTCCCCGATCCCGAGGACATCGACGAGCTCGGACGGACAGGGAGCGTGCCGATCTCGCTCGAGTCGTTCCGGCCGCTCACCGACTTCCACATGGTGGGCTTTTCCGTCACCTACGAGGGCGACTACGTCAACACGCTGCGGCTCTTGACGCTCGCCGGCATCCCGCTCCGCGCCGACGACCGGCGCCCGCACGACCCGCTCGTCCTGATGGGCGGCGTGTGCGCCTTCTCCAATCCAGAGCCCATGGCGCCATTCATGGACGCCATTGCCGTGGGTGAGGGCGAGGAGCTCGTGACCGAGCTGATCGCGGCCTACCGGACGGGCGCCGACGACCGCGAGCGGTTCCTCGACGCGCTCGCCGCGATCGAGGGCGTCTACGTCCCCTCGCGGTATGTCGTCGTCTACGCTCCCGACGGTGGAGTCGGCGAGGTTCGGCCGCTCGGCGCGGCGCCGGCGATCGTTACGAAGCGCCGCCTGCGCAACGTCAACGCGTTCGAGACCGTCGACGCCGTGAAGACCCCGAACGCCGAGTATGGACACATGGCGCTCCTGGAAGTCGGCAAAGGGTGCGGCCGCGGCTGCCGCTTCTGCCTGGAGGGCCAGGTGTACCGGCCGGTGCGGCACCGGAGCGTGGACGCCCTTCGCGAGACGGTGGCCCGCATCGCCGCGAGCGGCGAGAAGCGCGTGGGGCTCGTCGGCGCGTGCGTCTCGGACTACCCGTGGATCGGCGAGCTGCTGAAGGTCGTGGAGGACAACGGGCTCGAGCTCTCGATCTCGTCCATCCGGGCCGACAGCCTCACGGACGATCTCGTCGCCGCGCTCGCCCGCGGCGGCCATCGCACGCTGACCATCGCGCCGGAGGCGGGCACGGAGCGCCTCCGCCGGGCCATCCGCAAGGCGATCACCGACGAGCAGGTCCTGGCCGCGTGCGACCTCGTCCGCGCCCACGGGATCCCGAACCTCAAGACGTACTTCATGATCGGCCAGCCGACGGAAACGCTCGAAGACGTGGAGGCGATCCCGCGGCTCGCCGAGCGGATGCTCGAGCGCCTCCGCGTGCCGGATCCCCGGGCGCGTCCGTTCGGCCGCTTGACGCTTTCGATCTCGTCCTTTGTCCCGAAGCCGTGGACGCCCTTCCAGTGGGCGCCCTTCGACGGCGCCGCGTCGCTCCAGGCGAAGCTCGAGATCGTCAAGCACGGCGTGCGACGCTTCTCGAACGTGCGGGTGCTCCACGAGAACCCCCGCGAGGCGGCGCTCCAGGCGCTGCTCGCCCGCGGCGACCGGCGCGTCGCGGGGTTTCTCGAGCTCGCGGCGTCATTCGGCGGCGACTGGCGGCGCGCGCTTCGAGAGTGGGACGGCGACGCCGACGTGTGCACCTCGCGGGTCCGCTCGACGGACGAGCGTCTCCCGTGGGATCACTTCGACGTCGGTGTGAAGAAGGCGGGGCTGATTCGAGAATGGGAACGCGCGCAGGCCGAGGTCCCCGTCGCCGCGGGAGCGGCGTGATGCGCGTCGACGACACCTACGGTCGTCCCCTCAGGAACCTTCGCGTCTCGGTCACCGATCGGTGCAACCTGCGCTGCCAGTACTGCATGCCCGAGGAGGACTACGTCTGGCTCCCGCGCGAGGAGATCCTCCACTTCGAGGAGATCGGCGTGCTCGCCGACGTCTTCGTGGATCTCGGCGTGGACAAGATCCGTCTCACGGGGGGCGAGCCGCTGCTGCGGCGCGACCTGCCGCGCCTGATCCGCCTCCTCGCCGCCAAGGAGCGCCTGCGCGACCTCGCGATCACCACCAACGGCGTCCTCCTCGGCGAGCAGGCGCGCGGGCTCAAGGACGCGGGGCTCCACCGCGTGACGGTGAGCCTCGACACCCTCCGCCCGGCCCGGTTCGCCGCGCTGACGCGTCGCCAGACCCACGCCCAGGTGCTGGAGGGGATCGCGGCGGTGGCGCGCGCCGGCTTCACGGAGACGAAGCTCGACACGGTCGTGATCCGCGGGGTGAACGACGACGAGCTCGTGGACCTGATCGAGTTCGGCCGGCGCGTCGCTGCCGAGGTCCGCTTCATCGAGTACATGGATGTGGGGGGCGCGACGCGCTGGTCCATGGACCAGGTGGTGAGCCGCGACGAGATGCTCGCGATCCTCGAGGCGCGCTACGGCCGGATCGAGCCCGTCGCCGAGGAGACGACGGCCCCCGCCGATCGCTACCGGCTCCCCGACGCCACCGTCTTCGGCATCATCTCGTCCACCACCGCTCCGTTCTGCGCGGAGTGCGATCGGAGCCGGCTCACGGCGGACGGCGTGTGGTACCTCTGCCTCTACGCGCCCCGGGGGACCGATCTGCGGGGGCCGTTGCGCCGGGGCGCCGGTCGTGAGGAGCTCGCGGAGCTGATCAGGGGTCGCTGGCTGGAGCGCGCGGACCGGGGCGCGGAGGAACGCCTGGTGCTCCGCGAGCGCGCACCGCTCGTCCAGATCGCGCGGCTCAAGGAGGACCCGCACCTCGAGATGCACACCCGAGGCGGCTAGCAAGCGAGGAGGGGGCCGTGAGCTCGCCCGAACCCACGAAGGTCGACGTCCAGGAGCGTGGCGCCAACGCGCAGACCTCCGACCGGCGGCTCTACGTGCAGCTCCAGGCCTTCGGAGGCTGCCTCGACCCGAAGCCGCTCGTGCGCGCGCTCGAGTCGAGCCGGATCGAGGCCGCGCTCTATCAGGACGTCAACGATCCGCGCGGAATCGGCGTGCTGGCGATGAGCGAGAATCCGGCCTTCTTCGTGCAGAGCCTGTGCGAGTTGCTCAACGCCGACCCGTTTGCCGCGCTCACGCACAAGCCCGAGTTCACGATGCTCGGCCGGACGTACGCCTCCGGCTTCGAGACCGACCTGGAGGACTGGCTCCTCCGCCGCCCCCGACGCGCGGTCCTGAACCCGGAGTGGCCGTGGGGGATCTGGTATCCGCTGCGCCGCACGGGCGCGTTCGCGCGACTCAGCCCAAAGGAGCAGGGCGAGGTCATCCGCGAGCACAGCATCCTCGGCCGCGCCTACGGCGACGCCGACCTCGCCCACGACATCCGCCTCGCGTGCCACGGGCTCGACGTCCGCGACAACGACTTCGTCATCGGGCTCGTCGGCCGCGACCTCCACCCACTCTCGCACCTCGTCCAGGCCATGCGGAAGACGGTCCAGACCGCGCAGTACATCCAGACGCTGGGCCCGTTCTTCGTCGGCCACGCCCTTTGGCAGAGCCCGCGCGCGACGCCCGCCGCCCGCCCCCCGCGCTAGGGGGCGGCTCGATGCGCGGGCCCGCATCACGCGGGTGCAGGTGACGGCGCGCCATCGCCGGTGCCGGCCACGGCGGAGAGGTTCCGGAGCCGAACGCTGATGGCGCTGTCCCGCTATCAACGCTTCACGCGAGCCGAGTGGGCTCGCCTCCGCGCCGATACTCCGCTGACCTTGACCGAAGAGGACCTGATTCGCCTCCGCGGCCTCAACGACCGGGTGTCTCTCGGGGAGGTCGTCGAGATCTATCTACCACTCTCGCGGCTGCTCAACCTCCATATCGACGCGAGCCAGGCGCTGCACGGGGCGGCCGCCACCTTCCTGAACACGACGGTGGCCAAGGCGCCATTCATCATCGGCTTGGCCGGCAGCGTCGCGGTCGGGAAAAGCACGACGGCGCGCATCATGCGAGCCCTGCTGGCTCGCTGGCCCAATCACCCGAAGGTTGACTTGGTGGCGACCGACGGGTTTCTCCACCCCAGGCACGTTCTCGAGGCGCGCGGGATCATGAACCGCAAGGGCTTTCCCGAAAGCTACGATCTCCGGGCTCTGATCACGTTCCTTTCGGAGACCAAGTCCGGGCGTGCCGAGCTTGCCGTGCCCGTCTACTCCCATCTCACGTACGACATCGTGCCGGATGCCTTTCAGGTCATCGATCGGCCCAACGTGTTGGTCGTCGAAGGCCTGAACATTCTGCAAGCGGGAGACGGATCGGCTCGCCAGTCTGAGCACCTCTTCGCCTCGGACTTCTTCGATTTCACGATGTACGTCGATGCCGAAGTCGGCCACATCCGCCAGTGGTACATCGAGCGCTTCCTGGCGTTGCGGACGACGGCCTTTCAAGACCCGTCGTCGTACTTCCATCGCTATGCCGATCTCACCGACGCGGAGGCCCAGACGGTGGCCGCGCGAATCTGGCGAGAGACGAACGAGCCGAATCTTCGCGAGAACATCCTTCCCACGCGGGACCGGGCCCACCTCATTCTCGAGAAAGGGTCGGATCACTCGGTGCGGCAAGTCCAACTGCGGAAGCTCTAATGCTGAGCGTTCTCAGGATCGTCGCCGCCTTCTCCTTGGAAGGCCGTAGCCGGGTGCAACCCCCGAGACCGACATCAAACTCGCCCTACACCCACAGATAACTTGCTTGACGGGCCGTCCGCCCCTGGCGTATCTATCACCCTGATATGGGTGCATACAGCCTCTGCACCGTTATATGGGTGCAGAAGGTATGACACGCGCACGCGCCCCAATCGCGGTCCTTACGGCGGATGTTGTCGGTTCATCGCGCTACAGTTCGGCCGACCGCCGGAAACTCGACGCGGTCATTCGTAAAGCGTTCACCGAGGTTGAGCATCGATTTCCTGACGCCATCCACACCCGGCTGGCGTTTCGGATCACCGCCGGGGACGAGTTTCAGTGCGTCATATCGGATGCGCCACGGGCGCTGGACATCCTCACGTATCTCCGCGCCGTCGTGGCCGCCAGCGGCTTGAGGCCGACGGTGCGCCTGCGGGCATCCGTGGGGATCGGGGAGATCAGCACACCGAAGCGCCAGAATCCCTACGAGGAAGACGGCCCCGCATTCGTTCATGCGCGGAACGGACTCGAGGAAATCGCGAAGGCCCGTAGCCCGCTGCGGGCCACGAAACTCATTACGGCAGTCGCGGAAGTTGATACAGCGGCCGATGCTGTTCTCTGCCTGGCGGATTTCATCCAGCAATCGTGGACGGTCGCGCAATGGGAAGCCATTCGGTGGAGTCTGCTCGGACTGACTCGGGAGGCGATCGCTCGCAAGCTCAAAGTCGCTCATCAGAACGTGACGAAGCGCCTGCTTGCCGCTGGGTGGCCTCACTTCGAAGTGGCGGCGGCTTTCCTGCGCCGACTGATCGAACGCACCCCGAAAAGGGTGCAGAAGGCCTCTGCACCCCAATGAGGGTGTAACGATGCTCCTCTTCTTTCAGCTTTACCTGGCACATCTCGTCGCCGACTTCCTGCTGCAGCCCGACTGGGTCGCCCGGCGGAAGAGCGAAATTCGGCCCCTCGCCGGCCACGCTGCGATCCATCTCGTGTGCGCGGCCGCCGCCGTGAATCTCGGGCTCGACCGTCGCGTCGCCGGGGCGATCGTGAGCGTCGCCCTCATCCACACCCTGCTCGACTATGCGAAAGCCCGGCTCTCGGGTGACGGCTGGATCGCGTTCACGGCGGATCAGGCGGCGCACCTCCTGGTCGTCGCTCTGGCCTCGATCTGGCTCAACGGCTCGTGGTCGGGGATGATCGACGTCATCCGCTCCATCGTCACCAACCCGCTTGTCTATCTGTACGCCTGTGCGTATGTCGCCGTGGTGTTCGGAGGGGGGTACCTAGTCCAGAAGGTCACGCAATCCTTTCTCGCCACGATGCAGAGCAGCTTGGCTCAGTTGAAGCCTGGTCTCCCGAACGCTGGAAAATACATCGGATGGGTGGAGCGCATTCTGATTCTGACGTTCATCGTCGGCGGCTACGAGACTGCCGTGGGATTCCTGCTCGCGGCAAAGGCGCTCGTGCGATACCCCGAGATCAAGGAAGACACCGGGGGGCACTTCGCCGAATACTTCCTCGTAGGGACGTTGACGAGCGTCGGCCTCGCCCTCGTCGCCGGCATGGCGGTGAACAAGCTGAAAGATCTGCTGGGCTAAGGATGCGTCAGGCGTCCGCCTCAGCGGGCCGCAACGTCCTACCGCAGGCAGAACCGGCAGGTTCTTGGGCCGGTGCCCCCGGAGGTCGAGGGCGTCGGACGGCCAGCCGCGCCGCCCGAGCGTCTGGCGCTGGAAAACCCAGACGCGCGCCATTCGCCGCGCCGTGGACGAGGAGGACGAGAGGACGGTTGGGCGAGGGCGTTGTCAGGGGAGCGGCGCGGGGAGGTCTGACTTGCCCATCAGATAGAGATCGACCCCGCGCGCGGCGGAGCGGCCCTCGGCGACGGCCCAGACGATCAGCGACTGGCCGCGCTGCATGTCGCCGCAGGTGAAGACGCCGGGAACGCTCGTCATCCAGCGGTCGTCGCGCCAGACGTTGCCGCGCTCGGTGAGCGTCGTGCCGAGCTCGGCCAGCATCCCGGCCCGCTCGGGTCCGAGGAACCCCATCGCGAGGAGCACGAGGTCGCAGGCCAGCGTGAACTCGGTGCCGGGGATCGGTCTGAAGTCGACGCGGCCGCCCGCGCGGATCATCTCGACCTCGACGGCGTCGAGAGCCCGCACGTGTCCCCGCTCGTCTCCGAGGAAGCGCTGGGTGGAGACCGCGTAGACTCGCTCGCCGCCCTCCTCATGAGCGCCAGACACACGAAAGACGTTGGGCCACTGCGGCCACGGATTGTCGGGGTGGACGGTGCCGAGGCAGTCGGCGCCGGTGTCGCCGCCGCCGATGATGACCACGCGCTGGCCCGTCGCCGTGATGAACTGATCGTCGGGAATCGCGTCGCCCTCGCACCGCCTGTTCTGGAGCGTCAGGTACTCCATCGCGAAGTGGATGCCCGCGAGCTCGCGCCCCGGCACGGCGAGGTCGCGCGGGTGGCACGCGCCGCCCGCGAGCACGAGCGCGTCGAAGTCGCGTCGAAGCTCGGCGACGGCCACGTTGACGCCGACGTGGGCGTTGGTGACGAACGCCACCCCCTCTTTCTCCATGAGCTGGAGGCGCCGGTCGAGGAAGCGCTTCTCCATCTTGAACTCGGGGATCCCGTAGCGCAGGAGCCCACCGATCCGGTCGCCACGCTCGAAGACGGTCACGGCGTGACCGGCCCGGTTACACTGCTGGGCGGCGGCGAGCCCCGCGGGCCCGGAGCCGACGACGGCCACCTTCTTGCCGGTGCGAAGGGCCGGCGGGCGCGGGGCGATCCAGCCCTCGTCGAAGGCCCGCTCGACGATCGAAAGCTCGATCGCCTTGATCGTGACCGGGTCGTCGTTGATCTCGAGCACGCACGAGCCCTCGCACGGCGCGGGGCACAGCCGGCCCGTCCACTCGGGGAAGTTGTTCGTCGCGTGCAGGCGGTCGATCGCCTCGCGCCAGTGGTCCTTGTACACGAGGTCGTTCCAGTCGGGGATGATGTTGCCGAGCGGACAACCCTGGTGGCAGAACGGGATGCCGCAGTCCATGCACCGTGCGGCCTGCTTCTTCAGCTCGTCCCGGGGGAACGGGAGGTAGACCTCCTTCCAGTCACGGACCCGCTCCTCGACCGGGCGCGCCGGCCACTTCTTGCGCTTGATCTCGAGGAAGCCGGTGGCCTTACCCACTCGTCGCCCCGACGAGCTCGCCGAACGTCGGCTCGCGCCCCTCGGCCCGCGCGCGCGCCTCCGCGAGGAGGATGCGCCGGTAGTCCTTCGGCATCACCTTGACGAACCTCGGCTGCACCCCGACCCAGCCGTCGAGGATGCGCGTGGCGTAGGTCGAGCCGGTGACGGCGATGTGACGCCGGATCAGGTCGCGCACCAGCTCGATGTCCTCGGCCCGGTCGAGCGGCTCGAGATCCACCATGCCGAGGTTCGCGCGACGCTTGAAGTGGCCGTCCACGTCGAGCACGTACGCGATGCCGCCCGACATGCCCGCGGCGAAGTTGCGGCCGGTGTGCCCGAGCACGACGACGCGCCCGCCCGTCATGTACTCGCAGCCGTGGTCGCCGATGCCCTCGACGACGGCGTGGACGCCGCTGTTCCTCACGCAGAACCGCTCGCCGGCGACGCCACGCACGTAGGCCTCGCCGCTGGTGGCGCCGTAGAGGGCGACGTTGCCGATGATGATGTTCTCCTCGGGCGCGAACGTGGAGCGGCGCGGCGGGAAGACGATCAGTTTGCCGCCCGACAGCCCCTTGCCCCAGTAGTCGTTGGCGTCACCCTCGAGGGTGAAGGTGATCCCCCGGGGCACGAAGGCGCCGAAGCTCTGGCCGGCGGAGCCCGTGAAGTGGATCCGGATCGTGTCCTCCGGCAGGCCCTCGCCGCCCCAGCGCTTGGTGATGTGATAGCCCAGCATCGTGCCCACCGCGCGGTGGACGTTGCGGATGGGCAGGGACAGCGCCACCGGCTTCTTGTGCTCGACCGCGTCCAGGCAGGCCGGAATGATCGTCGTGTGGTCCAGCGACTTCTCCAGGGCGTGATCCTGCGCCACCACGCAGTGCCGCGCCACCTCGGGCGGCATGTCCGGCTGGTAGAGGATCGTCGAGAGGTCCAGCCCCCGCGCCTTCCAGTGATCGAGGGCGGGCTTGAAGTCGAGCTTGTCCACCCGCCCGATCATCGCGGCCATGGTCCGAAAGCCGAGGCGCGCCATGTACTCCCGAACCTCCTGGGCCACGAAGCGAAAGAAGTTCACGACGTACTCGGGCTTGCCGCTGAAGCGCTTCCTGAGCTCGGGGTCCTGGGTGGCGACGCCCACGGGGCAGGTGTTGAGGTGGCAGACCCGCATCATGATGCAGCCCAGCACCACGAGCGGCGCCGTCGAGAAGCCGTACTCCTCGGCGCCGAGCAGCGCCGCGATCACGACGTCACGCCCGGTCTTGAGCTGACCGTCCACCTGGACGACGATCCGGTCGCGCAGCTTGTTCAGCACGAGCACCTGCTGGGTCTCGGCCAGGCCGAGCTCCCACGGGATGCCGCCGTGCTTGATCGACGTGAGCGGGGAGGCGCCCGTGCCGCCGTCGTGGCCCGAGATCAGCACGACGTCGGAGAAGGCCTTGGCGACGCCGGCCGCCACGGTGCCCACGCCGATCTCGGCCACGAGCTTCACGTGCACCCGCGCCTCGGGGTTGGCATTTTTCAGATCGTGGATGAGCTGCTTGATGTCCTCGATCGAGTAGATGTCGTGGTGCGGGGGCGGCGAGATCAGCTGCACGCCCGGCGTCGCGAAGCGGACCTTCGCGATCCACGGGTAGACCTTGGTGCCGGGGAGCTGGCCGCCCTCGCCGGGCTTGGCGCCCTGGGCCATCTTGATCTGCAGATCGGTCGCGTTGACGAGATACTCGCTCGTCACCCCGAAGCGCCCGGAGGCGACCTGCTTGACGGCGCTCCGGCGCCAATCCCCGTTGGGGTCTCGGCGGTACCGGCCCGGGTCCTCGCCGCCCTCACCGGTGTTGGACCGGCCGCCGATCCGGTTCATCGCGATCGCGAGCGTCTCGTGGGCCTCCTGGCTGATCGAGCCGTACGACATGGCGCCGGTGGCGAAGCGCTTGAGGATCGACTCGACGGGCTCGACCTCCTCGATCGGGATCGGGGTCGTGGTCTCCGCGAGCTCCATGAGCCCGCGCAGGGTCGCCAGCCGGCGGCCCTGGTCGTCGCAGAGCCGCGTGTACTCCTTGAAGAGTGGGTAGCTGCCCGAGCGGGTCGAGTGCTGGAGGCGCGCGATCATGTCGGGATTGACCATGTGGTGCTCGCCGTCGCGCCGCCACTGGTACTCGCCCCCCCAGTCGAGGTCGGCCGCGCCCACGGGCCGCTCGGGGAAGGCGCGCGCGTGCCGGCGCTGCGCCTCCTCCGCGATCAGGTCGATGCCGATGCCCGACACGCGAGACGCGGTCCCCGTGAAGTAACGGTCCACGAGGTCGCGGTTCAGGCCGACGGCCTCGAAGATCTGGGCGCCGCAGTAGCTCTGCAGCGTCGAGATCCCCATCTTCGCCATGACCTTCAGGATCCCCTTGTTGAGCGCCTTGATGTAATTCGTCACGGCCTTCCGGTGATCGATCCCGGTGAGGATCCCCTGGCGGATCATGTCGTCCAGGCTCTCGAAGGCCACCCACGGGTTCACGGCGCCCGCGCCATACCCGATGAGCAGGCACATGTGGTGGACCTCGCGCGCGTCGCCCGTCTCCACGACGAGCCCGCAGCGGGTCCGCTCGCCGCGCCGCACGAGGTGGTGGTGCACCGCGGCGGTGGCCAGGAGGCTCGGAATCGCGGCCCGCTCGCGGCTCTGTCCCCGATCGGACAAGATGATGACGTTGTCCCCGTCGGCGATCGCCCGGCTTGCTCGCTGCTGCAGGGCCTCAAGCGCCCGCTCGAGGCCGGCGGCGCTCTCGGCGACCGGCCAGAGCATCGGGAGCGTGACCGACTTGAAGCCACGCCCGGCGACGTGCGTGAGCTTGGCGAGCTCCGCGTTCGAGAGCACCGGGTCCGGCAGAACGATTTGCCGACAGGACGCGGGCTCCGGGCTGAGGAGGTTCAGCTCCGGCCCGACCGTCGACTCCATGGCGGTGACCAGCTCCTCCCGGATCTGGTCGAGCGGCGGGTTCGTCACCTGGGCGAAGAGCTGCTTGAAATAGTCGTAGAGCGGCCGGGGGCGGTCCGACAGGACCGCCAGCGCCGTGTCGGTCCCCATCGAGCCCACCGGCTCCTCGCCGTTCTTCGCCATCGGCAACAAGAGAATGCGGAGGTCCTCGTGCGTGTAGCCGAACGCGATCTGACGCTGGAGCACGGTGTCGTGGTCGGCCGCGGGAACCGGCTGGTCCGGCAGGTCCGCGAGGCTCACCGCGTGCTCGCGGAGCCAGTCGGCGTACGGGTGCTCGGCAGCGAGCTGCGCCTTGATCTCCTCGTCGTCGATGATCCGCCCCTTCCCCGTGTCCACGAGGAAGATGCGCCCGGGGTGCAGCCGCTCCTTCATGAGCACGTTCGAAGGCGGCACGTCGAGCACGCCGACCTCGGAGGCCATGATCACCATGTCGTCCTTGGTGACGTAGTACCGGGAAGGGCGCAGGCCGTTCCGGTCCAGCACGGCGCCGATCACGGTGCCGTCGGTGAAGGCGATCGACGCCGGCCCGTCCCACGGCTCCATCAGCGAGGCGTGGTACTCGTAGAACGCCCGCCGCTCGGGGCTCATCGACTCGTGGTTCTGCCACGGCTCCGGGATCATCATGAGGATCGCGTGTGGCAGCGACCGGCCGTTCATGACGAGGAACTCGAGCACGTTGTCGAACGTGGCCGAGTCCGACAGCCCCTCGCGCGTCACGGGCAGGACCTTCTTGAGGTCGTCGCCGAGGACCCCTGAGCGGCAGAGCGCTTCGCGGGCGCGCATCCAGTTGATGTTGCCGCGGAGCGTGTTGATCTCGCCGTTGTGGGCGATGTAGCGGTACGGGTGGGCGAGCGGCCAGGACGGAAACGTGTTGGTGCTGAACCGCTGGTGCACGAGCGCCAGCGCGGACTCGACGTCGGGGTCGGCGAGGTCCGGATACATCGTCTCGATCTGGTCCGCGCTGAGCATCCCCTTGTAGATGAGCGTGTTCGAGCTCAGGCTCGGGATGTAGGCGAACGTGTTCTCCGGGATGTCGAGCGCCACCACGGCCTTCTCGAAGAGCTTGCGGATCACGTAGAGCTTGCGCTCGAAGGCGGCGTGGTCGCGGACCCCCGCGCCGCGACCGATGAACACCTGGGTGATGTGGGGCTTGACCGAGAGCGCCGTGGAGCCGAGCAGGTGGTCGTCCGTCGGGACGTCGCGCCACCCGCAGAGCCGCTGGCCCTCCTCCTCGACGATCGAGTGCAGGAGGGCGCGCACCTTGTCGCGCTGCTCGGGGTCGCGCGGGAGGAACATGAGGCCGCAGCCGTACGCCTTCGGTGGGGGCAGGGGGATCCCGAGGCGGTCACACTCCCGGCGGAGGAACTTGTCCGGCATCTGCAGCAGGATGCCCGCGCCGTCGCCCGTGTTTGGCTCGCAGCCGCACGCGCCCCGGTGGAGCAGGTTGATGAGGACCGCGAGCGCCTGGCGGACGATCGTGTGCGACTTCTTGCCCTTGATGTTGACGACGAAGCCGACACCGCAGGCGTCGTGCTCCTGGCGCGGGTCGTAGAGGCCCTGGGCGCGCGGCCCCGCCGGCCCGAGCGGGTGATTCGGCTGCTTCGTCATCCTGCACCCCCTTTTGTGAACAGTTGCACGATACTAACTGCGCCGGGACTATTAGTCATCCCCAAAAAGTCGGATGGCGGGTATGAGGAATTCTTATAGTATGATCGAGCCGTGCACGTCGAGACCCTCCGCCTCTATTGCGACGTGGCCCGGCTCCGCTCGTTCTCCCGAGGGGCCGAGCAGAACTTCGTCTCCCAATCGGCCGCGAGCCAGGGGGTGCAGCAGCTCGAGACCGAGCTCGGGGTGACCCTGATCGACCGCACCAAGCGCCCGTTCGTCGTCACGCCCGAGGGCGAGGCCTTCTACACGGCGTGCCGCGCCATCCTCGAGTCGTGGGAGAAGGCCAAGGCGGACGTGGCGATCGTCAAGGCGCGCGTCGATGGCACGGTGAGGGTCGCCGCGATCTACTCCGTCGGGCTCCACGACGTGAGCCGGCACATGCAGCGGTTCATGTCCCTCTACCCGGCGGCGCGGGTGCAGCTCGAGTGTCTGCACCCCCACAAGGTCGTCGAGGCGGTCCTCGAGGGCGAGGCGGACGTCGGGATCATGTCCTACCCGCCGACGAACCGCGCCCTCTCGACCGTCCCGCTGCGAGCCGAGCCGATGGCGTTCGTGTGTCACCCGAACCACCGGCTGGCGCGCCGCCGGCTCGTGCGGCCGACGGACCTCAACGGCGAGACGTTCGTCGCCTTCGACCCCGGGCTCACGATCCGCAAGGCGATCGACCGCGCGCTCCGCGCGCACAACGTCAAGGTGAACACGGTCATGGAGTTCGACAACATCGAGACGATCAAGCAGGCGATCACCATCGCGGCCGGGGTATCGATCCTGCCCCGTCATACCGTCCAGAAGGAAGCGGGGATCCGGACGCTGACCGTCGTCCCGCTGGCGATCGCCGATCTGGTGCGACCCGTGGGCATCATCCACCGGCGGCAGAAGCCCCTCACGCCCACGGTGAGCCGGTTCATCGAGCTCCTCCGCGAGGCGAACGAAGAGCCCGCCCGCGCGGGCTCCCGCGCTCTCGGGCGGGATTCTCCGCGCGAAGGGGAGTAGGATTGGAGCGAGACCGCTTCGGGACAAGGGGGTAGAGCCATGGGTGAGTTCGAAGACGAGTACTCCGCGGCGCTCGAAGGCGAAGTCCGCGAGACCAGGGGCGCGCTGCTGAACGACACGATCGCCGTGCTCGGGCCCGCCGATCCGATCTGCCTGCCAGAGACCGCGACCGTCCGCGAGGCGGTCGAGACCATGCTGGCGCGACGTCAGGCGGGGGTGTTGATCACCGACGCCGGGGGACGGCTCACGGGCATCTTCACGGAACGTGACGTGCTGACGCGGGTGGTCGGCAAGAACCTCGACGCCCGCAAAACCCCGCTCGGCCAGGTGATGACGCGCAACCCAGAGGCGCTCACCGCGCGGGACCGCGTCGCCTACGCCGTCCACTCGATGAGCGTGGCCGGGTACCGGACGGTGCCGCTCGTGGACGCGGAGCGGCGGCCGATCGGCGTGGTCACCGTGAGCGACGTGATCCGGTGGCTGGCGAACCTCTTTCCAGAAACCGTCCTGAACCTCCCGCCCGGTAACACGCTCAAGCGGCCGAGCGAGATCGACGCGGGGTAGGAGCGCAAATCTTGCCCGTCCGGATGGCCTCCGATAAAATGACAGTTGCTCGCTCGACTCGCAGCGCGCGCACCGCAGTCGGGCGGCCTCAGCATCGATTCCCGAAGCCCGGACAACCGTGGCCGGGGTGTGTGTCTGCAGCCGCGCGAGGAGACGAGCGTCGATGAGTGAAGCCGCGGCGACCACCAAGAGCAAGTCCCTGAAAGAGCTGGATCGCGCGGTCGTCCGGTTCGCCGGCGACTCCGGCGACGGCATGCAGCTCACCGGCGAGCAATTCACGACCGAGTCGGCGTGGGCCGGCAACGACATCGCGACCCTGCCGAACTTCCCCGCCGAGATTCGCGCCCCCGCCGGCACGCTCTTCGGCGTCTCGAGCTTCCAGCTCCAGTTCGGGAGCCAGCGCGTCTACACGCCGGGCGACCGACTGGACTGCCTGGTGGCGATGAATCCCGCAGCGCTCAAGGTGCACCTTCGCGACCTGAAGCCCGGCGGCCTGCTCGTCGTCAACACCGCGGCCTTCGACCAGCGCAACCTCGACAAGGCGGGCTACGCGGCGAGCCCCCTCGAGGAGCCGACGCTGGCCGAGCGCTACCGGCTCCACAAGGTGGACATGACGGGGCTCACGTACGAGGCGATCAAGGACCTGCCGCTGAACACGAAGGAGAAGGATCGTACCAAGAACTTCTTCGCGCTCGGCCTCGTCTCGTGGATCTACACGCGGCCGATCGAGCCCACCCTCGAGTGGATCACGAAGAAATTCTCGAAGAACCCGTCCATCGCCCTCGCCAACACGCGCGTGCTGAAGGCGGGCCACGCGTACGGCGAGACCGCCGAGATCTTCGCCGAGCACTACACGATCGAGGCGGCGGAGATGGCGCCGGGGCTCTACCGGGCGATGACCGGCAACCGAGCGCTCGCGTGGGGAATCCTGGCCGCGGCCCAGCGCTCGAAGCTCCCCGTGGTGTACGGCGCGTACCCGATCACGCCCGCGAGCGACATCCTGCACGAGCTCGCGCTGCACAAGCGGTTCCGGGTGCGCACGATCCAGGCCGAGGACGAGATCGCCGCGATCACCGCGGCCATCGGCGCCGCGTTCGGCGGGGCCGTCGGCGTCACCGGCTCGAGCGGCCCTGGGGTCGCGCTCAAGGGCGAGGCGATCGGGCTCGCGGTCACGGCCGAGCTGCCGCTCGTGATCTTCGACATCCAGCGGGGCGGTCCGTCGACGGGGCTCCCGACGAAGACCGAGCAGGCGGATCTGATGCAGGCGCTGTACGGTCGCAACAGCGAATCGCCCGTCGTCGTCATCGCGCCCGCCACCCCGGGGGACTGCTTCTACGTGGCCTACGAGGCGGTGCGCATCGCGACGAAGTACATGCTGCCGGTCATGGTGCTGAGCGACGGCTTCCTGGCGAACGGGTCGGAGCCATGGCTCATCCCCGACCCCGCGACGCTGCCGCCCATCGAGGTCGGCTTCCGGACGGAGAGCGCCGGGTTCTTCCCGTACCTGCGCGACCCGGCAACGCTCGCGCGCCCCTGGGTGCGTCCCGGCACGCCCGGGCTCGAGCACCGCATCGGCGGGATCGAGAAGCAGGACGTCACGGGCAACATCTCCTACGACCCGGACAACCACGACCAGATGGTCAAGACCCGTGCGGAGAAGGTGCGGCGCGTGGCCCAGGAGATCCCGCCCACGACGATCAACGGCGCGGCGACGGGTGACCTGCTCGTGGTCGGCTGGGGCGGGACGTACGGGTCGATCACGGCGGCGGTGGAGCGCGCGCAGGTGGAGGGCAAGGCGGTCGCCTCGGTCCACCTCCGCTACCTGAACCCCCTCCCGCCAGACCTCGGCCACATCCTCCGCGAGTACCGCAAGGTGCTCGTGCCCGAGATCAACAGCGGCCAGCTCGTGCGCGTGCTTCGCGCCGAGTACCTGGTGGACGCCGTCGGCTTCAACCGGGTGCGCGGCCTGCCGCTGGCGAGCGAGGAAATCCTGGACGCGATCAACCAACTCGTGGAGAGCCAGGCATGAGCCCGGGCGGCCCGCCGGCGAAGGAAGCGCCCAAGTACACGAAGAAGGACTTCGAGTCCGACCAGGACGTCCGGTGGTGCCCCGGCTGCGGGGACTACGCGATCCTCTCCGCGGTGCAGAAGGCGATGCCGGACCTGGGCATCCCGAAGGAGGACATCGTCTTCATCTCCGGGATCGGCTGCTCGAGCCGCTTCCCGTACTACATGAACACCTACGGGTTCCACACGATCCACGGCCGCGCGCCGGCCATCGCCACCGGGCTCAGGCTGGCGCGCCCGGACCTCAAGGTGTTCGTCGTGACGGGGGACGGCGACGGGCTCTCGATCGGCGGCAACCACATGCTGCACGTGCTGCGCCGGAACGTGAACGTGACGATCCTCCTCTTCAACAACCGGATCTATGGCCTCACGAAGGGGCAGTACTCGCCCACGAGCGAGCTCGGCAAGGTCACGAAGTCCACGCCGCACGGCTCCGCCGACCGCCCGGTGAACCCGCTCGCGTTCGCGCTCGGGTGCGGCGCCACGTTCGTCGCGCGCACGGTCGACCGCAACATCCCGCACATGGAGGAGACGCTCAAGCGCGCCGCGCGCCACAAGGGCGCCGCGTTCATGGAGATCCTCCAGAACTGTAACGTCTACAACGACCTCGCGTGGAACGTCATCTACGACAAGGAGCAGAAGCTCCAGTACGAGCTCCGGCTCGAGCACGGCAAGCCGCTGCTCTTCGGGCCGCCGGATGACCGGCGTGCCGTCATCATGGAGGGCGTGCGGCCGAAGGTCGTCACGGCGAAGGACGTGCCGGCGAGCGCGCTCTGGGTCCACGACGAGCACAACGTGAACGCGGCGAAGCTCCTGGCGGATCTCTTCGCCCCTGACTTCCCGATCCCCATCGGCGTGCTGGCGGCGGTCGAGGGGCCCGTGTACGAACAGATCATGCTCGACCAGGAGCAGAAGGCGATTTCGGAGCGAGGTCCCGGAGACATCGCGAAGCTCCTCACCTCGGGAGATACCTGGCGCATCTCCTGAACCGCCGGTCTGAGCTGCGACGACACCTTGCCGGCGTCCCTTCGGGAGCCGGCAAGTTCGTTTTCGGGTAAGGTGGTGCCATGCCCCTCGCTCCCGGCGTCCTGGACGAGCTCCGGCGCGCCCTCGGCCCCGATGGCCTCGTCGTGTCGCCGGAGGGCCGCCTCGTCTACGAGTGCGACATGCACACCTTCTACAAGGGGGCGCCTGACGCCGTCGCCCTGCCCGCGTCCACCGCCGAGGTCGCGGCGATCGTGACGCTGTGCCGCCGTGAGCGCGTGCCCATCGTCCCGCGCGGCTCGGGCACGGGCCTCATCGGCGGCGCCATGGCCCCTCTGGGCGGTGTGATGATCGGGCTCAACCGGATGACCCGGATCCTCGAGATCGACCTGGCGAACCGTTCGGCGACGGTCCAGCCGGGGCTGATCAACCTCTGGCTCACGCGCGCGGTGCAGGATCGGGGCTGGTTCTTCGCGCCCGACCCCTCGAGCCAGATGGTGTCGTCGATTGGCGGCAACGTGGCGACCAACGCCGGCGGGCCGCACTGCCTCAAGTACGGGATCACGGCCAACCACGTCGTGGGCCTCGAGCTGGTCACGGGCGCGGGCGAGGTCGTGCGCCTCGGCGGGAAGGTCGCCGACCGGGCCGGCTACGACCTCACCGGCGTCGCCGTCGGCTCCGAGGGGACGTTTGGCCTCGTGACCGCGGTGACGGTGCGGTTGCTCCACACGGCCGAGGCGGTCAAGACGATCCTCGCCTCGTTCCGATCGATCGAGGAGGCGTCCGAGGCGGT